>CAZUOQ010000007.1:0-98952 GCA_964622195.1 uncultured Methylotenera sp. | reverse complement strand
AGGCACCCAGGCCGATTGCCAATGCCAACCCGGCATGCTGTAGATTAAGCACAAACACAAACAGCACATTCATAAACTGGGTAATTACCAGAGTAAATACGCCGATTTTTACGGGTGTTTTGATATTCTGGCGCGCATAAAAACCCGGCGCCAGGATTTTCACCAATATCAACCCCAGCAAACCAATGCTGTATGCAATCAAAGCCTGCTGCGTCATGACAACATCAACAGGCGTAAATTTACCATAGTAGAAAAGTGAGGTAACCAATGGCGCTGACAGCACCGCCAATGCTACTGCTGCAGGTGCTGCCAGAATACAGGTCAGGCGCAAGCCCCAATCCAGCAATTGCGAATACTCGGCATCATCTTTACCGGCATACGCTTTGGACAAACTGGGTAGCAATATGGTGCCTAACGCTACGCCCAGAACGCCGGTAGGGAACTCCATTAAGCGGTCCGCATAATACAGCCAGCTGACACTGCCGGTGATCAGAAAAGAAGCAAATATAGTATTGAGTATCAATGAAATCTGGGCAACAGAAACACCTAATACAGCTGGCCCCATCAGTTTCAAGATACGCCAGACGCCTTCATCGTCTCGTTTAAAATCAAACTTTGGCAGCAAACCGATCTGCCGCAGAAACGGAATCTGAAATACAAGCTGTAGAAAACCACCGACAAATACTGCCCAGGCCAGCACCTTGATCGGCTCATCAAAATAGTCGGCGAAAAACAGCACCGCCAGAATCATTGATACATTCAGCCATACCGGTGTGAAAGCAGGAATGCCGAAACGATTATAGGTGTTGAGCACCCCACCCGCCATCGAAACCAGTGAGATAAAGAAGATATAAGGGAAGGTAATGCGCAGCAACTCAACAGTGAGCTGCATTTTTTCTGCATCGGCCCTGAAGCCGGGCGCAATCAGGCTCACAATCCACGGTGCTGCCAACATGCCTAACAGCGTCACCACGACCAGAATAATACCGAGCCAGGTCGCAACCCGGTTGACGAGCCCCTGCGTTTCTTCAAAACTGCGCTGGCTTTTATATTCAGCCAGAATTGGCACAAAGGCCTGGCTAAAAGCGCCTTCAGCCGAAATTCTGCGTAACAAATTAGGGATTTTGAAGGCTACAATAAAAGCATCGCTAAGCATGCCAGCGCCGAAAACACGCGCTATCAAGGTATCGCGCACAAAACCCAAGATACGCGAGACAAAAGTCATGCTGCCGACTTTAGCCAGCGCTTTAAGTAAATTCATGCTTTATCGTTATAATAAAAAGGGATGTAAAGTGTTGTATTAACAAACTATTGCGCAATTTTATCATGCCACGTGACACCACGTAGCAATTGCTTACGATATTTGTACGTTTTAACTTGCAATCTGTTTAATATGTAGTTAATATTACGCGCTTCGTATTATGAATAGCTTTTAGGAAAAGACAAGATGGCAAATACCGCACAAGCAAGAAAACGTGCTCGTCAGGCAGTAAAGCAACGTGCCCACAATGCAAGTCTGCGCTCTACTTTGCGCACTGCGATTAAAAAAATTATCAAAGCTGTAGAAGCTGGTGACAAAGCCGCCGCTACTGCTGCTTACACTGAAAATGTAAGCGTAATTGACCGCATTGCGGACAAAAACATTATCCATAAAAACAAAGCATCACGTCATAAAAGCCGCTTAAACGCTGCGATTAAAGCAATGGCGTAATTGATTGCCTGAGTAATATTTGGAATTCAAATAAAAAAGCCGAACCCATGTTCGGCTTTTTTATTTGGTTCTGTTCTTTTATTTAGTTCGGTTTTTTATTATCGAAATCTTTTATACAGCGCGATTCAATTGATACCGCTAAACCGCGCCGTATAAAATTAATTGCCTATATTCAATTCTGAACGTACTTGCAGCGCCTGCTTGATTGCCTCATCCCGACTGGCATTAATCACTGTAAAATGCCCCATCTTACGCCCAGCACGCGCCTCATGCTTACCATAGAGATGCATTTTCAGTTGCGCATTGGCAAAAGCCAAACTCCAGTCAGGTTCATCTTTGCCACCGGCAGCATTATCCGGCCAGACATCACCCAGCAAATTCACCATTACCGCCGCACTGTGCTGACGACTGCTACCCAAAGGTAAGCCTGTCATTACGCGCACCTGCTGCTCAAACTGATTCGTTACACATGCATCCAAGGTGTAATGCCCGGAGTTGTGCGGGCGCGGTGCAATCTCATTTACCAGCAATTCACCGCCGCAAACAAAAAACTCGACGCCCAAAACACCCGTGTAATCAAGCTTCTCGGCCACACTGATTGCCAGCTTTTGTGCCTGATGATTAGCCGCATCGCTGCCGCGTGCCGGCACAATAGAGACATCCAAGATACCATTAAGATGGCTATTCTCTGCGGTAGGGAACGTAGCAACCTGACCGTTAACATCTCTGGCCAGTACGACCGAAACTTCATAATCCAGTTTCAGCATTTTCTCCAGCACGCATTCTTCCTGCCCAAAATCAGCAAAAGCCTTTTTAGCTTCGTCAGAATTGGCCACACGCGCCTGTCCCTTACCATCATATCCAAAGCGGGAAACTTTCAGAATCGCCGGGTAAATATCGCTATCATCTGCCGGAATATCCGCATCACTGTCAATCACAGCAAAAGGTGCAACCGGCAAACCCGCATTCTTAAGAAAATTCTTCTCACTGACACGATGCTGTGCAATCGCCACTGCCTTACCGGAAGGATGTACAGGAACAGAGCCAGCCAATGTTTCCAGCGTAGCTGCCGGCACATTTTCAAATTCAGTTGTTACGGCCTGACAAGTATCAGCCATTTGCTTTAATGCGGCTGCATCGTCATATTTTGCACAGAGATGCACATCGGCGATTTTACCGGCAGGACTATTTTTGTCCGGATCGAGCACAGTAACCTTATAGCCCATTTCATGCGCTGCAATCACAAAAAAGCGGCCAAGCTGACCGCCGCCTAACATACCCAGCATTGCCGGAGGAAGAATTACCTTGCTTTGACTCATGACTCTACTTTCAATTCACTGACGGCTGGACTTTTATTTCACTGACGGCTGGTCAGTTAACTCCATATTAAATACTTTTTCTGTCTGTTTTTTACGGAAATCGGCAAGCTTGGCTGCCAGATCCGCATCATGATTTGCCAGAATGGATACCGCAAACAGCCCTGCATTCGCGGCACCTGCATCACCAATCGCAAACGTAGCAACCGGAATGCCTTTAGGCATTTGTACAATAGACAACAAAGAATCCTGACCCTGCAAATGCTTTGATGGCACTGGCACCCCTAACACTGGCAGCGTTGTTTTTGCCGCCACCATGCCCGGCAGATGCGCTGCACCGCCAGCACCGGCAATAATCACCTGAATGCCGTTTTTGGCGGCGTTCTCAGCAAACTCAAACATCAGATCTGGCGTACGGTGCGCTGAAACCACTTTGGCTTCATAAGGCACACCAAAATCGGCGAGCATCTGCGCTGCATTTCTCATCACAGGCCAGTCACTGTCTGACCCCATAATGATGGCTACTAATGGTTTATTCATTTTGTATTTTCCAAATAATCGCTGGTTGCAGTTCCAATTACAGCCAACTTTAATTAAATCAGGATCAAATTATCGCGGTGAATCAATTCAGCTTCATCCACATAACCCAATATGGATTCAATCTCGCTACTGGCTTTTCGCATGATTCTGGCCGCCTCGCTTGCTGTGTAGTTGACCAGTCCGCGTGCAACTTCCTTACCATCAGCATCAACACAAGCGACCACATCACCGCGCTCAAAATTACCCTCAACCGCAGTCACACCAATCGGCAGCAGGCTTTTACCTTCCAGTTTCAGCACCTTGACCGCACCGGCATCAAGCACCAGCTTGCCCGAAGTGCGTAAGTGATCTGCCAGCCACTGTTTACGTGCGGCCGTTTTCATCTGCGTAGCTTCAAGATGGGTACCAACGGCTTCGCCGGCACTTAACCGTACCAGCACATCTTTTTCACGACCAGACGCGATCACGGTATGTGCACCACTACGTGCGGCACGTTTAGCCGCCAGAATCTTGGTCAGCATACCCCCAGTACCAACGGTACTGCCAGCGCCGCCAGCCATTTGCTCCAGTGCAGGATCACCAGCGGTGGCATGATTGACAAATGTCGCATCAGGATTACGACGCGGATCAGCAGTGTACAAGCCCTGCTGATCGGTCAGAATCACCAGCGTATCCGCTTCAATCAGATTTGCAACCAGCGAACCCAGCGTGTCGTTATCACCAAAACGGATTTCGTCGGTTACCACAGTGTCATTCTCATTAATAATCGGAATGACTTTCATATCCAGCAAAGTACGCAAGGTACTGCGCGCATTCAGGTAACGCTTTCTATCTGCCAGGTCATCATGCGTGAGCAGCACCTGAGCAGTATGCAGACCATGCTGACTAAAGCAACTCTCATACATCTGCACCAGCCCCATCTGACCGACAGCTGCTGCTGCCTGCAATTCATTGACCGCGGTCGGGCGCTTTTTCCAGCCCAGTCGCTGCATGCCTTCGGCAACAGCACCACTGGATACCAGTACAATCTGTTTGCCCTGCTGCGCCAGTGCCGCGATCTGTGTCGCCCAGCCCGCAATAGCGGCCTGGTCCAAGCCATTACCATCATTCGTGACAAGGCTGGAGCCTACTTTAACGACAATGACTTTTGCGTCTGATACCAGAGATTTAAATTCAGGCAACTTCATTACCGGACTCTGGGTTGTTAAACGCTGGATTTTCAGACACAGGGCTTTGAGATTCAGCAAGATCCGCTGCTTGTTCTGCAGCTGCCCGATTCTCTTCTATATGCTGCATGATCGCGTAAGTCAGCTCTTTACAGCCTAAACCACTGATTGCAGAAATTGCAAATACACGGCCTTCCCAGCCGTAGTCCTTCACAAAGGCTTTCACTGCCGCGTCAGCATCCTGCAGCATATCGATTTTATTCAATACCAGCCAGCGCGGTTTATTGTAAAGTGACTCATCGTATTTTCTGAGCTCTTCAACGATCGCTTTGGCTTCATGCACGGGGTCAACCGCCTCATCAAACGGTGCAATATCTACCAGATGCAATAACAGGGAAGTACGCGCAAGATGACGCAGGAACTGATGTCCTAATCCGGCACCTTCAGCGGCACCTTCGATAATGCCTGGAATATCCGCAATCACGAAACTGCGTTCAGCATCTACGCGCACTACACCCAGGTTAGGGTGCAAAGTTGTAAACGGATAATCCGCCACTTTAGGTTTAGCCGCAGAAACTGAGCGGATAAACGTAGATTTACCGGCATTCGGCATACCCAGCAAGCCAACATCTGCCAGTACCTTCAGCTCCAGATACAGCTCAAACTCTTCCCCCGGCTCACCTTTAGTGCACTGGCGCGGCGCACGGTTCATACTTGACTTGAAATGCACATTACCCAGGCCACCATTACCGCCTTTTGCCATCAGCGCACGCTGACCATGCTCACTCAAATCTACCAGCATCTGCCCGCTGGATTTATCCGAAACTACGGTACCTACGGGCACACGCAGGATCATGTCCTCACCCTTAGCACCGTAGCATTCGGCACTGCGGCCATTTTCGCCGCGCTGCGCCCTAAAGCTACGTGTGTAGCGATAGTCTACCAATGTATTGATATTGCGGTCTGCTTCAATAATGATTGAGCCGCCTCGACCGCCATCACCGCCACTTGGGCCGCCCATCGGTTCGTATTTTTCACGACGAAACGTAGCAACGCCGTTACCGCCGTCACCCGCAAAGATTTTAATGGTTGCTTCGTCAATAAATTTCATATCTTAAATGGCTACGCTCGCAAATTAAAAATTTGCATGGTGCTCATATCCTCAATGCACGAACTTGTGCGATTACATCACTTTGCCCCAAAATTAAATGCGCACTCGGCTCTGTACCAGCAGCGCATCAGAAGCAAACCTTATTATAAAGACTAAACCTAAAAAACAAAAAAGCCCTATCAAAAAGACAGGGCTTCTTTAGTTTTCGCAAAAACTAAGCTGGAATAATATTCACAGTTTTACGTTTTAATGCACCCTTAACGGTGAAGCTAACTTTACCGTCAGCTTTTGCATACAAAGTATGATCTTTACCCATACCTACGTTTTCACCAGCATGCATTCTTGTACCACGCTGACGCACGATGATGCTGCCAGCTGAAACAAATTGCTCACCAAACGCTTTAACGCCTAAGCGCTGGGCTTGTGAGTCGCGACCGTTACGTGAACTACCGCCTGCTTTTTTGTGTGCCATGATTTAATCCTTAATTCTCTAACTGCTTATTTAGCAGCGATTGCTTCAATTTTAATTTCTGTAAAACTTTGGCGATGACCTTGAGTTTTACGGTAGTGTTTACGACGACGGAATTTGAAAATCATTACCTTGTCGCCACGACCATGAGAAACCACGGTAGCTTTAACAGTCGCACCCTTGATAATAGGTGAGCCGATTGTCGTTTTGTCGCCATCAGAAACCATTAGAATTTGATCCAGCGTAACTGTGCCGCCAACTTCAACGTCTAATTTTTCTACTTTTAATCTTTCGCCTTGAACTACGCGATATTGTTTACCACCAGTTTTGATCACTGCATACATGATTATGCCTTTAACTCATACTTCAAAAGAATCGCGCATTATACGCAATTTATCCCGCAAAGCAAATCATAATCTATGTAATTTTTAAAAATTATGACGCCTGCACCAAAGCTGGTAATTATCTCACTTTTAAATCAATCTTAGCTAGTTATTTATCAAGCTTAAAACAGGCTGTGATAAAATATTTTCTTATTTATTAGGTTAATCAACGTGACACCCAGCATCATTAATTCATGCATCGCAGAGGATATGCGCAAAGTAGATAGCGTGATCCGGCTATCCCTACATTCTGAGGTCGCACTTGTTAACCAGATTGCCGAATACATTATCAATAGCGGTGGCAAGCGCTTACGTCCAATATTGGTACTGCTATCAGCAGGCCTGTTCGGAAAAATCGAAGAGCACCACCACCAGCTAGCCGCCGTTGTTGAACTCATACACACTTCCACCCTGCTGCATGATGATGTCGTTGATGAATCTTCCAAGCGCCGCGGACAGAGCACTGCCAATGCCCTGTTCGGCAATGCAGCCAGCGTACTGGTAGGTGACTTTGTCTACTCGCGCACCTTCCAGATGATGGTCGCAGTCAAAAATATGCGTGTTATGGAAGTATTAAGTAATGCCACCAACGTGATTGCGGAAGGCGAAGTATTGCAGTTGTTAAACGTCAACAATGCCGACATCACCGATGACGACTACCTCCGTGTAATTCATTACAAAACTGCAAAACTGTTTGAGGCTGCCACGCAGCTAGGTGCCATCATCAGCAAAGCCGGTCCGGAAGATGAAGCCGCACTCAGCCTTTATGGCATGCACTTGGGTACGGCATTCCAGCTGGTTGATGACATACTCGATTTAAGTGGCAATAGTGACGAAATCGGCAAGAATCTGGGTGATGATCTGGCCGAAGGTAAGCCTACGCTGCCATTGTTATATGCAATGCGTAACACTGACGCAGAACAAAGCCAATTGATCAGAAATGCAATTGAGCATGGTGGCCTGGAGCAATTACCCGAAGTGATTGCCGCCGTTACCAACTCCGGCGCCCTGGCACATGTAAAGAAACTTGCCGAATCAGAAGCAGAAAAATGCTGCAAAGTGATCGCACATTTTCCTGACTCAGCATTTAAACAGGCAATGCTCGCACTTGCGGAGTTTGCAGTTAAGCGGAGCTTCTAACAGTTCCGCTGCAAATAACAACCCCGCTGCAAAACAAATTAATTCAAAGTGATTTTTTCACCGGTATCCGCATGATAGTAAGTCAAATGCGCATAATTGCTGCTGCCGGATGTTAGCGACCCGTCAAATAGAGCCTTACCCTCTACATCCACCACAGCATAGCCGTTGTGGTACAAGGTAACCTCTGCCAGTTTTGGTGTTTTTGCTGAAACTTCACGCATCGCAAAACTAACGCAGCTCTCTTCTTCGTCTTCCGCATAAACTTCCCAAGCCTCACCACCGGCCAATTGAGATAGCCAGCTAGGCAAATCAACTTCAACGCGACAGATAATAGGCTCATCCCACTCTGAACGGTCTAATTCAGCTTTTCCTAACTCAGCCTTGATAAGGTCAATTACATCTTGTTGATCAATGATATCTGCCATTTTATTTCCTTCTTACTACACGCGCTAATTATAATCTTGAATACACTTATATGTTTGTGGCGAGGCGTATGTATTTCAAGTCCACACTGCAATAAATCAAAAAAATAGATTTCGAAACAGCACGCTTAAGTTAACGACCGAATGACACATTAAGTTTACAGAGAATTTATGGCAGGCTATAGTCACAGCTAATGTATTAATAAGCTAAACCATAATAAAACCAAATTATAAAAGGACACTTATGCCCACAGGTCTCACCGAACTGTCCAGCCTGCTTCAAGCAAACAACACTCTATTTATTACCATTTCTGTTATTTTAGGCTTAATGGTGGGCAGCTTCCTGAATGTTGTTATTTACCGGTTACCGAAGATGATGGAACAGGAGTGGCACAACAACTGCCTGGAACTTCAGGGCAAAGACACCCCAGTACAACAGCAGCTCACACTTTCAAAACCCCGCTCCAGTTGCCCACACTGCGGCCACAAGATTAAAGCAGTAGAGAACGTGCCGGTAATAAGCTACCTGCTATTGAAAGGCCGCTGCAGTGCCTGTAAAGCACCGATCAGCATGCGCTATCCTTTAGTGGAAGCGCTAACCGGCGCCCTCATCGGCCTGACCAGCTGGCAATTTGGCTATACCGCTGCCACACTATTCGCCTGGATTTTTGTCTTCGCTTTAATTGCACTAACCTTCATTGACTTTGACACGCAGCTACTACCTGATGACATCACTTTACCACTACTATGGCTGGGTTTACTATTTAACCTGAACCACGGCTTCACCGACTTGAAATCTGCAGTGATCGGGGCCATGGCCGGCTATCTGGTTTTATGGTCCGTGTTTTGGCTGTTCAAACTGATCCGCGGTAAAGAAGGCATGGGTTACGGTGACTTCAAGCTACTGGCAGCAATCGGTGCATGGTTCGGCTGGCAACTGCTACCAGCGGTTATTCTGCTGTCATCCACCTTAGGGGCCGCGATCGGCATTGCCTTAATCGTACTCACCAAACGCAGTAAAGAAGTGCCCATCCCGTTTGGTCCGTTTTTAGCAATTGGCGGCATCGCGGCGTTATTCTTTGGACAACAGTTATCGCAGGTTTATCTGCCATAACCTTTTATTGATACCTATCAGCATATGTACATTGTTGCACTTACAGGCGGCATCGGCTCAGGCAAGAGCGAGGCTGCAAGGCAGTTTGCACAGCTAGGTGTTCCAGTCGTGGATACCGATGTGATTGCTCATGAACTGACAGCCGCCGGCAACCCTATACTTGCTGAAATCAAACAGATGTTCGGTGCTGAAGTTTTAAATGACGATGGTTGCCTGAACCGCAGCAGACTGCGTGCCCGCGTACTTAACAATCCGGCAGAACGCCTCAGGCTTGAGGGTTTATTACACCCGGCAATTTATGAGCGTGCCTTAGAATTAATTAAAGATAACGAAAGCAAACTGCAGCCGCAGTACCAGATACTGGTAATACCACTGCTGTTTGAAAACAAGCGCTATCACAGTGTGGTTGACAAAATACTAGTGATTGATTGTGATGAAAATACGCAGATCAGCCGGGCAATGGCTCGCAGCAAATTAACGGAAGACGAAGTAAAAGCAATCATGGCCGCACAAACATCCAGAAAAGTCAGGCTGAATGGGGCTGATGAAGTTATAGAAAATAATGGTTCACTCGCAGAATTAACTGAGCAAGTGAATAAATTACATAATAAACTTATTAGAACTTGCATAGTTAGCAAATAAATTTAATAATTCAGTTCAACTTTTTCAGCCAATTAATCTTACGGTAATTGATCCTACAGTTAACAAAAGCCACCTCAACGCTATAACGTTATGAAAAATGCCTAGTTACGATTATCCATTCAATGAACGCATACGCACTTTGCTTCGCGTGGAGGATCTTTTTGCCAAAGTTTTGCATAACGTTGCTGCCGGACATGAATACCATCACCATTGCGCACTGCTGACATTACTGCAGATACTGGATGTTGTAGACCGCTCTGAACTTAAATCAGAGCTTCTGCAAGAACTGGACCGCCAAAAACATGCAATGCACTTACTTGTCGGCAATCCGGCAATTGTTGCTGACGCGCTTCAATCCACACTTAACGATATCGACATCGCAGCCAATGCACTGCGTTTAGAAACATCAAAACTTGGCCAGACATTACGTGCGAACGAGTGGCTGATGAGCATCAAGCAGCGTGCCGGCATTCCAGGGGGCGTGTGCGAGTTTGATGTTCCTTCCTATCACTATTGGCTGGGGCTTGACGAAGAACGCCGTACCAGGGATCTCGAATCATGGCTGCAACCGCTGATTCCTATGCAACAGGCGATTATCATTATTCTGCGCATATTGCGCGGTAGCGGTGCTACTACTCAGCTGACAGCAGTCAACGGCGCATACCAAAAAATGTTGAGCGGCGCCAAACCGGCTCAGATGTTAAAAATTGAAGTTGCAGATGATATTTGCTGCTTCCCGGAAGTAAGCGCTAACAAATATGCAATCAACATACGTTTTAATGCGCTTGATTGCTCCCAGAAACCGCAGAAATGTGAAGACGACGTTGAATTTTCACTGACACTCTGCAATTTATAAACCAGGCAATTTATAAACCAGGCAATTTATAAATTAAGACAATTTATAAACAAGCGCCATTTATAAACGAGCTACAATATTAAATCCAGTAAAATTAAACTCTGTTTTTAATGAATCACTTTTATCATGAGCGCTCCAAAAAAACGATCCGTTGCGTGCCCAACTTGCAAACAATTAACTGAATATTCTACAGATAATTCTTATCGCCCATTTTGCAGCCAGCGCTGTAAACTAATAGATCTTGGACTATGGGCCAGTGAACAGTATGCCATTCCGGCGGATGCAAAAGCAGACCAGTTCGGCGACGAGCTACCTACTCAGCAATAAAGCAAACCCAAATTCCTTAATTAACATTTGAGAACACTAAATGATTAAGCTGCCATCCATGTTTTCTTTGCCACGTTTATCACATTTTTTCCTTATCCTGATATTCACTGTGGCCAGCGCATCTGCTCTCGCAAAAGATACCGTATCCATTGAAAATGCATGGGTACGCGCGACACCCCCCGGCCAGAACGTTGGCGCCGGCTTCATGACATTTGCCAGCCAGCAGGATGTAACGCTCATTAGCGCGACAAGTGACGTCTCAAAAAGTATTGAAATTCACAGCATGTCGATGCAAAACGGCGTGATGAAGATGCGCATGCTGGAGAATCTGGACATTAAAGCTAACAAGCCATACAAACTGGAACCAGGCGGATTTCACCTGATGCTGTTTGATTTGAAAAAACCACTGGCAGCAGGCGAGTACGTCAATTTTGAACTAACTTTCAAAACCGGCAAAACTGAATTTAAACAGAAAATAAAAGTGCAAATTAAAGTATCTGCTGACGTTCAAAGTGATGATCACAGTCATCACCACCACTAAAAATCCGTTCTAGAAACCTGCGTCTGGATTCTGTACTGCAACAGCGGGTTATTGCTGATTCCAGATTGCACGCTGCAAGGCAATACCGTGAGCGCCTTCGCTTCTGGCATGATGCAGATCATTTAGCTGCATGCCACCCAACGCATACACAGGCAATGAATATCCTGCTATCAACTGTGCAAAGCGTTCCCATCCCAATGCACTAGCCTGAGGATGGCTCTTGGTGGGCTGCACTGGTGACAGTACCACATAATCCAGCCCCAGCCTGGCTGCCTGCATTAGTTCATCTTGGCGATGACATGAAGCGCCGCACAGCAAACCCTGTGGTTTTGATTGCAGCGCCATTAACTGGGCAGAAGAAAAGTGCACCCCTGCAGCACCTGACTTTTGTGCCAAATCCAAGTCTGAATTGATTAACACTTTGGCTGAATACGGCCTCGCTTCTGCCATCACCTTGCGCACAAACTGCATGAGCTGTTCTGAAGATAATTGTTTTTCGCGAATCTGTATCATTTTGAGGCCTCGCGCCAAAGCGGCTCGCAATCGTACAAAGAACACCTCTTCACCCAGTTCATACAAATTCGTAATCGCATAAACCGAAGACAAACCAAGCCCGGTCAATATCGGCGCATTGGCTGGCAGCATCGGCCCTACAGTAACGCACTCTGGATTTTGCCAGCTCAGCGCCTGCTGCTCTAACCCGGCAGGTTCGCCAGCCCACTCGGTAATAATAAAGAAATGCAACTTGACGGTTTTGGCAGGACTTTCCAGCTCACCTTGAGAATTGTATTTTGCCTCGTAATCATAAGTGCGCGTGATCCATGGGTAATACAACGTCGGCGTAATGCCCAGCTCTTCCTGCAGTTCTCTTACCAGTGCATGCGCTGGCGCTTCGCCAGCCTCGATCTTGCCCCCTGGAAACTCCCAGTAACCAGACCAAGGCTTGCCTGCGGGACGTTGCCCCAGCAGCACCAAACCATCAGATGCCTGAATGATGCCAACCGCAGCCTCAGTAACCTCAGCAACGTTAGCGACTGCCTTATCAGAAACGAGCATTAAAACCTAACCATCTGATTAAGAACGGTAATCAGCATTAATCTTGACATAATCGTATGAAAAATCACAAGTCCAGATCGTGATATCCTCGCTGCCGCGATTCAACACTACACGCACCAGGATATCCGACTCCTTCATGACGGCAGCACCCTGCTCTTCCTGGTACGAAGCGGCTCTGCCGCCGTTTTCGGCTACCAGCACATCTCCCAGATAAAGCTGTAAGGTATTCACATCCAGGTCATCAATGCCAGCATAGCCAATGGCGGCCAGAATACGGCCCAGATTAGGGTCTGAAGCAAAGAATGCAGTTTTGATCAGTGGGGAATGCGCAATCGCATAAGCCACTTTGCGGCATTCCTCCTCTGACTTGCCGCCTTCAACCGTTACGGTCATGAATTTGGTTGCACCTTCGCCGTCGCGCACGATGGCTTGTGCCAGTTCAATCGCCACATCAGTGATCGCATCACGCAGTGCAGCAAAGTCAGCGCTTTCGGCAGTGACTTCAGCATTACCTGCCTGATTGGTCGCCATCACTATCAGACTGTCGTTAGTTGAAGTATCACCATCCACGGTAATGCAGTTGAATGATTTGTTCACCGCATACTGAATGATTTGCTCCAGTACTGCCTGGCTCACTACGGCATCGGTTGCAATATAACCGAGCATGGTCGCCATGTTCGGGTGAATCATGCCAGAGCCTTTACTGATGCCGGTAATCGTGATGGTCTTGCCGCCCAATTGAAGCTGACGTGAAGTCCCCTTGGCGACGATATCCGTCGTCATGATCGCTTCGGCAGCATTGAGCCAGTTATCTTCTTTCAGGTTAGCAATCGCAGCAGGCAGTCCGGCAATCACTTTATCCACCGGCAACTGCTCCAGAATCACACCGGTAGAAAATGGCAATACCTGGTTTACGTTGATATCCAGCAAACCCGCCAGCGCTTCGCAACTTTGCTGTGCGCGCTTAAGGCCATCTTCACCGGTACCGGCATTGGCATTGCCGGTATTAACCAGTAAAGCGCGTATGCCGCTTTTTTCTGCCAGAAACTGCTTGCACAGCACGACAGGCGCAGCGCAGAAACGATTTTTGGTAAACACACCGGCTACATGACTACCTTCTGCCAGCTTGACCACCAGTACGTCTTTACGGTTAGGTTTCTTCACATAAGCTTCTGCAAACCCGAGTTGCACGCCTTTCACTGGCAATAGAGATGCAGCTTGCGGCGCGGTTAATTTCACTGGCATATTAATTCCTTACTTTTTTAATCATTATCGATAACTTAAACACGCTTAGGCTCGACGCCAGGTTGTGCCCTGCGGAGTGTCTTCCAGCACAATGCCAGCATCGGCGAGCTGTTTTCTAATCGCGTCTGCCTCAGCAAAGTTTTTATTTTTCTTGGCCATTAAGCGTGCCTGAATCAGGCCCTCAACATCAAGCTCCGCCGTGACTGTACCTGTACCTTGCAGAAACGCATCCGGCTTACGCTGCAACAGCCCGAGAACTCCGGCCAGACCTTTGAGCAAGCGCAGTGCCTCCTTATCTTTTGTGCGGTTCACTTCATTCGCCAGATCAAACAGCACTGCCAAAGCTTCCGGTGTATTAAAGTCATCATCCATTGCATCTTTAAAACGCGCAGCCTGTGGATGCTGCCAATCAACGGTAACATCAGTCACTTCCGCACCGCGCAACGCCGTATATAAACGGGTCAGTGCAGATTTCGCATCATCCAGATGCTGATCAGAATAGTTAAGCGGGCTGCGATAATGCGCACGCAGAATGAAAAAACGCACGACTTCGGCATCGTATTGTTCGAGTACGGTGCGTATCGTAAAAAAATTGCCTAGCGACTTCGACATCTTCTCATCATCGACACGCACAAACCCGTTATGCATCCAGTAATTTACCATCTGGCAGGGTTTGCCATCGTGGCTATGTGCGGCTTCCGACTGTGCAATTTCATTCTCATGATGCGGGAACTGTAAATCCTGCCCACCACCATGAATGTCAAAATGCTGGCCCAGATGGTGCGAACTCATCGCTGAGCATTCGATGTGCCAGCCCGGGCGACCCTTGCCCCAGGGAGAATCCCAGCTTGGCTCTCCAGGCTTGGCGGCTTTCCATAACACGAAGTCCATGGGGTCGCGCTTGAAGCTATCGACTTCGACACGCTCGCCGGCACGCAGGTCTTCCAGCGATTTTCCGGACAACTTGCCGTAACCATCAAACTTGTTTACGGCATAAAAAACATCGCCGTTTTCCGCAGGATAGGCAAATCCTTTTTCAACCAAAGCCGAGATCATATTCAGCATACCATCTAGGAACTCTGTCGCTTTAGGCTCGATGTCGGGACGGATCACGCCAAGTTTTGCAGAATCCTCATCCATGGCATCAATGAAGCGCTGTGTCAGTTGCGTGATTGACTCATTATTCTCATTCGCACGCTTAATAATCTTGTCATCAATATCGGTAATATTACGCACATAAGTCACGTCGTAACCGGAAGCGCGCAGCCAGCGGCTCACCATATCGAACACCACCATGACGCGCGCATGCCCCAGATGACAAAAGTCATAAACCGTCATACCACAGACATACATACTGACTTTACCGGCAACAATAGGTTTAAAAGTCTGCTTTTCGCGGGCCAAGGTGTTGTATATTTTTAACATAGTGGTTTAGTGCTAGATTGATTAAATTAATTAGTTTTGATTGAATTAATGAGTTTTGATTGAATTATAAATTTTGATGAATCGTCAGCTTGCTGAATGCTGCTTACCAAATCAGCCTGTAACCAACTCAGCCTGTAAATATGCAGTTTAGGTAATATATATTGGCTTAAACCCAAATGAGCTATTGGAGGTTGCTTAGGCTATTGATAGAATTACACATTATTAATATTCACAAAAAAGTATATCACAATGAATAATCTTATTGCGTCGCTCACGGCGTCTATTGCCCGCTTTGTACTGATTTTATCCGCATCATTCACGTTCACTGCAGCGCATGCAAATGAGCTAAAAGAAATATCCCAGCTGGCAGACCAGGGTCAGACAGCAGTCGCACTTGATCGCGTAAACACCTTTATTGCTGCAAACCCGAAAAATCCACAAGGCCTGTTTATGAAAGGCGTACTGCTGGCTGAACAGGGCCGTCGTGAAGAAGCGATTAAGGTTTTCACTGATGTCACTGAAAAGTTCCCTAACCTGCCGGAGCCATACAACAACCTGGCTGTACTTTATGCAGACCAGGGGCAGTTCGATAAAGCACGTAAAGCGCTTGAAACCGCAATCAAAACACACCCGAGCTATGCAACAGCGCATGAAAACCTGGGTGACATTTACGCACGTATGGCGAGTGAAGCCTATGGTAAAGCATTGCAGCTCGACACAGCCAATACACGTGCGCAAGGCAAACTATCTTTAATCAAGGATTTATTCGGCACCGGCAACAAAACGACGATTGCCGCGAGTGAGCCAGCTAAAAATGCCAGCGCCATACCAGCAGCATATACGCCACCCGCTGAAGTTAAAAAAGCAAACGTCACTACTCCAGCCAATGCTAACGAAGCGATCACTGCTGCTGTTAACAAATGGGCACAAGCCTGGTCTAACAAGAATCTGGACCAATACTTTGCCAGCTACGGCGCCAGCTTTAAACCTGCGAAGGGCTTAAGCCGTCAGGCATGGGAACAGCAACGCAAGGAGCGCATTACCAAGCCTGCAAAAATCAGCGTTGAAGTTTCTAACCTCAAAATTGATGCTGATGACAGCTCTGCAAAAGCGAAATTTAAACAATCTTACCATGCTGACGGCAAGCCGATTCGCACCAGCAAAACACTGCTGATGAAGCGTGATGGTGACAACTGGTATATTATTGAAGAAATCGCCAGTAATTAAATTAGCGACCACTGAGAATTTAGATGTAAGAAGTAGCGCATGCTAGTTAAAAAAGCTTTCACATATTCATTATTAGCTGCCATCACTTTGGTGCCGTGGAATGCCACGGCTGTGAATCGTTTTAGCTTCAGCAATTTACTGCCCAAGTCTAACTTGCTATCCAAGCCGCACTTGGGTGATGCTGCACACATAGCTTCGAATTTGGCAGAGACTTTACTGGTAAAAGGCTTGCTGGAAATTTCCGAAGGTAAAACCAAGCAAGCACTCAATACGATAGACCAACTGATACAAAGCGTGCCTAATTTCAAACTGGCATATCTGGTACGTGGCGATCTTTTAATGGCGCAGGGTAAATACCTGCAATCATTCGGCAGCGTGGACAATAATCAGAGCGAAGCCATTAAAGATTTGCAGGATGAGGCACGTGCACGCATTGAGCGCTACCTGAGCACACAAGTTAAAGACAAACTGCCGAATCTGCTGCTAGCCCCTAATGCGCAGCAAAAGCACTTGATTGTGGTTGATACCAGCAAATCAAGGCTTTATCTGTACAGCAATGAAGCCGAGCAGCTTAAATACGTTGCTGACTATTACATTACTGTTGGTAAAAACGGCGTTATCAAGCAATCGGAAGGCGATAAACGCACACCTATCGGCGTTTACTTTGCGCGCCCAAAACTTAATCAGCCGCTTCCCGACCTGTATGGCGAAGGTGCATACCCGCTCAACTACCCTAACGAGTGGGATAAAGAAAACAATAGAAGGGGCTCAGGCATCTGGCTGCACGGCACACCCAGCAATACCTACAGCAGACCACCCCGTGCCAGCGATGGCTGTGTTGTCCTGACCAATCAGGATCTGAAATCACTTGAGCCTTTTCTGCAGACAGGCAAAACACCTGTTGTGATTGTTAACAACCTGGAATGGCTGGACAGCACTAGCAATAACCCATTAACTCTCAAAAAAGAATTATCTGCTGCAATTGATACATGGCTGAACGACTGGAAAGCACAGGACACCGAGAAATACTTGTCGCACTACTCAAAAGACTTTTCAAGCGATGGCATTAACTTCCAGAAATGGGCTGAACATAAACAGCGTGTCCAGGCCAGCAAGCCAGAGGTTGAGATATCAGTATCTGACATCAGCATGTTCAGCTATCCAGATACTGAAAAGAAAATGGTTGTAGTCGATTTTGTGCAGGATTTCAGAAGCCCGACTTTAAAAAACAGAATGCAGAAACGCCAATACTGGATTCAGGAAAATAACAGCTGGAAGATTATCTATGAGGGCGCTGCTTAGGCAAACGGCAACACAGCAGCCCAGTACCCAATATTCAAATTCATCAAGCTACCACCCACAACCCTATTGAAGGAATCATATGCGTCAACTCTTCGCTTTACTAGTTCTGGCGATGCTGAGCACATCAGCATCAGCGGCTAATCCACAAGTAGTAGTGGATACCAATCGCGGCAGCTTCATTATTGAGCTATACCCGGAAAAAGCGCCAAAAACAGTAGCTAACTTTCTGAATTATGTTAACGCAGGGTTTTACAAAGGCACGATTTTTCACCGCGTCATTAACCGCTTCATGATTCAGGGCGGTGGCTTCACACCAGACATGGCAGAAAAAAACACCGGCGCACCGATTATCAATGAAGCAGGCAATGGCCTCAAAAATGATATCGGTACAATTGCCATGGCCAGAACCTCTGACCCGAACTCTGCGACGTCACAATTTTTTATCAACCTTGAAAACAACCAGTTCCTGAACTACCAGAGTCCAGACCCGGAACTGATCGGCTACTGCGTATTTGGCCGCGTGCTCAAGGGCATGGATGTGGTACGCGAAATCGCATCAAGCCGCACCGGCAATGTTGGGCCATATAGCGATGTACCTAAAGAAACCGTGTTGATTAACGAAATCAAGATTAACAAAACACCTTTATAAACAAGATTCTATTTTATTTTTTATCAATTCATTTTTTAAGGATATCCTGTGGTTAAACTGCAAACTAACTTTGGTGAAATTACGCTCGAACTCAACGCTGAGAAAGCGCCAATTACTGTTGCTAACTTTTTAAAATACGTAGACAGCGGTTTTTTTGATAACACTATTTTTCACCGTGTAATCAATAACTTCATGATTCAAGGCGGTGGATTCGACACTAATATGAACCAGAAAGCGACAGAAGCTGAAATTAAAAACGAAGCTGACAACGGTTTGGCAAACGACAAATACACGATTGCCATGGCGCGCACTTCGGCACCACACTCTGCCAGCAGCCAGTTTTTCATCAATGTCGCTGATAATGACTTCCTGAACTTCACCGCACCAAACAGCAGCGGCTGGGGCTACTGTGTTTTTGGCAAGGTCACGGCAGGTATGGATGTGGTAGATAAAATCAAACAGGTTGCCACCACTAGCCGCAAAGGCCATCAGGACGTGCCTGTAGAAAATGTGATCATCGAGCGTGCAACCCGCGCTTAATTCAGGCAAGAGGTGTTGCATGGCTTCGCGCAACACCTCACCAAAGTTTCAGCTAATTCACCGTAGTATAAAAACCGCCGTCAAATATCCATTAAAATTCGGCGGTTCAGGTTCTAATTTATTGTTATCTGACTTATCATCTGATGATGCAAACGTCTCTCCACTCCGACCCTAAGCCATCAGAAACTACGCTATTCATTTCTGATTTGCATCTATGTGCAAGCCGCCCCGGCATTACCGCTGCCTTTGTGGCGTTCCTGCAGAATACCGCCCCAAAAGCGAAGGCACTTTATATTCTGGGGGATTTATTTGAATACTGGGCCGGTGACGACGACATTGGTGATGACTTCCATCAACAGGTTATCAGCAGTTTTAAAAAACTTTCTGATGCAGGGGTTAAAATATTTCTCATGCACGGCAATCGCGACTTCCTGATTGCGGAAAGCTTCTGCCAAATGGCAGGCATTACGCTGCTCAATGACCCAACCATGATAGACCTGCATGGCAAGAAGGCTTTGTTAAGCCATGGGGATGACCTATGCACGGATGATGTAGCCTACCAGCAGTTTCGCAGCCAGGTACGCGACAAAAAATGGCAGCATGAATTTCTGAGTCAGCCGCTCCTGGTTCGTAAAAAGCAAATTGAAGCCATACGCGCACGCAGTGAGCAGGAAAAAACTCAAAAAAGCATGGAAATTATGGATGTGAATGCCGAGGCGGTAAACGCATTACTGCGTAAATACCAGCCAGACCTGTTAATTCATGGGCACACACACAGGCCGAACCGACATACTATTGCGCTGGACGGTAGACTGATTACACGCTGGGTACTGGGTGATTGGTATGAGCAAGGCAGCTATCTTGCCTGCGATGAGCATGGCTGTAAAAATATGGGCCTATGAAAGCCAGACTGCCAGCAGCCGTCGCAGACAAATTCTGAAAAATCATCTGGAAGCTATGGAATATAGCCAGGTATCTTTGAGTGATCTACCTGATTAATCTGCTCAGGCTCTAAAAACTTCTCTGCGTATTTCAGGTAAATTTTTTCGCGAATAAAAACGTCGAACAAATCCGGGTCAATGTGATGATTCACTTTCATCCTGCCCAGGATTTCTAGTGACTCAGTCAGAGTCTTGGCTTTTTTATAAGGGCGATCCTTAGAAGTTAGCGCCTCAAAAATATCTGCAATACCCATTATTCTGGCCGGCACAGACATTTCCTCACGCTTAAGCCCGCGCGGATATCCGGTACCATCCATACGCTCATGGTGCCCACAGGCATACTCGGGCACACGAGACAGGCTGCGTGGATATGGCAGCGAATCCAACATCGCGATCGTTACATTAATATGATTGTTGATAATCCAGCGCTCTTCAGAGGTGAGCGTACCGCGCACTATGCTCAGATTATACAGCTCGTCGTCACTCAGAAATCTGGTCGGCAGCCCGTCAGCACCGGTAAACATTCTATTGCCAATTTCACGCACGCGCGCCTGATCAGCTTCGGTCATGGCCTCACTACCAATGTTAGACGAACGCAGGAATTCACGGTCGAAATCACACTGCTGCTTGAAGGTTTGTAACTCGGTCTGCATGCGCTGGAATTCAACTTCAGGACTTTTAGCAGGATGGTTATTCTGCAGCAAATCTAGCTGCGCCCTCAGCATTGCATTCTCGGCTTGCTGCTTGATTAGATCAAAGCGCTGATCGATCAACACGATACGATCAAAAATCGAGGATAATTTGGTAGGCTTATCCATGACCGCTTCAGGCGTGGTTATCTTGCCGCAATCATGCAGCCAGCTAGCCACTTTGAGCTCAAACAGCTCATTTTCATCTAATGCAAAGTCTTTGAAAGGACCAGATTTATCGTCTATCGCGGCTTGCGCCAACATCATCGTGAGCTCTGGCACACGTTTGCAATGGCCCCCGGTATAAGGAGACTTCTGGTCAATTGCACCTGCAATCAACTTAATCAACGCCTCAAACAGGTCTTTAAAACCTTTGATCAGATTCTGGTTGGTCATCGCCACCGCCGCTTGCGATGCCAGAGACTCAACCAGGTTCTGATTAGCAAGCGAGAATGGGATAATCTGGCCGTTATTGATATCTGTCGCATTTATGAGCTGCAACACACCAATCACTTCCGATTCGTGATTGGTCATCGGTACGGTCAGAAAAGACTGAGAACGATAACCGGTTTTCTCATCAAACTCGCGCGTACCTGAAAAATCAAAATTCTCTGCCTCGTAGGCATCGGCAATATTAACCGTGGCTTTGGTTAATGCAGCATAGGTAGCCACTGTTGTCAGGTTGGGACTGTCATCTTCAAGATACAATGGCAGCGGTTGAAATGGCACAACCTTCTCGGCAGAGGCACCCAGCACAAGATTCAGCGTGTTATTACGCAGAATTTCAAACTTGAGATACCTGTTTTCATGCGTGATATAGAGTGTACCGCCATCAGCATTTGTAACCTCCTGAGCCCCCAGCAGTATCATTTCCAAAAGCCGCTGATGATCGCGCTCGGCAGAAAGCGCGATGCCTATCGCATTGAGCCGCTCAAGCCGTTTAAGCAAGTAAGAGTGCTGATAATCAGACATTAAAAATACGCTTTACCAACATTGACACTCAATAAAAGAAAAATGCCTGCATTGCGGACCCCGGAACTGCTGATTAAGCCAACTCAAATAATCTTGATCATGATCTATGGTTGCAGAAAAGCTGGCTGAAGTCATACGTCATCGAGGCACACACCTGCTAATTTTTTGCAGCCTGCACTTCCAGCGCACGCACATCTGCAGCAAACTTATCCAACACGCCATTGATGTACTTATGCCCATCCGTACCGCCAAAAACTTTGGCAAGTTCAACGCCTTCATTAATCACTACGCGATAAGGAATCGTACTATCGAACATTAACTCGCAACCGGCAATACGCAATATGGCATGTTCAACCGGACTTAATTCAGTCAGCGGCCTGTCGATAAAATTCACCAGCTTGTCATCAATGGCATTGAGGTTGGCAGTGACGCTTTGCAGCAACTGCCTGAAATAAGCCTCGTCAGCCTTGTTGTAATCAGGATCATCGGTCATGTCACGGAATACCTGCGACAGCTCTGACTCATTCAACATCCCGCGATAGACTGCTTTCAGAACCAGTTCGCGTGATTTTCTGCGGTTCTTGCTACCGGATTTCTTGGCTGAGCCTGAATGCGTGGTACGCTTTTCAGTTGCCTCTTTATCTACCACCAGACTAGTCAGTGTTTTTTCAGTATCGGTCATAACGCTCTTACCAGATTGTACATTTCAACAGCAACCTGAGCCGCTTCTGCGCCCTTGATATGCATACGCGCGATTGCCTGATCATCATCTTCGGTCGTCAGTACTGCATTGGCGACTGGCACACCGGTGTTAAGCTGTACTTCTGAAATACCGCGTGCGGACTCATTGGAAACCACTTCAAAATGATAGGTTTCACCACGAATAATCGCGCCAAGCGCAATCAAGGCATCATACTTCTCACTTAATGCCATATGCTGCAATATGAGCGGGGTTTCCAGCGCACCAGGCACCGTGACGATTGTAATATCATTACTTTCCACACCCAGCTTGAGCAATTCACTCTTGCATGCGCTTAACAGGCCTGCGCCGATATCACTATTGAATCTTGATAGCACGATGCCAACCTGCATACCTTTGCCATTTAAGTTTTTCTCGATTTCTCTCACGTTTTCGATTTCCCTGGATTTTCTCTAAATAAACTGCTTTAAATTTCTAAAGCGCTATTTTACCGCATATCGCCGGTGAACTTAGTGCTTATATTTATTAGATATTTTTATTTATCCAGTGACAGCATCAAATACTTCTTAGTGAAATACATACATCGGTATTTCCTGTTAATTGATGAAGTATTGATGCCAGATTCAATTAATTAAACAACACCCAGGTTTTCTGGATGGTGCTCCATACACCATAACTAATCGGGATAAGCACCAGCGCCCACGCAAATACTGTTAAAACAGGATGATTATTCGTATTTGTTGTTACAGTAGCCTTGGTAGTGCCATTAGCGGCAACAGACTGATCGTGCGCCAGTTTATGCTCTGCCTCCAATTCAGCATCAGTCATATAGTATTTATCGGCAACTGGTTTTACCAATAAATTCGCGATAAAACCAATCACCAGCAATCCGGCCAAAGTCAGAAATATAGGCCCATAGACCTGATCAAACGGCACCCCAGACTCTAAACCTGTGTCATGCATATAGTTCACAACCACAGGGCCTAGAATACCGGCAGTAGACCAGGCCGTGAGCAGACGGCCATGAATAGCGCCCACAAACTGCGTGCCAAACATATCTGCCAGGTAAGCCGGAATCGTCGCAAAACCACCGCCATACATTGAAGCAATGACGCAGAAACTGGCGACGAACAATGCCAGTGATTTAAAACCTGCTACATAGGTAGCCGTACAATACATAATGGCACCCAGCACAAAGAAAATGTAATAAGTACGTTTGCGGCCTAATTTGTCTGATGAGGTGGCCCAGGCAAAACGTCCAAAAATATTAAAGATAGAAATCAAACCAACAAAACCTGCACCAACCGACGCAACTGCTGCTGCCATTGCTGCATCCTGTTTTACCACATCAAAACCAACACCAGGCTGACCGATCAATGCGCCGCCAAAAGTCTCCTGCAGCATCGGTGCCGCAGCACCGATAATGCCGATACCGGCTGACACATTCATGCACAGTACGATCCACAGCAGCCAGAACTGCGGCGTTTTATGTGCATTTTTCAGATGTACATGGCGCGTTGCAATCATGACATTCTGCTTCGCAGCGGGCGGCGTCCAGTTGGCTGGTTTCCAGCCTAATGGCGGCACACGGTAACCCAGGGAACCGCACAGCATGAATGCAGTGTAAATAAGCGCCATTGCAACAAAGGTTTGCCACACCCCAACACTGGTGGGTGTTGCAAAATATGTCATTAATTTGGTGGCCAGCGGCGAGCCTATCATCGCACCGCCGCCAAAACCCATAATTGCCATGCCTGTTGCCATGCCGCGACGGTCCGGGAACCACTTGATCAGCGTTGACACCGGGGAAATATAACCCAAGCCGAGCCCGATACCGCCGATGACGCCGGAACCGAGCCACATCATCCACAATTGATGGCTGTAGACGCCGTAAGCAGAAATCAGCAAACCGCCACACCAGCACAAAGTAGCCACCAGGCCGGCTTTACGCGGGCCGGCACGCTCCAGCCAGCCGCCCCATACCGCTGCAGAGCAGCCCAGCAATACAAAAAACAGCGTGTACATCCAGCCCAGATCAAACTGTGTCCAGTTACAATCCGTTGCAAATAACGCAGTGGCGGTGCCTGACAACTTTTCAGAAAACGTTGTTGCACCTGCAGCACAAGCCTTGAGAGGTTCACCAGAAGCGTCTTTTAGCGCACTTCCTAACGGTTTCCAGAACACACTGAAACCATAAGCCATACCAATTGAAAGGTGCACAGCTAACGCAGCGGGAGGTACTAACCAACGATTAAAATTTGCATTTGCAGTAATGTGTTCTTTTGACAAAAAACCGGACATTCAATTGACTCCCTAAAACCATAATTTTTAACAAGCGGCTAATCCACAGCTTGAGACTTGGCTGACAAATCAGAATTAACTGTATGTTGTAACAAAATGTAAAAAATGGCAATTGCCTTATGAAAATTAGCAATTAATCCTATGTTTAATTTTTGTCATTAATATGTCATATTAGCGTCATAAACTAATCAGGCTTAAGTTAAAAGGCAACTCACAAAAGGAAAAAATATGCCAGCCAATATATTAGTTGTTGAAGATGAGCCAGCGATTCAGGAACTACTAGCACTTAACATTACCCAAGCCGGGCACAATGCGATACGCGCCTTAAGTGTGGAAATCGCGCAGGACCTCATGCGCGAAACCATTCCTGATCTGATTTTGCTGGATTGGATGTTACCGGGCATGAATGGCCTCGACTTCGCGCGTAAATTAAAATCCGATGCGCTCACTAAAAACATACCGATTATCATGCTCACCGCGCGTGGTGAGGAGTATGACAAAGTGCGCGGCCTGGAAGTTGGCGCGGATGATTACGTCACCAAGCCATTTAGCCCACGCGAACTTAATGCCCGCATCAAGGCTGTGCTGCGTCGCCGCGCGCCGCAAATGACGGATGACCCGATTGAAGTACATGGTCTGCGTCTGGATCCTACTACGCACCGTGTTACCGGCAATCAGAAAACCATTGATTTAGGCCCGACAGAATTCCGACTGCTGCACTTCTTCATGACTAACCCTGAACGTGTTCACACACGCAGCCAACTGCTGGATAAAGTTTGGGGTGACCGCGTATTTGTGGAAGACCGCACAGTAGATGTACATATCCGTCGCTTACGCAATGCATTGTCGATATCCGGCCATGAAGACCTGATTCAGACTGTGCGCGGCTCTGGCTATCGCCTGTCTGCGCAGAATGAGTAAGTCAATATAACCGGGAAGGTGCGGTATGTTTTTCAAAACAACCACATCAAAAAGCTACGATATCGAGGATAGCCGCTGATTTAAGTTACCATGACAAAAAAGCCCGTTATAATTAAGCCATATAAATATCCTTTGAAAATAACTTTGTGATTGATGTTCGCTGGAAAGCTTTTTTCTTCATTTTGTCCCTCAGTGCGGTTAGCCTCTTTGTATGGCTGACAACCAGCGCACTTATCGCACTGCTCACATTCACATCCATTCTTTTGGTTTATTTAGCGATTCAGGTGAATGGCCTGTATCAGTTGCAACTCTGGCTAAAAAAACCGGTTTTAAAAGATATTCCCGAAGGTTTCGGCTTGTGGGAAGACGTGTTCAATGCCATATTAAAATATGAACGCAATAACAATCTGAAAAAGTCCGAATTAAATGCTGCTGTTGAGCGCTTTAATACCGTCGCCAATGCAATCCCGGATGGCTTGGTAATACTCAGCGCAACCAATGCAATTGAATGGTGTACAGCTAACGCCGAGTCCCAGCTTGGTCTTAATTTAAGCACAGACAGAAATCTGCCTATCGTCAATCTGGTTAGAAACAGCAATTTTATTGCCTATTTATACAACGGCGCGTATGACGAAGCTTTCAGGCTTAAAGATGCCAGAAATTCAGATGTAATTCTGGAAATATGGATTATTCCGCTAGGTAGTAAACAAAAATTGCTCATCAGCCGTGATATCACACAGCTGGAAAAGGTCGATTCCATGCGACGCGATTTTATTGCAAATGTGTCACACGAGCTTAGAACACCGCTTACTGTAGTAGGTGGTTTCATTGAGACTTTGTCAGATATGGAAGGCGCCATCCCCGACAACTTACGCAGCTATTTTGACATGATGCAGGATCAAACTACGCGCATGCGCAGACTGATCGAAGACCTGCTCACGTTATCACATATTGAAAGCAATACACAGCCGCCTGAAGACAGGCTGATTGAAATGTTATCGCTTGTGAATATGCTGCATAACGACGCCAAAGCCTTAAGTCATGGCAGACACAAAATCAGCATAGACATCGACGAACATCTTAATTTAACAGGCGCTGCAGACGAGCTGCTGAGTGCGCTTGGCAACCTTGTCAGCAATGCAGTGCGCTATACGCCAGAAGGTGGTGAAATTCATATTTCATGGCAGCGCCGCAAAAAACAAGCTGTTTTCAGTGTAATCGATAATGGTATTGGTATTGAGCAGCAGCATATTGATCGACTGACTGAGCGTTTCTACCGTGTTGATCGCAGCCGCAGCCGCGAAACTGGCGGCACAGGCCTCGGCTTGTCTATTGTTAAACACATTCTGACTCGCCATCAGGCTAAACTTGAAATCAAAAGTACACCTGGCAAAGGCAGCACCTTCAGTGCTATATTCCCTGAGTCTCGTGTAGTTCATAAATAACTGTGGCAGAATTAGTAATCAAAATATAACGGCCAAACATTGATACTGGAGCAACTTAAGTCTTGAAAGCCTTTAATTGCATCACTTTTACATTACTACTGGCCTTGACATTGGCTGGTTGTGCAACCGTTCCAGAATCAGGCGCTACGCCAAAAAAATCCGTTCCACAGCAGCAGGATCGCAGCACGATTAATCAATTGGGCAAGAGTGACTTTGATCGCATGGCCGACGTGGAAATACGTGAAAATACCGAAAGTTTGCGCATGCTGATGCTTAAACTATACAAACGCAATCCTGGCGAGCTTAAAAAGAGCACATCTGATGCAGCCGACAAAATGGCGACATGGGTATTCGAAGGCGGCGCACAGCATCAATACCATTTACCTGAAATCAATAACCTGCAAACCACAGAAGCCATTTTCCAGACATTCAAGCCTGAATACGATGGTGACCGCGTGTTGTCGTTCATTGTCGGGCTTCATACCATGTTACTCAAAGCCCATAACGATAAAACCGATTTTTACCTCACAGATAGCATAGACCCACAACGTATTTACAATGTGGCGCGAAATATTGAAATTGCCGCCTGGAAGTTATCAAATGCACGCAAACAGGATGGCACACTTTATTTGCTGACAAATGAAATGAATGACACTGAGAGAAATTTATCGTTTGAACGGGAATTCGGCAAAATCATCGGCCGTACAGATTTATATGCGATTTCGCTGGCTGAAAAATCTCAGCGATTTATTTCACGCGTCATGCAGAATCTGGCGACAGCTGTATTCCTGCCTATTTAACGACATGTAAATTGAATAAGGCGGTATAGTAAATAAAGACTCATTATACCGCCCTATTTAGCTAAACAACTCATGCTAGCTCACACGATCTTGCGTATATGCATATTTGCTCATGGCTGACTTAGCTGATACGACACGGGCAATCTCTTTACCGGATTTGCTGAAAAATATCACTGCGGGCAATGAGGCTTCCGGCAGGTTTAATGCCGTTTTATAGCCTGCGATTTTTTCATTTTCAACAGCCAGCAACAAAGGTGCATACCCCTGATTTTGCTTGATTTGCGCCAATAACAGATAGGCGGCTTCTGCTGCAATTTCACCACGCTCGGTCAAGACTAGTATTACGCCTTTTTCACTTTGCGCTGCTTTTGTAATAACGCTGGTATGGATGTCAAAAGTCGGGCTGGATTTGGCATATACAGTGAGTGCGCCAACCGCCAGCACCGTACTCAATAACAATGGCGCTCGTTTTAATAAACTTTTCATTTGAGGTCTCCTAATCATCAAATTGATGTGTACTGCATTGATATATCAGCATAATTTATGCCAATGACAGTTTTGAGACTGAATAATGAAGTTTATATGACATGGCTGGCAGCCTGAAAACCTTGCCAGTATTGACTCTTGGGCTAACTGTGAGATTTATTAAACGTCAAAAATAAATACCTGTTTGAAAATAACCATCCTGCATAATCTGCGTGCGTAAGGAGCTAAAACGATGCATTAACCTAGCATTTCACTAAGGAATGTTAATTTGAGGGAATGTTAACTTGCGGCAAGCATTTGCCTCAATGAAAATAACGCACAGCATGACCCAGAAACTACTTACTGCAAGTCGATTGAAGCAGCGCGCTATTTATCTGCGCTTTCTGCTCCGGAAACCGTTACGCCAGCCTCTTCCGCGGCTTTGGAAATCTCGTTCGCAGCCTGTTCTGCTGTTGCAGCAGCCTCATTCGCAGCATCAATGGTACTGGCTTTCATTTCTGTTATGGTTTCCTTAGCCGCTTCAGCGCTTTCTTCCTGCGCTTTTTTGCACGCAGTCAGGCTAACAACAACCAGTGTACTTAATAACGCTGTTCTTAAAATATGATGCATTGCCCATTCCTTATAACAATTAAATTTCCGCAATAAATCCTACATTAAACCTTGGCATGAAGCTCTCTATAAATAATTAAGGCCATCATAAAGATGGCCTTAATTATTACAACAACACTTTCTCTATACCGCCATTATTGGCTTTTTGTACATAGTCCTGCATCCAGTTCTCACCAAGTACATGCTTAGCCATTTCCACAACAATATAATCAGCTTCAATACCGGTATCTTCACCGTAACGTGATAGGCCCTGCAAGCAGCTTGGGCATGAGGTCAGGATTTTCACCGGGGTTTCAGGAGCACCAACAGTTAACCCCATCTTCGCCATGCCGCTCTCAAGCTCTTCCTGCTTGCGCATTTTCACTTGTGTAGAAATATCGGGGCGCGCCACTGCAAACGTACCGCTCTCACCGCAGCAACGGTCATTGAGCTGCACATCCTGCCCCATGAGCTTGTTGGTTACTTCCAGCGGCTTATAGGTCTTCATCGGCGTGTGGCATGGATCATGATACATATAGCGCGTACCGGTCACACCCTGAAGACGCATATCTTTTTCCATCAGATATTCATGGATATCCAATAAGCGACAGCCCGGGAAAATCTTCTCGAACTCATATTTCTGCAATTGATCCATACAGGTACCGCAAGATACGATCACGGTCTTGATATCCAGATAATTCAGTGTGTTCGCCACGCGGTGGAACAGCACGCGGTTATCCGCTGTGATTTCCTGGCCTTTATCGTGGTTGCCCGCGGATGTTTGCGGATAACCGCAGCACAAATAACCCGGCGGCAATACAGTAATCGCACCGACCTCATACAGCATCGCCTGCGTTGCCAGGCCAACATTTGAGAACAGGCGCTCTGAACCACAGCCTGGGAAGTAAAATACGGCTTCTGAATCCTCAGTCACCTTTTGCGGATTGCGGATGACTGGAATCATATGGTCATCTTCCAGCCCCAGCATGGCACGTGAAGTCTTGGATTGCATTTTCTTAGGCATCGGGCGGTTGATGAAATGAATCACCTGCGCCTTGATTTCTGGTTTACCTACGGTTGCCGGCGGCTGCTTCTTGTCGCGCAGCAAACCGAAACGCTTAGCCAGTGTATGCGCAAAATTCTGCGCTTTATAGCCCCAGTTGATCATCAGGGTGCGTAATACTTTAATCGTGGCCGGGTCTTTGGCATTGAGGAACGCCATACCCAGCGCTGTACCCGGATTAAACTGTTTCTTGCCCTGCTCGCGCAGGAAATTGCGCATTTTGATCGAAACGTCACCGAAGTCGATGTCGACCGGGCATGGTTTTTCACAGCGATGGCATACTGTACAGTGGTCTGCCACATCATTAAATTCATCAAAATGCTTGATGGAAATACCGCGACGCGTCTGTTCTTCGTACAGGAATGCCTCGATTAATAATGATGTACCCAGAATCTTGTTACGCGGGCTGTACAGCAAGTTTGCGCGTGGCACATGTGTGGTGCACACCGGTTTACATTTACCGCAGCGCAGGCAATCACTAATGTCATCCGCAATCTCACCGATTGCAGATTGCTCCATAATGATGGATTCCTGCTCCAGCAAGCCGAAGCTTGGCGTATAGGCATTTTCCAGACCGGAGCCTGCCAGCAATTTGCCTTTGTTAAAGTGACCATTCGGGTCTACTTGATTTTTATAACTGGTAAAGGTATCAATCGTAGATTGATCCAGAAACTCCATTTTGGTAATACCGATACCGTGCTCACCTGAAATGACGCCATTCAGGCTGCGTGCCAGCGCCATTACGCGCGCCACTGCCGCATGTGCATCCTGCATCATGCCGTAATCGTCAGAATTGACCGGAATATTGGTATGCACGTTACCGTCACCCGCATGCATATGCAAGGCAACAAATACGCGGCTCTTAAGCACCTGCTTGTGAATCTCATCACAGCGCTCAAGAATCTTCTGGTATTCACGGCCGGCAAAAATATCAGCCATCGGGCGCTTCAACTCGCGTCGCCATGAAATACGCAGATCATAAGACTGCACAGCGCGGAATATATTTTCATACTGGGCGAATTCAGCGCCAGCTTCACCCAGGGCTGAAACTGGGGCATCCAGATTATTCAGGATAAAGCTCCAGCGGCTGCGCAACTCGCCAATCAGATGCAGCGCCATTTCCTGCTTGCTTTTCACCATATTGCCATCTACATTGCCATCTTCATCCGGCTGCAGCGGCAAATCACTTTGCATGAAAGCTTCGATTGCATCCAGCAATTTCAACTTGTTATTGATAGACAAATCGATGTTGATGCGCTCGATACCGTCTGAATAGTCACCCAGACGCGGCAACGGAATCACCACGTCTTCATTGATTTTGAAGGCATTGGTATGTTTGGCAATCGCAGCCGTACGCGAACGATCCAGCCAGAATTTCTTGCGTGCCTCACTTGAAACCGCAATAAAACCTTCGCCATTACGCGCATTGCACATGCGCACCATCGCTGAGGCCACTTCACCGACCGCGTTTTCGTCATCAGAAGCAATATCGGCCAGCAATACCATCTTGGGACGCTGCTGACGCGCAGCTTTAGTCGCGTAGCCTACGGCCTTGATGTAGCGTTCATCCATATGCTCCAGACCAGCCATAATCACGGCCGGTGTCTGCTTGGCCGTCGCATCCAGATAATCCTTGATCTCAACAATCGCAGGTACCGCATTCGAGACATTACCAAAGAATTCCAAGGCAATCGTACGCACATATTTAGGCATGCGGTGCAAAATGAAAGTAGCACTGGTAATCAGGCCATCACAGCCTTCTTTCTGAATGCCGGGCAATCCGGAAAGGAACTTGTCAGTCACGTCTTTACCCAGACCCACTTTACGGAAGCTAGGGCCTGGAATTTCCAGAATCTCCGGTTCAGCCAGCAGGGTTTTCATATCCTCACTGTAACGGCTGATTTTGAAACGCGCGGTTTCAATATCGTGAATCTTGCCCAGATTGTGGTCCAGACGCTCAACCTCCATCCAGTCACCATCAGGCGTCACCATGCGCCATGAAGCCAGGTTATCTAAGGCGGTACCCCATAGCACGGCTTTTTTACCGCCAGCGTTCATCGCCACGTTGCCGCCGATACAGCAAGCATCGGCACTGGTTGGGTCACAGGCAAACTCAAGGCCGGCATCAGAAGCCGCTTCCATCGCACGACGCGTTACCACGCCAGCACCGCATTCAATCGTCGCTACCTGACGTGCAACGCCAGGCAAGGTGCGCATCTGTACGCCAGTATGCTGATCCAGCTTTTCGGTATTAATGACCGCAGATAACGGGGTAAGTGGAATCGCACCGCCGGTATAACCAGTACCACCGCCTCTAGGGATGATAGTAAGCCCCAACTCGATACAGGCACGCACCATCGCTGCGATTTCTTTTTCTGTATCCGGGGTCAGCACCAGGAATGGATATTCAACACGCCAGTCGGTTGCATCAGTCACATGGGATACACGTGACAGACCATCAAACTTGATATTGTCTTTGCGCGTAATCTTGGCAAGCTTGGCGAACGCTTTTCTGCGCAAGTTTGCCGTCTGCCTGAATTCATTCTCAAATTGCGTTACTGCCTGGCGTGCAGCGACCACCAGCTTCAGCACTTTGGCATTGCCGGCACTGCGTTCATCAATCGCGGCAATACGGTGATGCAGCGCATCTACCAGCGCTTTGCGGCGTTTCGGGTTTTCCAGCAGGTCATCCTGCAAGTAAGGGTTGCGTGATACAACCCACAGATCGCCCAGCACTTCAAACAGCATACGCGCAGAACGGCCGGTTTTACGGACGCCACGCAATTCGTTTAAAATGTCCCATATTTCTTCGCCGAGAAACCGAATGACGATTTCACGGTCAGAGAAAGAGGTATAGTTGTAGGGGATTTCGCGCAGACGCGCCGCAGGCTTATGTTCTGCGTTAAGAATATGACTTGATAATGGTGCGTTCATTTAGTTTTTGATAAATAGCTTGGCTATTAAAAGATCATTATAACATGCCACGCTTAAGCAAATAAGCGTAAGCATTACATGGTTATTAGAGTTAATTGCATAGATTAAATTCCGCCAGTTCCTGACAATTACGCTAGACGAAACAATTGAAAACGTTACACTGAGAATATGAACAGTTTATTAAAAAAATCGTTATTACCTATTATTGTGATTGCGCTGCTCGCATTTCTGGCGCTGCAGTTAAATAACAAACCTGTCGCGCCGGATGTCACATTCAACACCATTGATGGCAAGCAGATATCCATGAACTCTCTGAAAAATAAAGTGGTACTGGTGAATTTCTGGGCGACTGATTGCCCGGGCTGCATCAAGGAAATGCCGGAACTCATCAACACCTACAAGCAATATCAGCCTAAGGGTTTGGAAATTATTGCCGTTGCCATGCCCTACGACCAGATTTCGCAAGTATTGAATTACACTAAATCCCAGGCCTTGCCGTTCCCGGTCACGCATGACAGCAAATCCGAAATCATCAACAGTTTTGGAAAAGTGAGCCTGACGCCCACTGCGTTTATTTACGACAAACAAGGGCGCTTACTGCAGCACACCATAGGCGAGCTTGATTTTAAAGCACTTCAACAATTACTTAATAAAGAACTGGGTATCTGATGCTTTGGGTTAAATCGTTACATATTATTTTTGTCACCAGCTGGTTCGCCGGCTTGTTTTACCTCCCAAGATTATTTGTAAACCACGCGATGGTAGTGTCTAACCATAGCCCTGATTACGCAGTATCAGAGCGTTTAAAACTGATGGAAAGAAAGCTCTACCGCTTCATGCTGCCTTTAGCCATACTGGCATTGGGATTTGGCTTATGGTTATGGCTAGGTTACGGCATCAGCGGCGGCTGGATGCATGCAAAATTAACGCTGGTAGCGATACTAGTGGCATATCACTGGTATTGCGGCAGACTGCTGGCCGATTTCAGTCAGGACCAAAACAAGCACAGCCATATCTGGTATCGCTGGTTTAACGAACTGCCAGTCTTGCTGCTGATCGCAGTCGTGATTCTCGTCGTAGTAAAACCTTTTTAATCACAATTAATACAGAATCACCGTAATCTATGGATATATTCGACTCGCCTTGGCTGATCAATATGCTGGCTAAAGCCAGCAAAACACCGCAAGGCAGGCTGCTGAGCTTATTTGATATTCTGCATGACTGGTTAAAAGCGCCCACCCTGGAACAAGCTAATGTTACGCTGGGTGCACCTAACCCGCTCTTGATCACCTACTGCATTGAACAGGCAATGTTGCTGGGCGCAGAGAATCCTGAGCTGCTTGCAGAACATATTGTACTGATTGCACAAAACGCCGCACGACATGCCATTACGCAGCCCGACAGCAACAGCCTGCTCCACGCAAAAAAAGTTGCACAAGCACTTATTCAGGCACAGACACAAGAATCAGGGTTAACTGCGGATATCAAACGTTCGCGCCCTGCGCTTTATGGCATAGCAGCCAGCATGGTCATTCTGATTGGCGCTGCCGCGATATGGGGGCCGATGTTCATGCACAGCCCAAACGCACAAGCACAAATCGCACTTCAGGAACCAAGCGATACCTCCATTATTCAAAATAAGGCACTAACCGCAATCGATGCCTCCAGAATGTATGCCAAATATGAGCAGATGCGTCAGGGAACCTGCCAGTTTCCTGAAGTACTGCAAATACCGGACGAACATAAATCCATTTACCTGGAAAACGTGGTTGGCGGCAAACTGCCTACCGATTTGGCTAATCTGGAAGTAGCCAATTTCTATCTGGAGAAAGTTCGCTGCAACTTCACCCCCATGCTGATGGCCGCCTCTAAATAACCGCATCAAAATTGCTGCCTGACCACCCTTAAAAAATTGTTGCAATATGTATACTGGTCAGTATAATCCTCATCATGTCTGCATTACGTGAAAAAATACTGAGCACTGCAAGCAATTTATTTCAAACGCAGGGCATCAACTCGACTGGAGTAGACACTATCGTGGCTACTGCAGGCACCACCAAGATGACACTCTACAAATATTTCAGCAGTAAAGAATTACTGATTCTTGAAGTACTTAAAGAAGGTCATCAGGATTTCCAAAGCTGGCTCAGCGACAAGCTCAACGCCAATAGCAAACACCCCGCTGAAAAATTGCAGAAACTGTTCGACTATATCGAAGAATGGATCACAGCGCCTGAGTTCAATGGCATCGGCTTCATTAAGGCTTCGGCAGAATTTCCTAAAGAAGATAACCCTGTGCACCAGCTTTCTGCAGAGCAATCACTGCAATTCCGTGAATATATTAAACAGCTCGCACATGAAGCTAATATTCAGGATGCTGACGGCTTATCGCTGCAACTTTCACTTTTATTCAAAGGTGCAGCACAGGCGGAACAGATGAAGCGCGGCTCTGATGCAATCAAATATGCAAAAACAGCCGCAAAAATACTGATTGATGGTTCATTAAGCCGCTGATTAATAATCAGCTTATTTTCATTTCTCTTGCCCAACTATTGCAATACCTAAGATAATAGGCGTTTTAACTTAGCCTGCTATTTTCATGCATACACTCATCTGCGGTTCACTCGCTTTCGACACCATCATGGTGTTTCAAGACCAATTCAAAAACCACATTCTGCCTGACAAGATCCATAAACTCAGCGTTGCGTTCTATGTTCCGGAAATGCGTCGAGAGTTCGGCGGCACTGCCGGCAACATCGCTTACAACCTGCAGCTGCTGGATGGCAACCCACTCATCATGGCAACCGCCGGTGAAGACTTTGCTCCGTATACTGCATGGCTGAACAAGCACAAATTAAATACCGCTCACATTAAAACCATTGCCAATAGCTTTACTGCGCAAGCGTTTATTACCACGGACATCGACGACAACCAGATCACAGCCTTTCACCCTGGCGCGATGGTGGAATCACATCAGAACAGCGTAAAAGATGCTAAAGATGTCAGCCTGGCAGTGATTGCGCCTGACGGACGTGACGGCATGTTCCAGCATGCCCGCGAATGCTTCGAGGCAGGTATTCCATTTATGTTTGACCCAGGCCAGGGCCTGCCGATGTTCAATGGCGAGGAACTGCTGCAATTCATTGAAATGGCTGATTATTTAGCCGTGAATGATTACGAATCGCAGATTATTCAGGATAAAACCGGATTAACGCTTAATGAACTAGCGCAAAAGGTAAAAGCACTGATCGTTACGCTTGGCGGCAGCGGCTCACAAATTTATGCTGACGGTCAACGTTATGATATTCCATGCGTTAAAGCCACTCAGATAGTAGATCCTACCGGCTGTGGCGATGCTTATCGCGCAGGTTTACTGTATGGCATAGCAAGAGGCTGGGATTGGCCAACTTGCGGCAGATTGGCTGCCACAATGGGGGCCATTAAGATTGCGAGCCGCGGCGGACAGAATCACGCGCCCACACGTGAGGAAATCGAGACGGTTTATACGCAAGCATTAATGAAAGAAGTCGTAGCGTCTTAAACTTTGCGATCTAATCTAAGTCATAATTAAAATTAAATTAAAAATAAGAGGGAATTAAATCATGCGCATTACTCGATTATTAGCAGTTAGCTTATTGGCTGCGTTACTGGCAGCTTGTGCCAGTTCCAACTCTGGCAGCGTATACAGCCGTGATGAAGCGCGTAAAGTACAGACGGTTAGAACCGGCGTCATAGAAAGCGTACGCCAAGTAAAACTCGAAGGCACCAAGTCTCCAGTCGGCACTATCGCCGGTGGCGCGGTTGGCGGTATTGCCGGCAGCTCTGTTGGCGGCGGCAGGGGCAGCGCAATCGCGGCTGTCATCGGTGCAGTAGCTGGCGGTTTAGCTGGATCAGCCCTCGAAGAGGGCATCACACGTAAAGATGGTGTGGAACTCACCGTAAAACTGGATGGTGGCGGCTTGATTGCTATCGTGCAGGAAGCAGATGAAGTCTTTACTGCTGGTGAAAAAGTGCGCATTCTTGAGAGTGGCGGCGTATCACGCGTTTCGCACTAATTGCGTTCTAAACGCATCACAGCACTGAATGCAGCCTGGTGCTAATAGAGTATTGATTTAACAAATAAGCCCCGTTATCCTGACAATAGCAGTGTAATGGGGCTTAAACATCTAGCCCTGGCCATTTATTCAGCTGTCAACAAACAGTCATTTTCCCGTCATTAATTCTTCATATCCAATCGCTAAAGTTTCCTCCACAAAAAAGGAGAAAATAATGGTGAATAATTTAATGACGCGTAAAAACATTTTATTAGCAGATAACAGCAAACAACTGGGCCACGAGCAAGCTGCTCAAAGAAAACTCTACGTCAGCCTTGCCCGCACACAGGCTGAGATTGAAGAAGCGCAACGCCTGCGTTACAAGGTGTTTGCCGAAGAAATGGGCGCACAGCTTTCCGGAACCGGTGGCCTGGATATTGATGGTTTTGACCAATTTTGCGATCACCTGATTGTGCGCGACAGCGGCACTAATCAAGTGATTGGCACTTACCGGATATTAGCACCTGCAAAGGCCAATGAAGCCGGCGGTTACTACTCTGCAGGCGAATTTGATTTAAGCCGTTTAGCGCATCTATTTGAGCGCACGGTTGAAGTTGGCCGCGCATGTGTACATCAGAATTACCGCAACGGCGGCACAATTACCATGCTCTGGGCTGGTCTTGCCAAGTATATGCAAATCCACAATTATGAATATATGATCGGCTGCGGCAGCATCAGCATGTCAGACGGCGGCCACCTGGCGGCAAGCTTGTATCATAAACTGCAGGATGAATATCTATCGCCGCTGGAATACCGTGTTTTTGCACATAATCCACTGCCGATTCACTCACTCAACAATAACTTGCAGGTTGCCTGCCCGCCACTTATCAAAGGTTATCTGCGTCTCGGTGCGTATATTTGCGGCGAACCGGCATGGGATCCCTATTTCAACACAGCGGATATGCTGGTAATGTTACCGCTATCTAGAATCAACCCAAGATACGCCAGTCATTTTATGAAATAAGAGACTGAAAAATCGCCATTGAAGCTTTGCAAACCATAAAAACGGATCTATCCCCAACCGATAAAGTGACCAGATATTTCAGGGTTGCGCGCATCATGGCGCACACCCTGCTGGGCTTAACGATTGCCTCCATCGTGTTGCCGCTATCGACAGCATCCTATAGAGCACGCCTGATTCAATGGTGGTGCAAGAACCTGCTGGCAGCTTTTAATCTGCGTGTAAGCAGCTACGGCCATATTCCTGCACGAAATGCGCAGCTCAGTACGACAATGTTTGTAGCAAACCATATTTCATGGTCAGATATTCATGCCATCAACAGCATCGTTGCACTCCGCTTTATTGCAAAGTCAGAGATCAGGAATTGGCCTGTTTTTGGCTATCTGGTCAGCAAGGCAAATACACTATTCATAGACCGCAGCAAGAAACGCGACGCAAAACGCACGATTGATGTTGCTGTTCAAAGTTTGCTTGCAGGCGATAATCTGTGCTTATTTCCAGAAGGTACCACCACGGATGGCAGCATCTTGCATCCATTCAAGGGCAGTTTGATACAAGCAGCGATCGAGGCCAAGGCATCTATCTGGCCAGTAGCGATTCGTTACCCGCATCCCGACGGCGGTGTTAATATTAATGTCGCTTATGCCGGGGAAACGACCTTAATGCAATCCATGCAAAAGATACTTGCGCAAAAACAACCTGTGGTTGAACTGCATTTTTTAAAACCGATTACAGCAGAAGATGTAGCAAAACGAGATCGCCGCGAACTGACCTTGCATATTGAATCGCTGATACGTCAGCACCTGGCGCTGTGATGAACTGTCTGTGCCTGCATCGTCGTAACTGCATACCCAGGCCGCAGTTTTTTGCATCTAGCTCTTTATCGCCTTTAACGTGATAGGCTTATCTAATGGGTGTGAGTCAACCTGCACCACTGCCTTGGTTTCAATATTCATCGCTGTCAATTTACCGCCCCACAGGCAGCCTGTATCTAGCGCGTAAATATTTTCCCGCTGCTGCAAGCCTAACGCAGACCAATGTCCAAAAATCACCTGCGTGTCTTGCGTAGCCCTTTTCGGCACATCAAACCACGGCATATAGCCAGCCGGAATATCTTCCAGTTCGCCTTTGAACTTGAATTCCATTTGCCCTGCCGCAGAACATATTCTCAAGCGTGTAGCCGCGTTGGTAATCACGCGTAAGCGATCAAACCCGGTCAGATCATCACGCCAATGGTCAGGCAAATTGCCATACATATGTTTGAGAAAATCCAGATAATTTTCACCATGTAAAACACGCTCGACTTCAGCCGCATAGCCGAGCGCCTGCTCGGCCGTCCACTGCGGCAGCAAACCAGCGTGTACCATCAGGTGATTACCTTCCTGATAGATCAAACGCTGATGACGCAGCCAGTTTAACAACTCGTCGCTATCATGCGCTGCCAGCAAGGCATCTAAGGTATCGCCCCTGTGCGCCGCAACTATCCCCTCAGCCACCACCAGCGCATGCAAATCATGGTTGCCCAACACTACAGTCAGGCTATCCTGATGCGCATAACACCAACGCAAAACCTCCAGCGAACCGCTGCCTCTGTTGATCAGATCCCCCACCAGCCATAAGCGGTCAGTTTTCTGATTAAAGCTTATGCGCTCAAGCAGCGCCTGAAACGCATGATAACAACCCTGAATATCCCCGATTGCATAACTAGCCACGTTTAATCACCATTTAAAATTCACCAAAAACATTATGAGCGACTTAGCAAGAAAAAAGCCACTTAAATATTAAGTGGCTTTTCATGAGGTCAAGCTGAAAGTAATCTAAAAGATTAAAACTTTGCACCTGCGGCGTTCGCCATATATTTCACTGCACCCGCTACTTCAGAATCACTTAAACCTGGATTACCGCCTTTAGCAGGCATAGTACGAATACCTTTAGTGGCATTGGTCACCAAAGTATCATAACCTTGTTTAATACGTGGTTCCCATTGCGCTTTATCTCCAAACTTGGGTGCATTCATCAAACCTGCTGCATGACACATGGAACATACCGCTTTGTACACCTCTTCACCGCTTTTGCCCGCAGCTACCGGGGCTGGGGCTGCAGCGGCAGCCACTGGCTCCGCAGCCTTAACTTCAGCAGCAGGCGCAGGTGTAGTAGCAGCTGCTTCTGCTGGCTGCGCTTCAGCGGCTTTAGGCGCTGGCGCTGTGAAATTGGCACCTGATGCATTTGCCATATTCGCAACGGCCCTTGCAACCTCACCATCGGTTAATGATGGGTTGCCGCCACGTGCCGGCATGGTACGAATGCCTTCGATAGCATGCTTAACCAATGTTTCATAACCTTGTGCAATACGTGGTTGCCATTGCGCTTTATCACCAATTTTTGGCGCATTCATCAAACCAGCCGCGTGACACATAGAACATACGGCTTTAACCACTTCTTCACCGCTTTTTTCAGCACCAGCGGCTGCACCGGCTGCAGCTACTTCAACTGCTGCAACAGGTTTAATATTCTCTTCAACCTGAGAAACGGCCGCTGTTGGCTCAGCAACATCAATCGTGTCAGTTACACCAAAAATCTTTGCTACCAACAAAACAAATAGGGCCATACCGACTACACCTACAACTGAGGCGAGTACGATTTGTCCAAATGAATAGCCTTTTTCTTCGCTATTTACATTGCTCATTACAGTTCATTCCCAGAAAAAATTAGATAAAGAATTTATTATACCTGCACTTTAGATTAAGGCAAAAAAGCTAAGCAATCTAATTAACAATCAACCGCGTAAAATCAAGTAATTAAGCCAAATAAAAAATGCATTCAGCGAATACCGCATACAGCGTTTGTGTTTGTTATAATGCGCTACCTTTTGTTAATACGCGCCCGTAGCTCAGTTGGATAGAGTGTTGGTTTCCGAAGCCAAAGGTCGTGGGTTCGACTCCCGCCGGGCGCGCCATTATTATCAAAAAATATGAAAATAATGTGATGTAAATTTTACTGAGACGTTAATACTGTTTTTTGATTTGGCGTTACTAGGAAACCAAACGCTACTCGATACAGTTCCTGCCTTTTTGCTTTGCCTGATACAGGCGCCTGTCGACCTCGGCAATAAACGCCATCGGTTCATCATTGCGAGTCGGAATAATAGTGCCAATACCGAGGCTCACTGTCAGCAGCTGACTCACCTGGGATTTTTCATGAAAAATCTGTTCTTTAAAAATCACGCTGCGACAGCGCTCTGCCACCTTGCGCGCGGCCTCTACGTCAGTTTCCGGCAGAACCAGAACGAACTCTTCTCCACCAAAACGCGCAAGGAAGTCCCTGGAACGCGTAGCTACGGAGCTTAAAACCTTTGCAACACGTTTTAAGCATTCATCACCCTGAAGATGCCCGTAGTGGTCGTTATATTGCTTAAAATAATCAATATCAAGCATAATTAAGGACAGTGGCTGGTGATTGCGCAACGCATTGGCCCATTCAGCCTCCATTATTGAATCAAACATGCGTCGATTGGGTATGCCGGTTAAACCATCTTTAAATGAGAGTTCTTCCAGCTCTTTCTGCAACACAATCAACTTCTCCTCAGTTGTTTTGCGCTCGCTGATATCAAACATAAACCCGATCAGAGACTCAACCTGTCCATGCTCGTTACGCACAACGTGCACTACGTCACGAATCCACACGTAATCTCCGGTCTTGGTCAGCGCGCGATAATCAGCTTCATGATCGGTACCGGCCTGCGACTGGGCAACACAAAAATCCACAACCCAGGCCCTGTCTTCCGGATGCATCCTCGATGCCCAATCCTCTACTGACACCCAGCTTGTTGGCGACCAGCCTAGTAATTTTTCTATTTGTGGTCCGATATAAGAGAATTTCAGCGTACCCCAGTCTATTTTCCATGGAATGGCTTTAGTCGATTCCAGCAGGGTTTTATAAACCGCAAAGTCTGTTTCCATACCTTGATTGATGTCAGTCATTTTTAGGCCAGTTGATCACTATAATGATGAAAGCTTCAGTTTAAACTTTTTATTGAGCTTCATGTACTTAACGCTGCGTACACTTAGCTAAGGTTCAATCATGCAAGTATGTTATGTGTAATAACGTGCTTGCTGTAGCATACCAAAAATACAGCATAGCATAAGCCGTATTCCGGCCACACTATATTTATGCTTTAACTGAAAAGCACCATCTTAGGCAGCTTTTCTCTTTCACCATCATTCAATCATATTCAACTGTGTACGTAACTGACTGCAGGCCTGGTTAAAATTTAAACTATTATTTTGATATTAAGTGGCATTATTTACGCTTTCACGTATCACTTGCCCCGGCTTAAAAATGACCGCAGAGGCTTCAGGAACGTATTCGTTGGTTTCAAGTACTGCATTTTTGCAGGCCCCCGCTAGCTGAGTATTCAGGCTGAAAGAGCCAAACCCTCGTAATTCAATACGTCCCCCACTCACCAACCGCTCTGTCATTGCCTCAATGATAATCTCGACAGAGAGCGTGATATCAGCTTCTGTTAAATCAGGGAATCTTGCTGCAAGATTTGCGGTCAGCTTATCCATAAACATATTTTTCTGCATCGAACCGGATGCTGTAGTAGCAGGTAGCACAGTCACACTCCTTTTTTATCAAACCATCATTTATAAAGATGTATATTGATATTACATTATTTATGGGAATATTTCCCAATATAATTGTTAACTGAGTATGAGTAACCTATGCAGAAAATTAATTATCCGGAACTGATAAAAACCATCATTGGGATGAAAAAACAATGTGCAGGAAAAATAAAGTAGCGGTTTAGATCATAATAATAGTGACGCAGCAGGGAGGCCGTGGGGACTGGGATGAGGCATCAATATTTTGCTTATGTATAACTAACTGCAGCCTCTAAAATATCGACAAGGTATTTTCGTATTATTTTTTACCAGACTAGCCTGGCAAGGAATCACTTGCTGCAAACAATACTAGCTTTGAGCTCACCGACACTGTGATTAACGACATTGGACCAGGCAATTTCAGATTCATTAAAATTTGCCGCCTGAACAATATCACCCTTTGCCATATTTTCAGAATAATAGCTTATTGCCAATGCCTTAAATTTTTTACGTTTGCAATCATGCAACTCAGTAAATTGTGTGGACAACTCTTTTTTGTGCTGGGCAAAATAATAATCATTCAAGGTAGATACGGTCACTACATCACCGGTCTTCTGCAGCGTATCAAAGTCCACATAGACATTCTCATTATCACCCGCCTGAATCATCGTCCATTCGGCCGCTGCCGGTGTTGATATCAACATTAAAACCATTAAAAATTTGTTCACTTGCTTGCCCTGATATACGTTTAAACGAATTATTACAAAAACACATTATTCCATGAATTCATCATAAATTTCTCGTCAAATGCAGTCTGAAACATGAAGTGACAACTTAATGCGCCAATCCGCGCTCTTATGATTTTTGATATTTGTGATGATGGTTTTAGCGTGTTATCCTGCAGCCAATCAAATTTTTAAGCAGCATGAATGTCATTGCATAAACCTTTCTCTGTAGCAGTTATCGGTGGCGGCCCTGCCGGGCTCATGGCAGCTGAAGTGCTGTGTCAGGGCGGAGCAAAAGTAGATCTTTTTGATGCAATGCCAAGCGTTGGCCGCAAGTTTCTGATGGCGGGCAAGGGCGGCATGAATATTACACATTCCGAGCCCCTGCATGCTTTTGCCGGTCGTTACGGCTGCCGCGAACAAAATATCGCGCCTTTGCTGGATGCATTCAAGCCAGAAGCATTGCGCGCATGGATACACGCACTGGGTATAGAAACCTTTGTGGGCTCTTCCGGACGTGTATTTCCACGTGAAATGAAAGCCGCGCCTTTACTGCGTGTCTGGCTGCACCGCCTGCGTGAGGCCGGCGTAAGTTTCCACATGCGCCACCGCTGGCTGGGCTGGGATCAACACAGCGCCCTGCGCTTTGCCACGCCTGATGCAGAAAAAACCGTTCAGTTCGATGCCGTGATACTGGCACTAGGCGGCGGCAGTTGGGCACGGCTTGGCTCTGACGGCTTGTGGGTGCCACTACTTGCACAACGTGACGTTCCAGTTACGGCACTGAAACCGGCAAATTGCGGCTTTGAAACACACTGGAGTGAACATTTCAGCACGCGCTTCGCCGGTGAGCCGGTAAAAACCGTCGTGTTATCTTACACAGACATATCTGGCGTTGAACACCGCAAACAAGGCGAGATCATGATCACTGCCAGCGGCATAGAAGGCGGCTTGATCTACGCTTTATCGGCAGGGCTGCGCAACAAAATTGCTGAAAGCGGCAACGTGCAGATTTATCTGGACTTGTTACCTGACAAAGAGCAGCAGCAGGTGATTAATGAAATCACGCACCCGCGTGGTTCCAGATCAATGGCCAGCCATCTGCAAAGCCGGCTTGGCATCAAAGGCGTTAAAGCTGGTCTATTGAGAGAGTTAGTTGGCGCAGAAGTCTACACTGACCCCAAACGTCTGGGCACGGCCATCAAACATTTGCCGCTTACATTAACAGCAACTCGGCCGCTGGATGAAGCCATCAGCAGTGCAGGTGGTGTTATGTTTGAAGGGCTGGATGAACAATTAATGATTCGCAATTTACCCGGTGTATTCTGCGCCGGTGAAATGCTGGACTGGGAAGCGCCCACTGGCGGCTATCTACTAACTGCCTGTTTCGCAAGCGGCAAAGCTGCCGGCCATGGCGCGCTGAGCTGGCTCAAATCCAAATCTTGAATCCAGACTTTGAATCCTGATTTTGAACGCCGCTCCTGAGTCAGCAATATGGCAGCAGCATGAAACCATGCACTGCCAGCATTAATGCACTGTTTTGGCTTCATGAAACCGGATCTGGTTACGGCCGGCATCTTTGGCAAGATACATCGCATCATCTGAACGTTTAAGGATTTCTTCCGGTCTGGTTTCATTGCCTTTAAACAGAACCACGCCAATACTAGCCGTGCAATGATGGACAACGGTCGACTCTACTCCCGCAGCGCTAAGGGTTTTTAGCACATAAGGCTCGGCCAGCAGCTGCCGTATTTTATCTGCGGTAGATTCAGCTTCTTTTTCTGACAAGCTCTTATCCGTGTCAAGCTGTTCGAGCTCTACCACAAACTCGTCACCGCCAATGCGGGCGACGGTGTCTGCTTCACGCACACAACTTTTGAGGCGTGCAGCGACCTCAATCAGCAGCAAATCACCTACTGCGTGCCCATGATGGTCATTCAGCGGCTTGAAGTTATCCAGGTCCAGAAACATTAATGCACCATAACAGCCGGTACGCTTACTCTTCACCATCGCCTGTCGCAGACGATCTTCAAACAGATAGCGGTTAGGCAGTTGGGTAAGCCCGTCATAAAGTGCCTGATGACGAATCTGCTCCTCCATCACTTTACGCTCGGTAATGTCAGTATGTGTGCCGCACATGCGTATTGCCTGGTGATTAGCGTCGCGCTCCACAACCTGCGCCTGATCAAGTATCCACTTATATTGCCCGCTTTTCGTCTGCATGCGATATTCAACACTATGCACCGGCGCCGATCCATCGAGGCAATCCTCAATAGATTTGTAAGCCATCGCTCTATCATCAGGATGAATAAAATCAATCCATTGCTTCACTGTAAATTCGATATCACTCAACTTGTAACCAAGCATCGATGCCCAGCGTTCATTCCTGATGACTCGATTCTTTTTAATATCCCAGTCCCAAAACCCGAGCTGACTGGCATCCAGCACCAGTTGCAACTGTTTTTCCCTATCATGCAGACTGACTTCAGCTGCATTCTTATCCAGCGCAATGCTGATCAAATCTGCACACTGCTCAATCAACTCAACATCAGATGCTGTAGGCTGATTAATTTTACGGTGATAAATTGCGAAAGTACCCAGCACATGATGGGTCGATGACATGATCGGTTGTGACCAGCACGCAACCAGGCCAGCACTGGCCGCAAGCGCTTTATAATCCTGCCAGTATGGATGCGTGGAGATGTCATCAACAATGACGCGCTCGCCAAAAAAAGCAGCTGTCCCGCAAGACCCTTTACCAGCACCAATCTCAATACCTCTGATCGCCTCGTTATAAAAATCCGGCAGACTGGGTGCGAGCACGTCTGCCAACCTTTTACCTTCATCATCCAACAGTAAAATGCTACATAGCATTTCAGGATGAATCGCTTCAATACCAGTAATCGTAGCAAGCATCACCTGATCTATCGGCTCACCGCGCGCCAGCATTACCAGTATCTGGTTACGAAACTGCACATCTGCTTGCTGTAGCTTCAACTCAGATATGTCAGTATGTGTGCCGATTGCACGCAGCGGCTTTCCGGAATCATCCCGACTCACAATCATGCCGCGGGTCAGTATCCATTTATAACTTCCATCTTTACAGAGCAGGCGATGCTCACAGCTATAACTTGGTGTTAATCCCTCAAAATGCCTGTTCACCGCAGCTTCAGTAGCTACTTTATCATCAGGATGAATGCGCTTGCTCCATTCATCCAGGCCGTCACCTACTTCTGCATCAACGTAACCCAGCAACTCCTTCCATCGATTTGAGTAAAATACGCGTTCATGCACCACATCCCAGTCCCAGACGCCATCCCCGGATCCTTCAATGGCAAATTTCCACAGATACTGACTTTCCTTGAGTTCTTGCAATGCCTGCTCAGCACGCTCCAGCGCATCCGAACGCTGATTCTGCAAGCGTGTACTCACGATGAGCATCAAGGTTAATGGCAGCCACATACTGAGCAAAAGTGCATAAAAGTATGGTGCCAGTTCAATCAAATCCTGCGTGGAAACAAAAGCAAACCCCGGCAGCTGCTGCGGAGGGTTAAAGCTGCGATAAATAAATAGAACGGCGCCCGTTGCAAATATCAATGCGGCAATCCGCCGCGTGGCTGTCATACTGACTTCGCCCCTGCTCCAGAACAAAACACTGCAGGCAATAAAGAATGCGGCATATATCAAAGAAGTTGCCGCAACGCGCTCGGACACGCTCGGTGCAGCAATGCAAATTACCAATACAAGACCAGCCGCATACCAATGCCAGAGACGTCCAGCACCCGTATGCAGCAGCATGCGCGTGGCAACAAACATATAGCCAACGCCAAGTGTAATGAAGGTATTAGCAGCAACAATTGAAAGAAAATCCGGGATACGGGTACGCAACCCAAGCAGCAGCATACCTGCTGCAATCAGCAAAGCAGAAAATCCCCAATATTTCAGGCTGCGCTCCTGCGGCACCAATCGCCATAGCATCATGGTAATAAATACAAAACCGACGAAGCTCACCATTGCGACAAGTCGCAGGGTATTAAGCTCAAACATGAGATGCTCTTGTTGTTGATTTTTATGAGGAAATTATATGCTTTAATTTTTATATAGGTTAATTTTTTATAAACCTATGAAAATTATAAAACCGCCATGCCCAGCATGTCCAAGCAGGCGGCTATCTAGGCGAGGAAACTAAGTCAACTGGGTTCCCGCTTGCGCGGGAATAACAGAATGCGCTATTTCTCGTATCAAAAAATTCGTGCCAATATTACTATTTATATGGAATCGGCATCGAGCACCGGCAGCAAAACATAATGCATATCCGTATGCTGAAATTCGGCTTTGAGCGCAGCAATCAACTCATGCATGACCGGTAATGTTGCATGCAGCATAAACTGCACCCGATTCTGCCGGCCAGTGACCTGCTCCAACAGACTGAGCTTCGGCTTGCCATGACTGGCAACATGACCCGTGCCATGGCCGCTGGCAGGGGTAGTGGTAAATCCGCTGATTGCGCTTTGCTGCAGCAGAAAATCAACCAGCACCTCTTCCAGCTTGGGGGTAACCATCAATATCAAAAGCGCTTGCGCTGCATTATCTTGTGCCATGTTCACCCCTACTTGAAAAATCGACGATAAAAGATCGGCAGCAGTACCAATGTAAGCACCGTTGAACTGACCAGTCCGCCGATGACGACGACTGCCAGTGGCCGCTGAATCTCAGAGCCCGGACCGGTAGCAAACAACAGCGGAATCAGGCCAAAAGCTGTAATGCTCGCAGTCATGAGCACCGGCCTTAACCTGCGCTTAGCACCTTCAACTACAATATCAAGTACCGCCATGCCCTGCGCTTCGAGCTGATTAAAGTAACTGACCATCACCACACCGTTGAGCACCGCAATACCAAGCAGAGCGATAAAGCCGACCGAAGCAGGCACGGACAGATATTCACCCGATAGCCACAACGCAAACACGCCGCCTATCATGGCAAACGGAATATTGGATAAAATCAGCAACGCCTGCTTCACTGAACCAAACGTCGCGAACAGCAGCAGAAAAACCAAGGCAATCGCCACCGGCACCACAATCGCCAACCGTGCCGCAGCGCGCTGCTGGTTCTCGAACTGACCACCCCATTTGATGGAATAACCTTCATCCAGCTTTACCTCAGCAGCTACGCGTTGTCTGGCTTCCTCAACAAAACTGACCAGGTCACGGTCGCGCACATTGGCCGTCACGACCACATAGCGCGCGCCACGCTCCCTGTCCACTTTCACCGGCCCCTCTTCACGCACGACTTTTGCAACGGCACTTAAAGGAATGTTGGTTCCTGTTGGCAATGTAAGCATCAGGCTATCAAAATCTGCCGGAGAATCACGCAATGCCTGACTGCCTCGAACCAGCACCGGCGTACGTCTTTGCCCTTCCTGTACCACGCCCAGCTGCTTGCCTTCCAACTGCGCCAGCAATATTGACTGAATCTCGGTGATATCCAGCCCCAGGCGACCAGCCGCAGCGCGGTCTATCTTGACTTGCAGATACTGCACACCACTGTTTTCCGGCGTATAGACATCTTGACTGCCTGAAATCGACTCCAGAATCTTGATAATCTGCTGCGCTTTATCATCCAGCGTTTTCAGGTCATGGCCAAAAATCTTGATCGCCAGATCACCGCGCACACCCAGAATCATTTCATTCACGCGCATATCAATCGGCTGCGTGAAGCTGTAAGCCAGACCCGGCAACTGATGCATGACCTTACGCAGCTCATCTATCAAGGCTACTTTGGTCTCCATACGCCACTCATCCATAGGCTTCAGAAGCAAAAAGTTATCGGTCTGGTTCAGGCCCATCGGATCTAAACCAAGCTCATCGGAGCCAACGCGCGAATAAACACCTCGCACCTCCGGTACCTGACTCAGAATAGCGCGCTGCACATTCATGTCCGTACTGATAGTCTGCTGCAAATTTACCGAAGGCAGTTTCTCAACACCGATGATGATGTCCCCCTCATCCATGACCGGCATGAAAGTCTTACCGATCTGGGTATAAACCACACCGGTGAAAGCCAGCATCACAAACGCCGCAATTACGATCACTCTGGCATGGGCGAGGCACCATTGCAGCGACGGCTCATAAACCGCCAGCGCTTTCTTCACCAGCCATGGCTCTTCATGACTGACTTCCTTGAGCAGAAAAGAAGACAGCACAGGAATCACTGTCAGTGACAATACTAACGAACCCGCCAGTGCGAACATGATGGTCAACGCTACCGGCGTGAACAGTTTACCTTCAAGTCCTTGCAGCGTCAGCAGCGGCAGGAATACCGTAATAATAATCAGCACGCCGGCGGTTACCGGCACACTGACCTCACGCACAGCACGATAAATCAGGTGCATCCGCGGCAAAATGCCGGCCTGCTTTCTTTCGCCAAGATGCGATACGATATTTTCGACCACCACCACCGCAGCATCCACCAGCATACCTATCGCGATAGAGAGCCCGCCTAAACTCATCAGGTTGGCTGACATGCCAAAATAATGCATGAGCAGAAAAGTAAAAAGTGCAGACAGCGGCAGGATAAACGCAATAGTCAGCGCCGCGCGGAAATTACCCAGAAACAGCACCAGCAGAATCAGCACCAGCACTACCGCCTCCTGCAAGGCTTTGGTGACAGTGTTGACCGCACGCTCGACCAGGCTGCCGCGGTCGTAAAACACATGTATCTTGACATCTTTAGGCAGGCTAGGCGCCATCTCGGCAAGCTTCTCTTTTACACCTTTGACCACCTGTTGTGCATTAGCACCACGCAAGCCGAGTACCAAACCTTCTACAGTCTCATCTTTACCATTCGCGGTTACCGCACCGTAGCGCGTAAGCGAACCAATGCGCACATCGGCCACATCGGCCACACGAACGGACATACCCATATCGGTACGTAATACAGTATTCTGCACATCCTCTATGGTTTTAATGCCACCTTCTGAACGCACCAGCAAGGCACCTTCGCCATCACTGAGCCGACCGGCACCGCCATTACGGTTGTTATTTAACAGTGCCTCTTGCAAGGTGTTGATAGAAACACCGCGCGCATACATCCTTGCATTATCCGGCACAACTTCAAAACTGCGCACCAGGCCGCCAAGTGCATTCACATCAGCCACGCCAGGCACTGTGCGCAGCTGCGGGCGAATCACCCAGTCCAACAGACTGCGCCGCTCCTGCAGACTCAAGGTATCGCTTTCTATCGTGAACATGAACATTTCACCCAACGGCGTCGTCATCGGTGCCATGCCGCCCGAAACATCGGGCGGCAGATTGCCCCATACCGCATTCAGGCGCTCTGCCACCTGCTGGCGTGCCCAGTAAATATCCGTGCCATCCATGAAGTCCACAGTAATGTCAGTAAGTGCATACTTAGCCACAGACCGCAAGCCAGACTGCTTGGGAATACCCAGCATTTCTACTTCGATCGGCGCGGTAATGCGCGCCTCGACTTCTTCCGGCGTCATGCCCGGCGCTTTGACAATAATCTTTACCTGCGTCGAAGATACGTCAGGGAAAGCATCAATCGGCAAGTTCTGATAGGCAAGCGTACCTGCAGCTGCGATACCTAGTGTCAGAATAAGAATCAGCAAACGCTGCGTGAGCGCAAACTGGATCAGCTTTCCTAGCATTGACTGCCTCCCGGTCTTTTGCAAACGGCTGTTTTAAGTGTTATGCAAGCAGCCATCACTCACCACCCAATCCAAGCCATGCACCCTTGATGGCAGATATACCGGTAATAGCGATTTTTTCCTCACCTTTAAGTTTGGCATCTACCACCGCGTCGGCGCCCTGTTCCGATATCACTTTCACTTTAACCGGGCTAAAACCATTTCTGGTCTGCACGAACACCATGGTGTCGGCTCCTTGCCTTGAAAGCGCAGACTTCGGCACACTGAAGTACTGTGTTTCACCGCCCAGACCGATGACCGCCTCTACAAACTGCCCGGGTGACAGTTTCTCGGTACCGCTGGTAATTTCAGCGCGCAAATGCAAAGTCTGGTCAGCTTTGTTGACATTGCGTATGACCGCGATCAGCTTGCCGCTGGCTTGCAACTTAGGCACATTGACCGGCATGCCAACCTTTACAAAAGGCAAACCTTCAAGCGGGGCATGAATTTCCAGCCACAGTCTGTTCAGATTACCGATGCGGTATAAAGGCATCGCCATATCGACGCGCTGGCCGGTTGTCGCCATCTGCTCCAATACCTGGCCATCAATCGGCGCAGTTAAGGTAATGCCGCTGCTCATGCCGGTTTCCGGGCGCAGCTTACTGATTGCCGCATCACTCATGCCGGCCAGGCGCAAGGCTTGTTTGCGCTGCGCTAGCGCTGCACCGGCTTCATCATGCATGCTTTCGGTTTCGAGGTAACGCCGCTGCGGGATAATGCCGTCTTTCAATAACTCGGTATCACGCGCCAGACTTTTGGTAGCTAATCGATGCTGCGTGGCGGCTTGCAGATAATCACGCTGCAGGGCCAATAAATCCGGACTGTTCAAATGCGCAAGCGGCTGGCCTTTCTTAACTGACTGTCCGGCTGCCACATACAACTGATCAATCAACCCTGACTGTGGCGCACTCACCACGCGCTCCTGGCCGACAGGCACGACAATCTCGGCCGGAAAATTACGGCTGTTAAAGAAACTGTTTTTACCGACAGGCGCTACAGTGACGCCCAGATTCTGCTGCTGGGCTGAAGTCATCACAACCTCTGCAGCCCGAGCATTGCTAGCCCCAAAAGCGCCAGCAATCAAAAATGCATATATGGCGAATGAATGAATCTTGCTCATGGAAGTACTCCTACGGTCTGGTTGTAGCGGGCAATATCCCACTGCACTTGTATCTGGCGTGTTGTGAAAGCGCGCTCGGCTTCAAAGGTCTGCGCCTGTACACGCAACAAACTGACTAAATCGGTTTCACCGAGCTGAAAAGCCTTCTGTGCCAGGATTAAACTTTCACGGGCAATCTCGAACTGTTTAGCGGCTATACTAAATTCAGCACGACTTACGCTTAGATTATGCTCGGCTTCATGCATGGCAGCTTCCAGCTCGAGTCTGGTTGCTTCACGCTCAGTTAAGGCATTCCCGACCACCATTTCGGCAGCTGCCCTGATCGGTGCTGCACTGGCTTCACTGCCGAACGGCACGCGCACATGAACACCTACGCTGTCATTGTTAGTGGTATCAAAAGCGCCTTTGCTGCTGCGCACATTGAGCAATACCCGCATATTCTCACGGCTTTCAACCTGCGCCAGATCGCGCTCGGTTTCTGCCAGCCCAACCTTGGACTGCGATTCCAGCCAGACTGGAGACTGGCTGTAATCCTCCAGACTCGACTGCTTCTCTTCATAACTGGCTGGCAATTCACGCAGCCCCGTCAGCAGGTAATAGCGATGTCGTGCATGCATCACCTCAGCCTCGGCTCGCACCTTTTCTTTCTCAACGCGCAGCACTTCCTGCTCTGCCAGCATCGCATCCGTTTTGGCTAATTCACCCGCCCGATAGCGCTTCTCAACATCAGATTGCAGCTTTTTTGCCACTTGCAGCTTATTGATGGCTAAAGACAGGTTATTGTCATTCGCGGCAATATTCCACAAAGCCTCCCGTAACTGTCCGGCCACCTGCAGCTTAAGGCTTTGACGGCTGGCAGCGGTGGTCGACTGCATGGCGTCCGCTACTTTCAATCGATTATCGCGCTGCTTGGGCTGCCAAACCGGCAGTTCCAGTTCAGCCTGCCAGTCACGCTCGCCGCGGCCGCTGCCTATTGCATCATTCTGATGGATAACACCTACTGCAGGGGCCGCAGGCAGCATGGCATTGGCTACGCGGTTTTTTGCTGAAACCATCACATCGCGCGACTGCAGCGCAGCCTGCATCGGTGCGCGTGCATAGGCTTTTTCAAGCACCTCGGATAAGTGCAGGCCGGGATTCACCTTTAGCTCGTCAAAATGATGATTCGATTGCGCTGCCGGCTGCGAAGGCTCGGTCTGTTCTTGCACTGGTGCCGCAAACGCAATGGCTGCAGAGCAGGCAAACCATGCTATTGGTAAACACAAGCGACAGAAAATAGTCATAAAACTCTCCTGAAATCATGAAAACATCCGCACAGATTGCGAATGTCGATTAAACGATTGTTTTAAAACAGAGGAGGTGCGCGCGGCCTGGAGATCGTTCGCAAATATAGCTGCGAGAGAGGATATTTAATTAAGCTGATACCAGCCCGGCGCTTTGAGATAACAGGCAGGCTGATAAAAAACAAGAGGATAAATAACGGCAACGGCATTGGGGCAATGTCTTCTACGACTGCAGCATTGACACCCACCGCGTGCGCGGGATGCGCACTGATTACATGCTCACCGCCAGACATTTGCAACAGGCCTTCATCATGCACATGCAGGCCATAGCCCTGTGCCGGGGAGTCAGCATCTAAATGCGCATGAATAAACGGCGAAACGGTCTGCAAGATTGCAAACCAGATCACAATTATCCATAACAGCTTTTTATGCAATGCTATCAACATAAGCAGACTTTATCAGCTATTTTTGACAATGACAAATCAGGTTACGATTCTATGAAAAATTGGCTCAGGCTTGATTGGCGACTCTAAAAAACTGCTGAAATCAGCACTACTTACTTAATAGCTACGTTTTTTTGGCGTGTAAGTTGAACCGTTGGATTCAATGTGACGGAAAGTAATACGACCGTTATTGACATCATAAGGTGACAGTTCGAGCGTCACCTTATCGCCAGCGAGAATACGGATATGGTTCTTTTTCATCTTGCCGCCGGTGTAGGCCACTAAGGTGTGACCATTGTCCAGCGTAACGCGATAACGTGAATCCGGCAATATTTCCATGACCACACCACCCATTTCAATTAGCTCTTCTTTAGCCATATCTGTTGCTCCAAAATAATATTAAGACCCGCATTGATGCAGCAAACTTAAGGAAACACGGAATTAAGTAGCAACCCTAAAAGTGGGAATAGTGAGAAAAATAATGAATACCGGACGCGCAGCACTACCAGACGCAGGCGCGACTATAGTCCTGATGCCCTGTTTAAGCAAGCAATATCAGTGAATTACCCAACACAAGCACTCCGCACTCAGGCCACACCTACAAATATAATTAAAATAGTGCTTGACACAACTGACATTAGCACGTAAAACGCTATCTAGGCGTTTGAATTTTTTATATTTTGGCCTTTTACAAGGCCATTATTTATTTAGAAAACCAAACTTTCTCGGGGTGCCTCCCTTTTAAAAGTATGGAATAAGATATGGCAACAGGTTTAGTAAAATGGTTTAATGACTCAAAAGGCTTCGGCTTCATTACTCCAGACGCAGGTGGTGACGATTTATTCGCACATTTCTCAGCTATCGTTGATAGCGGTTACAAAAGCTTGAAAGAAAACGAACGCGTTTCTTTCGACGTAACTGACGGACCAAAAGGTAAACAAGCTTCTAACATTCAAAAGCTTTAAGTTCCAAAGAATCCAAAAAAAATGACCCTTTCATGGGTCATTTTTTTTGGACGAAATATTTAAACGCCCGGCTCACTAGCGCCCATATAAGCTAACGCCCTATTGGAGCATCACTGAACGGTGTGAGATTTGCTGCCCGCAGCGCAAGGTTTACCGCTGGCCAGCGCAAAATACACTCAAAAATCCCCGGACATCTGCATCCATAGCCGCGGCGTATGCACTGATGACTCCGGTTCAGATAATGGGTCACCGCCCTGCAGCGGCCATGCCACATAACTATCCAATTGCCAGCCCGCAAGTGCCGCATTAAACCCCAGTCCTGCGCCGGACAGGGTACGTGTATTATCAGCTTCCGAAAAATCATCCTGATTAATTCTGATGTGCCCATAATCATAAAACACTGTTCCTCTCAGCTGCGGCGTGAAATGGTGAGCCAGTTCAAGCTTAAGCATAGCGCCCATATCACCACTGGCCTCACCCTGGGGGTAAGCGCGTATCCCATAGACGCCCCCCAGGCTGTACTTTTCGGAAGAGTTAAGGTTGTTCGCCGCCCATTGACCGGAAAGTATCATCGACAGCGTATCCTGGTCAGTAATACGTTGCAGGCGGTTGACCATGTAAGCCGCTTTAACAAAGTCGCCGCTGCTGCGTGCACTTGAATCATCCTGCATACGCGCTGTAGCATCCATATTCAGATGACCGGCATACAACGATGCATCAAACATGGTTCGCCCACCGCCATTGACCATATCATGAGACTCGCCGCTTACACCGAGGCTCATGAGCTGCACCTGTTTTTCCGTATTAGTTAATACACTGTCCATGCGATCATGCAGTTTTTTGTTTTCATAGGCGAGTGTGCCAAACAATGTACCGGTCTGGCTTAACAGCAAGGGATAAGTCGCAAACAGGCTGACGGTTTCGCTGCTGCCATACGCATCCAGCGACTTGAACTCGCGGCCTAACTGGTAATGATTATGTGAATAGGCAGCGCCGATACGCAAACCGTCAGCGCCTACCGGCATCTGATAAGAAAGACGCCCATATAACAGATCACCATTGCTGCCCACGGTACGGATAGCGAGCTGATCACCGATTTTCAAAGGGCTGTTGATGTTCAGCGAAACGCCGAACTGGTAACCTCACCACCAGGCAAGGGGAATCGCTGTGACAGCATGTTATGCGGTATAGAGTGTCCGCGCCAACGCATCCACGATGCAAGCGCCTCGACAAATCCATCACGGTCAAATTTCATTTTAGTTACCCGCCTATTTAAACTACAGCCGTAAGATTTAATCCAAAAAATTTCACACGCTGATTATCATTGCTTACACTATTGAGCGTCATCATCAATATTGGTGACAAATTCAACTAAATTTCAATTTCAGCTTCCCAAGCAACTGATAACAATCAAATAAAAAAAGCACTTACCTTAAACGATAGACGCCAGCCTAAAGCTCATATGCAAAAGCGTTAAGCTGCTGCTCTTTCACAAACCTTACAGTCCTGATAAAACCAACCACCCTCATCACAACCATAAACACGCCAGGCATCACTTCCCAAAAGACGCGAAATTTCTTCATGGGCCATATCGATCAACTCAGTCAGTGCAGCCCGGTTACCACACATCATCTGCATGCCAGCCATAGTTTCCTGCAAGGTTCCAATATCCAGCCCCAACCGTTTCATTTGCCCGATTAACCGAAGCCCCCTATCAGTAAAGCTCACGATATTTGCATCAGTAATATTTTTACCCTCATCTATGCTGACGATGATTTCTGCTAAATTATTCAGATACTTGATTCTCATAATGACGCCCCATGACTTAATGGTTTCTTTAAATTAAACGGGATTTTTTCCCACTTAAATAAAATAGTAGCACCTCCATTTACATTGTCAAATTTATTTTTTGTAAATTAATGTTAAGCACACTAAAATGATCGATCCAAAATTAATTTAAAAAATAACGGGAAAAAATACCGCATTTGATTTTTTTGTGTAATAATGTTCTTAAGAACATTTGTATGTACTGAAGAGCTAAACTAAATATCGGAACGACTTACAAATCACCATGTCAATAGAAACTCCATCATCCATAGTTAGCGCACTTGAGCATTGCCTCAAGCCAATTGCCAGATTGTGCATTCACTTCGGGATCGATCACCGCAACCTGTCGGAAATGCTTAAAGCTGCTTTTGTTTCTGTTGCAAAAGATGAATTCAAAGTCAATGGAAAATCACAAACAGACAGCAGAATTGCATTGCTCACAGGAGTTCACCGTAAGGATGTGCGTCGGCTGTTAGGACGAGCTCCAGAAAAAACTGCGGGACGGCAACAAGGTTTAATTGCAAACTTGATTGCGCAATGGCTGGGCACACCGGACTTGGTCGATCAGCACGGTGAGCCTAAACCTATTCCCAGAAACCCTCACTCGGATCATAAGATTTCATTTTTCTCATTGGCTGAAAGCTTAACTAATGATATTCACCCGCGGGCATTAATGGATGAATGCATAAACCGCGGCATAGTAAAACTTACAGATGACGGCATGGTGCATTTAATTGTCGAATCTCTGATTCCGGCCGATGATCTGGATGAAAAGGCGCATTTCTTTGGTCAAAACATACATGACCATATCTCGGCAGCAGAGCACAATCTGTATGGTGGTGAGCCACCTTTCCTTGACCGCTTTGTCTGGCATGAAGGCTTGACTGAAGAGGATGTAAAGGCAATTGCCGCTGCCGCCAGAAAAGCTGCCATGCATGCATTAAAACAAATCAACAACCAAGCAATACAGCACAAAGAGAAGCATTACAACGAAGCTGGCAGGCCTGAGTTCAGAGTCCATTTCGGCACTTTCTTCTACAGTAGCCGCAGCCAGACTGAAGATAAAAAAGACGAATCTAACGGATAGATTTTAATGCGCCTACGTCACCTATCGCTGGCAATATCGTTCTCACTGATCCTGAGCTATCCTGGCTTATCGTTTGCAGCCGCTCACGTCGCACGCACTTGCAGTGCTGTTAAATCGTCTATTCTCAATCAAGACCCCATCTCAACTGGCGGAATCGGCGGCACTGGGCACGAAACTACCATACCGCCAGGCGGCATCGGCGGCACAGAACACGACCATGCAATCCGCACCAGTGACAATAGTGGCATCGCTGGCACCGGCCATGACACAACCATCCCGCCCGGGGGCATTGGTGGCACAGAACACAACCACTCAATCCGCACCAGTGACAATAGCGGCATCGCTGGCACCGGCCACGAACCGACAATACCCCCCGGAGGTATTGGTGGCACCGGCCATGAATCCACCACCCATCAAGGTGGAATTGGCGGCACAGGTATCATGGCAGCCGGTACGCTAATCAATGTAAATGGCGTTGTAACCGTAGAAGACGGCTCCCAACAAAAAATTCAACTAGCAAGTGGCGATGAAATTTGTGCCGGCGATAAAATTACCACCAAACAAGATGCTAAAGCAAAAATCCTGTTTGCAGATGGCGCGATGCTATATGTACTCAAAGACACACAAATAAGCCTGCTTGATTACAACTATTCAGCGCAGCAGCCAGATGCAAACCGGAGTTTAATTACGCTGGAAAAAGGTGATATTCGCTCTGTATCCGGAAAAATATCAAAACTTAATCCGCAAAAATACAGTTTCCGTACTCCAGCATCTACCATTCGAGTCATTGGCACCGACTTTTTGATAACACATCTGCTGCAACAAGAAGGCGCACTTGATGCTGGTACTTATACAAAAGTAATCTCAGGTGAGGTTAGCGTACAAAGCGCTACCAGCACCATAAGATTGCGTGCCGGAGAATCCAGTCACGTCATGCTCAATGGCACACAGTCAGTCATATCGAGTGGTGGCGGCACTTGCTCCGCACCTTAACACCGCATCACATTTATGATCCAAATATCATCAACCCCGATTATCACACCCTTCATTATTTAGATTAATTGCATCACCCTCAATACCACACCCCCAAAAGGGTGATTGTCTTGAGGGTTTATCTCTGTTAGTTTCCATAAAAAAACAAAAGACTAAATTGTTATAGTCAATAATAAAAAAATATATAAAAACTTAGGGGAGAATCTAAATGAATATGATGAAAGCTGTGCCTATAGAAAGGTGCAGAACCTGCTTTTGCGGGCAATGTTCTGTAAGTGAAGTCAGTAAGGTTTATGCGCTAAATTCTGCACTGGATCATGCTTATTCTGTTTTTGGTGTCGGGCTGGTTTTTTTTGATAACAACAGCAATCTGAGCCATCTTAACGAACTCGCAAGAATTAAACTGAAACTGCCGGAAGAGTTTATTCTTATGGGTGATGACCTTATTGAAGAATGCTTTAGCTGGCAATCACAAACTGAACTCCGAACTGCAATAGATATGTTACTGAATAACCAAGGTGCCAATGAAATTCACCTTAACGTTACTATCAGAGACGAAAAAAATAGTGTGATGCTGCAGCGACTCGAAAAATCCGCATTTGGCATAGATGCATCCGGAGTCGTCATGTTCATTTTTGAATCGAATTTGAATAATGAGCAATCATCAGTTGATGTAGCCCGAATTTTCGGATTAACTAAAGCAGAGGCCCGCCTGACGCTGGCAATCACCAATGGTATGACCGCAGCAGAATACTCCGCCAAGTACGGCATTTCGATCAACACGGCTTATAGCCAGATTAAAGATATATTAGCGAAAACCGGAACGCGTCGTCAGGCTGAGCTGATAAAGCTGGTGCTTGAACATTCACCCAGTATGGAAAGACGAAAAAATATTATTCCAATAATGTATGAACGTAGAACACAGTAACCGGTAATTACAGCTTTCCAGAGTTGTTTCCTATACTATCGCTTCCTATACTACTATAGGCGATGCTTACGATGAAATTAGAAATCCTGCATCGCCTATAGTTTTCATATTTTTTCAGTTGTTATCATCATTTTGCCCACCATTCATGCATTCAACGCGTACCAACGCTGATAAGTTTCCTGAACGCCTTGATATAAATTTAGTTGCTAGCACGTTTTTATTTGCTTAATATCCTACTAATTTAGTAAACAATTTTAAAGATGAAAACACCTGCGCAATTCAAATCGGGACATTCCGGCTTCAAGTTCGATAACAGCTATACACAACTGCCATCAGTTCTCTACCAGAAGCAACAGCCAGAAAAGGTTAAAAATCCTAGTCTATTGTTAATCAACAAGCCATTAGCCAAAACTTTAGGATTAGACCCAGAGATTCTTGAGAAAGAGGGTGCCGAATTTCTCAGCGGCAATTCAGTATATATAGCCGCAGAACCAATTGCCCAGGCTTATGCCGGCCATCAATTCGGTGGCTTCAATATTCTGGGAGATGGCCGCGCCATATTACTGGGTGAGCACATCACGCCGCAAAACAAACGCGTCGATATTCAACTGAAAGGTTCCGGAAGGACCGCATACTCTCGTTCGGGCGATGGACGCGCAGCGCTGGGCCCTATGTTGCGAGAGTACATTATCAGCGAAGCGATGTATGCACTCGGCATTCCCACCACAAGGAGTTTAGCGATTGTAAAAACAGGTGAAACTGTCTATCGCGATGATGCTTATCCGGGAGCCATATTAACCCGCGTTGCAGCCAGCCACATCAGAGTTGGAACTTTTCAGTTTGCATCTGCCATTCAAAATCATGAGGCATTAACCGAATTAGCCGATTACACGATAAATCGACATTTTCCGGAAATTGCTGTGACGGAAAATAAATATGCACAACTATTGGAAAAAGTAATCGATTTACAGGCAGCGCTTATATCCCAATGGATGCAGGTTGGTTTTATCCACGGCGTAATGAATACAGATAACATGAGTATTTGTGGGGAAACTATTGATTATGGCCCATGCGCTTTTATGAACAGTTACGACCCTGCTACTGTATTCAGTTCGATTGATAGCAAGGGACGCTATGCGTTCGGCAATCAGGCGCCAATAGCGCACTGGAACTTATATCGCTTCGCTGAAGCACTGTTACCGCTGTTACACGCAGATGAAGGCCAATCTATTGTTATTGCAGAAGATTTACTTGGGAAATTTCCGGCCAAATTTTTAGATTACTGGCTTACGGGCATGCGTAAAAAGATGGGCCTGTTTAATACAGAGGCAGATGATTTAAAGCTGGCAGAAGATCTGTTAATGTATATGCAGAAACACAAGGCTGATTACACCAATACATTCAGGGCATTAGGAAAAGACTCGTTAAAAACAATGGAAATTTACCATGATGCCGGGTTCAAAAACTGGATGCAGCAATGGGAAGCAAGGCTTTCCAGACAGGCTGAAACGATTGAACAAAGCATAGGCTTGATGGAACAAACCAACCCGGCGATTATTCCGCGCAATCATTTGGTTGAAGATGCACTGAACGCAGCCGTTGATCACGATGATTTACAGCCACTGCAAAAACTACTAGCTGCCATTTCAAAACCCTTTAGCCCGCCCGCACAATACGCCGAATTCATGCAGGCACCGCAACCGGGATTTGATAATGATTACAAAACTTTTTGCGGTACATAAAGCCTGCTGATAATTTATTGTTTGCAAAGCTATAGTTTGCAACCTGGGAGCAGGTTCCATTTCAAAGTTTGCACACTCAACCGTGCAAAAAATGTATACATGCGAAGGTAGAAAATTAAATTGAAATTATTTTTATCGCGAAATATCTATAAACCATTGTTTTAAATAAATAAATAGAGCGCTTATTTTAGATATTGGCGTTACAGATGATTGGCACGCTATTTGATTGATGTACTTTGTTTATCATTTAAAGAGATGGTCATGAATATTGTCAGAAAAACATTATTAAGCTTCATGCTTGTTTTCTTATCTTTTTCAAATGCCGCATTTGCCGGCATGAACGAAGATATTATTCAATTACAGAAATCCTGGGAAAAACTCAAATATCAAACACCCGCCTCCTCACAAGAGAAGGGCTTTGAAGAATTATTGGAACAATCAAAATCAGTAACCGCACAATATCCAGATAAAGCCGAACCCCTGATTTGGCAAGGCATTATTGAAGCCACATTTGCCGGGGTAAGAAACGGCATCAGTGGTCAATTGGCAGCATTATCTCTAGTTAAAAATGCAAAAAAGAGTTTTGATGAAGCCATTAAAATCAACCCAAATGCTGCACATGGTTCAGCTTATACAAGCTTGGGTTCTTTATATTACCAAGTGCCATCATGGCCAATCTCTTTTGGTGACAATGACAAAGCCAAGGAATATCTGACAAAAGGGCTGGAACTTAATCCAGACGGCATTGATTCGAACTATTTTTACGGTGACTATCTTTACAAAACCGGTGACGCATCCAAAGCTGAAAAAGTACTTAGAAAAGCATTGCAGGCACCGGCTAGAGAAGGTCGTGAAATTGCAGATGAAGGGCGCAAAAAAGAGATCAACGATTTGCTGAAGAAAATTGCAGAGAAAAAGTAATTTTTAATGAAAATAATAGCACTTGGTTTTTTAGCCTGGATAATTTCATGCAGCTCGGCTGTTGCCGAGGAATACAATCTCACGGTACACCTTCATGGCATAAAAAGCAGCCAGGGGCAGATTCAGGTAGAACTGTATTCAGAAGCTAAAACTTTCAGGAAAAGTGCTTTAGCGCAAAATATTATCAAGGTTGCGGCTAAAGAAGACACCGTGACCGTTAAATTTTCAGGAATCAAGCCTGGGATTTATGCAGTTTTAGCCTTCCATGATGAAGATGAAAACGGCGTGCTTAATAAGCGCTTCGGCATGATTCCCACAGAAGGTTATGCGTTATCAAATGACCCTGAGGTATTTGGCCCGCCAGCTTTTAAGGACAGCGCATTTGAAGTGCTGACAGACAAAGAACTAAGCATTCCCATCCATTACAAATAACGTTCTACCACACCTGCCATTGCATAAATGGCTAGACTTCAGGAAATCATCATTTCACCAGGCTAATCGCGAGCCTGATGAAATGATGATCCCATTACAAATCAATAAGTTAGAAAAAAACTGCATCCACCTCTGTTTTTATAAACAATCTCGGCAGAATCCAAGCAGAACAGAACTTAAAATAAATGAAAGATATGAAGACCATTATCACCCCGCAAAATCGCAGCATCATTCTGGCGGCACTGTTTATCATGCTGACAGGTAACCTTTCCCTGTTTAAAAGACTCTTGGAGATTTATCCACTGAGCCTGGGCAACTTGCCGTTTTTACTGTCGCTGACCATGTTCTTCACCTTGGCGACCATGCTGTTTCTTTTGCTGATCAGCTACGGCAGAGCAACGCGCTGGGTGATTGCCTTTTTCCTGCTTGCGTCTTCTCAGGCGGCCTACTACATGGATCAGTATGGCGTCGTGATCGATACTGTCATGATCGACAATATTGTTCAGACCAACCCGCAAGAGGCTGCCGGGTTGCTGAACATGAACCTTGTGATTAGAACATGCCTGCTGGGCCTGATTCCAGCATGGCTGGCGCTGCGTTACATGCCGGCCATTCAAAGTTTCAAAGCTGAACTGAAATCACGATGCTTATTGCTATTATTACTAATCGTCGCCCTGTTTGCCGTTGTGGCACCGTTCACGGCTGGCTATGCATCATTCATCAGAGAACACAAGATGACACGGATGTTTGCCAACCCGACCTTTTTTACTTATTCCGGCATTGTGTATGTCGCCCAGAAATTCAAATCTAACAAAGTGGTGACATTGAAACAAACCGCCACAGACACAGTAGAAATTGGGAACAAATTCAAAAATGAGCTTATTATTCTTGTCGTCGGAGAAACGGCGAGGGCAGACCGCTTCTCCTTGAATGGTTATAACAAGGAAACAAACCCTGAACTTAGTAAACAAAATATAGTGAGCCTGAGCAATGTATCGTCTTGCGGAACCTCCACGGGCGAGTCTGTGCCCTGCATGTTCTCCGCAATGAAGCGAAAACATTTTGACCGCGAAGAAGCGCTGCATATCGAAAACGCACTGGATGTACTTTATGAAAACGGTGTACAGATTCTCTGGCGTGACAATAACTCGGATTCAAAAGGTGTAGCGGTCAGGATGCAGTATGAAGATTTCAGAAGCCCTACGCTTAATCCGTCTTGTGATGAAGAGTGCCGGGATATCGGCATGCTGAGTGGCCTGGAAAAATTCATTGCCTCCAAAGGCAGTAAGGATATTCTGATCGTTCTGCACCAGATGGGTAACCATGGGCCTGAATACTATAGGCGATATCCAAAAGAATTTGAGAGGTTCACACCCACCTGCAAGAGCAGTGACCTCAAAAACTGCAGCAAGGAGGAGATCGATAACGCCTATGACAATGCCATACTCTACACTGACCATTTCCTGTCGCAAGTTATCGAGTTTCTGAAGAAATATGACGGCCAATATGAAACCGCGATGCTTTATGTGAGCGATCATGGAGAATCACTCGGGGAGCATGGTATTTATCTGCATGCAGCCCCTTATATTGTCGCACCTGAAGAGCAGACGCACATTCCGGCTATCGTATGGATGGGAGAACGTTTCGATTATAAATTAGATCAACTCAAACCTTATCGCGACTACCCCTTAAGTCACGATGATTTGTTCTGCATGCTGCTGGTAGGCTTTGAGATGGACTCTAAAACCTGTGAAACGCGCAGAAACGTACTGTTCCAGAATCGGGATTTTAAAAGTACTGGTGAAAAATGAATGTTCATTTGAGGTTGCAAAATCCGGTTAATGTTCAGTTAAATTGCAGCCATTCAATTCAGCTAAATTTATTTTTTTATCAAAACCATGCTATTGGTTGCTTTTAATAAAACAGCATCGAGATCTACTGAGAGCGGACAAATAAAAAAGCTAACTGCTTCCTCTTCTCTTACGCTCATGAAAATATAAAATAAATTATTGAAATTTATGACGAGTTTTTTAAAAAAACTACCTTCATAACTTAAAGCACCGAATATATCCTTGACCAACGAGGCATTTGAGTCGTTGAACAAATCAGCCAAAGTTTTAATCAGTGAAGCGTTCACTGTAGGTAATTGTGATTTTTCTGTTTTGATACCAAGCAGTTCTCCATTGGAAATATTAATGCAGCCCACAGCTAAACATTCTGGGATTGCCTTAATCACAGCTTCAAGTGAACTCTGTAGCTTATACATGCTGAGGCCATCCTATCGATTTGGTTTTTATAAAAAAACTCATGCTTTATGATCCAATCCTTGCAAAGACCACCCTTATATAGACAGGTGCGTATCAATTTACACCTCTGAGCTAGAATCAAAGACGATGCCTGAATTATGTATTGATAGTTAAATTGACAACATCAGATAAAGACTGATGTTTTTGTAGGATTAGTCTTACAAATAGTCAGCGTGGCTGTATGACACAGGTATTTAAACGTGACTGGAAATTCATATTCTTCTGAAATACTATTAAATTCAAATGGTTATTTAATTTTTAGTAAACATCAAAGGAAAATGGCTCTGCAAAATTCAGCTTAATGCGTGATCAATGTTGAAATATTAAAACGCATGATTGCCCAATCATGTTTCTAATCCATTCATTACAAGTAATTGAGCTGCATCCAAGCCAGGGATGAGTTCTGATTCCAGATATTGACAGGTCTAGTTGTAGGTCACGGTTACCGTAACTGTATCGCCATAGCTGCCGGGCACAACTGTGAACTGGCTACCGGGTATACGTCCATAAACAGCATGGTCATTAGAAGTGCCACCTAACAACACGATAGTTATAGCGCCGGAAACATACTGTGTGCTTCCGCTGCCATCGCCCCAAATGACGGCGTGTGCGCTTGATGTATAGAGGTCATAATTCAGTTTATTGCCGGCGCTGGCCATCTGGCGAGGACTGAAGTTCGTGCTGAAACTTCCCTTATTAATGGCAATGTTATAGGGGACCAGCAGGCCTAGAACCCCGCCACATGTTACGCGAACATTACCGGCAGAGTCGAGCGGAGATGATGAAAGCGGGTTATATACACCAAAGGATACCGGGCTGGTGCTTACTGAACACGAACACAATAGTGTACAAACCGCAAATGCTGATTGTGACAAGCACAGTGCAAGCATTGCCAATGCTGAAACTAAAATTTTTTTCATTGGGGCACGCCTTTGCAGATTAAAGTGCCAAGGTCTGGCAGGAGTTCTTTCGTATCACTAAGGATGATTTCCAGGCCGCAGCGACGGCCGGACCATACACTGAACAAGCGGTTATTTATATTAAGGCCGCTGATAAAAACACGTCCGTCATATCCGACTGGGAACTCACGTTTATCTGCCTCCAGTTGCACCATTGTGCCTGGTGCCGGAGTTTTGCCGTCTTCATCCACCAACCTGAAGCTTGCACTTCTACTGCGGCGCACGGGAAAATCCAGAACCACCGCGCTACGTAGCGCCGGGGTCAATCTCAGTTCAAGTTTATCCACTTCAGCATCCAATGGCAAATCTTCCTGTGCGATACTGACCAGATTCTTCTGATAGCCACGCAGATGCGGAATCAATGCGCGTCCATATTGATCGGTACGGGTGACTTCCTGGTTTTCACGATAAACACGTACATTGGCATAATCATCAACCCGGACAACGGCAAAGCTGTCATCAATACGTCGGCTCAGGAACATACCGCCGCCGGCAACGGCTATGCCACCACTGGCACCGACACGATAGCCCTCTTGGCTATTTGCCTGAGCAGTTTCGGCATTAAAACTTGCAAAATTGGTGTTTACTGTAGCGCTAGCCAGGTATTCATCATTGTCTGACGCACGCACTCGATAACCGAGGCCACTACCCGGCGGCGGATTGCGCTGTACCAGTACGGCATTTCTTGCCAGATCACCTTGTCGAATGGCATCAAAACTCATACTGGTACGGCTATCCAAAGGGATAGTGAGTATGAGGCTGACGCTATTGTGCGGCTCGTTGGTAAAGTTACGCAACGCACTCAAGCTGAGGTTGCCAAAGCTGCCTAGTCCACGACTAAGGTTTAAAGATAACATGCGATTTTTAGCCCCCTCCCAGGTAGACTGGCTTAAATAATTGAGGCCAAGGCTGTTACCTGCCCACGGAAGGCCGACGCTGGCTGTAAACGTGTTGCGGGGAGTGGAATTTGCCAGCTGCCCGATCTGGGCGAAATCTCGATCTGCATACCGCGACTGCAGGCTGTAACTGATTTTTCGAGTTTGCCTCTCTGTACCCAGCGCAACAAAATGTCCGTCTTTTCCGGAGTGATTACTTACTGCAGCGCCAAAATTGAGTGTACCCAAATAGGATGTTCCTACCTGAGGCATCAACCATACACCGTTGGCACCAAGAGTCTGTTGATCACTTAATACTTCTGCACGAAGTTCTCTCGTGAATGTAGGACTAAGCCCCAATCTGTCGGTTGCGCCTAACATCAAATTTCCATAGTTGGCACTATCAATCCCGTAGTTATTTCGTATTGCGCCAGCTTCAATCGAAAAATCATGTAGGCCTGGGCGAAGCAAACTCTGACTTGCATAATAAGGCTGGGTAATAATCTGCTGCCGACCCAGCAAGTCACGCACTACCAGCTGCAGCTCACCCTGACCAGTCACTACCGGAACATTGGCAAGATCAAACGGTCCTGATTCCACATTGCTTTGCAAACGGCGAGTATTATTTACATAAAGGTCAATTGTAGATGGCAGCACTGCCTCCCCGCGTAATGTGGGCATAGGGAATGTAGTGAAATCTGGCCTGGTAGCAAAATTAGTTCCCCATTGGACACCACCGAAACGAACTGAACGACCCCAGCTACTTCCACGGCTGATCGCATCGCCAAAGCGCAGGCTCTGCATCTTGCCGGGCATATCTATGTTCCAGGTGGTATCTAATCTCACCATTCCACGCTGTGCGTCACCACTGCGCCAGATAGCAGTATTTGTGCCGTTACCACTCGAATTAAAGGCGCCGATCTCAAACAGACCCCCGGCTGTTTCCTGGTGATGAATACGTTGCCAGTTCAAATCATAATTTAAAAAACCACCTGCTTGCGTTGTATAAAGATCCAGAGGGCTTTTTACATCACCATCAAATTCATTTGCCATGAATGCAGATGCGGGCAACAGAAGCATCAGGGTCTGTGTACCTGCATCAACATAGTATTTGACGCCAGACAAGTCATCAATTCGGACATAGGGCTTACCTTCAATCAAGGATTTGTTGTAGCTTGATGTATTTATGCGCCAACCGAGTAAGTCTTTTTCGGCAACCATGAGGTCACCATTACTCTTTTTTAATAATGTAAATACACCATCAACTTCAACCCCATTGATATTTACCGCAAGCAGCAAAGAGTCCCCGGTCACGTTTGTATGGTTCGGTTCGACAACTTTCGCATGATGACTGCTCTCGGCTTGGTTATTTATTTTGAGGTTACTGGATTGGTCATAGCCTGTCGTGTTCGCTGATGCGCTCATGCCATCAGCCTGGTTGCCAGCAGCAATTACGGGGCTATTTACTGTACTGCTATTAATGCTATCGGATTTATCTTTGAGACCGGCAGCTATTGGCACTCTCTTAGCAACTGCCATATTTCGGCTGCCTTCAACGGCATTGGGGGCACCTGTGATATTAACGTCGGCTATCACAGGTTTCTGCACCGTTGAAACATTGCGATGGATCAATCTGCTTATAGTGTCAATGTCGCCAGTCGAGGTCATCACCCCCAATAACACTAGCGCCAATACAACTTTTTTAACTGAGAGACCTGGGCTTTTTCTTCTACATTGGATCAAGGTCGAGCGAAACATTCTGGTGACCTTTATCGGTTTTCACGTCAACGACAAAACGTTTTCCCTGCAACTTTGTTTCAGGGGTTATCTTCCAACTGCGGTCTTGTCCTGGAAATACCACATCATTCACCTTGATAGCAGCAAGAGGCACCGCATTTTGATCGGCATCTGCATTACGGAGTGTGAGTTCATTGACGAGTATATGCACATTGCCATTGTTGTTGAGTTGCAGTGCAACGGCGCCATTTGTGTCGTACCGCGCGTGCCATTGTGACTGATTGCGCGGCACTGCCGGCGTAATATATACCGGCAAGCTCAATTGCAGCAGCACGCGAATATTCCCTTGCTTGGCTGCGTCAACTTGCTCACTTAAAGAGGGAGCGTTAGGCACTTCACGCAACAACAGTCTGTAAGCGATCTCCTGCTTGAGAGGCTGTACTTGCCGAAGGCCAACACGCACCACCTGCGAGCGTCCCGCCGGAATTGTAAACAAGGGTGGATTGACGAGCAGTTCCTGAGTCGGCGCATATTGGTTCTGACCGTCAGACTGCATCCAGGACACAGTTTCAGCCTGAATGATGACGCTGTCTTTCCCACGATTACTCACTGTAATCATGCCTTTATTATTGACGGCACCAAGACTCAGCCCTACCGGCAATACTGCGAGATCAGCAGCATTAGCAACACACAAAAACAGGCTAAATACAGTATAAGCAAGAAATCGTAACATTACATTCACCTAAAATAACCTGGTAATTGCTTGCTAATAGGAAACCGTTACGAGCACCGTATCAAGATAAGCCCCTGCTGCCACGTTTTGGTTTTTAGGAATTGTTCCATAAACCGTAATAGCTTGAGGGAGGCCAAGGCCACTTTGACCAGTAACTCTGTCAGTTCCCGTATCTCCCCACACGCTAGTACGGCCAACTTCCTTATAAAGCTGGTAGGAAAGGTAATCACTTGTGTTAGCCAGCATACGACGCGTAGTAAAATCACCTGCTACACTCTCATTAGCGCCGGCATCAAGAGCAACCGTATAAGGGGTGCCAAGCGTACAGGTAACGGTTACTGTGCCGGTTCCGGCTGTATTATCTGTCGCTGCAGTAGGGTCATACAGGCCAAACGCTACAGGAAGTGTTGCCACTACACATGCGCCAGTAACAGTTGCTGTAACACTTAGGTTGCCAGTAGCATCTGCAGCATGTGCAGTACTTGCGCTTAGCAATAGTAATGCACAAAAAAATTTTGATTTTATAGTCATGATTATTCCTCTCAAGAATAAATTAACACACCTTTATTACTAAGTTTTAGCGACCTCAGTCTTAACAAAGACTCGGTTTGGATTAGACGTATTTGCAATTATGAAAAGTTAGATTCGGAAATTAAATTAGCGATTGCGTCATAAAACTAAACTTAGATGACGCAATGCCACCTACTTCTTGTTAGTGGTCCATGCCTCAATTTCAAATCGACGGTTAGGTTCAAGGCAACGGATCAGGTTTTCATCACGCTTGGTTTGTCTGCATTCAACCAAAGGCTGTGATTGACCTACACCTTTAGCAGTAATCAATTCAGCCGCAATATTTTTTCTGATGAGGTACTGGCGAATTGCATTGGCACGTGCTTCAGAAAGCCGCTGATTATAAGCGTCATCACCTAATCGGTCTGTATGTCCAACAATCTGCAACTGGGTAATTTCTCCACCTGACAATAACTGATCAGCTACCTTGTTCAGTTTTTCAATGCCACCTGGTCGCAGTTCAGTAATGTCTGATTTATCAAATTCAAAAATACCATCTGCAGCAACTCTGATGCGCACCACTTCAGGGCTTGGCACCGATACCGTTTTCTCGACCACTCTCTCCACTACAGTCTTGGTTGGCAGCGGTTCCAATTTCAGGAACTCCGCGCAGGATTCAGGCTGCCAGTAAGTATTACGCAAGTGCATATCCGGTGCATAAATGATTTTATACTGGCAAGTCTGCACGGCACTATCAGGTGTTTTACGAAAATTAAATACATAATCCCATTCACGAACGCCTATGATGCCTTCACTGAAATGAGGGCGCCCGAGCAGGGAGTAAATATTATCCTTGGTCATTCCAGGCGCTACGCGGCGCAAATTATCAATATTTGGATCCACGGCTTCTTTCAGCCACGCACTTTTAGCGTCGGGAAACACAATCTTGTCGTTAGTACCATCTGCGGATAGCTTGCTGCCAGTTGAGGCGCATCCCTGCATGACAGCGGCGGCCACAACCAATGCCGCAATCAGACTGCCCTTTAATTTATTATTGATATTTTTCATGAATTAAAATTCCTATGCTATTGATCTGCGGATGCTTAAAACTGGCTACCAGTGAATACCTACACCAACACCGGCCCCTACCTTGCCCCGTGTATTGGCTGAACCATTGAAATTGACTACCCAACGCCCATTTTCCGAGAAGTTAGAAACACCTACAGCAAGGGCGGACTGGCCTTCATAATGTCCAACACCTGCAGTCAACATCGCCTTACCGGGAAGCACGGATTGCGGCATACTGGCCATTGCCATTGAGGCCGCTGAACCTGCACTGGCATCTTTATCTACTTTATCAATTTCGGAGCGCAGATTATAGAACTGGTTGCTGTAGTACTGGTTTGTCTGCGCTATTGCAGCATCAAGCTGACGCACGTTAACGGCATCGGTATCTGCAGTACCGCCAGCCACGTTAGTGATTTGCCGTTCATTACCGGCCGAACCTACTGATACCGCACCCGCAGTTGAGGTAACTGCAACATTGCTGTACTTCTCTGTAGTGCCATTCATGCCGGCTCTCGTTGCCTGCGCACCTGCACCAAGGGCAACACCAGTATCAGAAGTGACCGTCGCACCGTTACCTAATGCAGTACCCTGTTGCGATGTCAGCGCTATCGCGTTGTCACCAAACGCGGCACCACCGTTACCAGCCTGCGCGCCAGCACCAACAGCGACTGAACCGGTGGCAACTGCTCCGGTACCGATAGCAATCGAATTGATACCACTGGAAAGTGAGTCTTCACCAATCGCAATCGCCCCTGTGTTAGTCGCTTGACTTTTATAGCCCATAGCAATGCTTCCTGCTCCGGTTGCCATTGAAGTTGAACCTATTGCTACACTGCCGCTGCCTATGGCCTGAGAGTCAACCGAATCTGGTGAATGAGCATGGAAATATTTAATACCGCCGCCGTTTTGAATATTGAGGATGGTTTGATTGGTTGCATACAATTGCGCACCATTCACGGCATCGGTACTGGTCGCGCTCAACTCCCCCTGATGCACATTGGTTATCGTCGTGCCGCCAGTCACGCCGCCATCTGTAGACGTTGGACCTGCCAGAGTGATGGTATCTTTGGTTGAGCTGTCATACTTGACGGCGAGTGCATCAAGATCAGTAATACCGGTTTGTACCGCACTGAGCTGACTCATATTAACAGCATCATTAGGATCAACACCATCTGCCACATTATGAATGCGCACCGGACCGGCAGCAGCGCCAACCAAAGTCACATCATTGGATGGCACCAGAGGGGTGGCTACCCCGTTAGAATCAGAATATTGCAAAGGTGCATTCGTTTGCAGAACAGTGATAGCATCACCTACATTATTTTGTGTGGTGCCATAAACATTATAAGTCGGTGCCGATATGATGCCGGTAGTGGGGTCGTAAACCGCACCGCCACCGAGGTTGGTTGCGGTACTGTTACCCAGGTTGTCAATATTGGTTGTAAAGCCTTGTGTGATGTTGTAAAGCTGGGAGCCGTTGACGGCATCGCTGCTGTTGACGCTAATATCGCCTTTAGCCAGATTGGTAATTCTGGTGCCATTGGTAGTACCGCCATCGGTAGTTGCCGCACCCTCAAGTGTGATCAGTGATTTTTCAAGAAGCAGGCCCGTGTCATATTTCACGGCACCATCATTGACCGCCTGCAACTGATTCACGTTAACGGCATCAGTGCCGGCACTGCCTGCTGCTACATTGGTAATGGTACGCTCATTCCCGCTGGAACCTACTGAAACTTCGCCCACACGTTTGTGGCGCGGTTAATCCATAAGCGTTGTAATCTGTCTGGGCACCGATGGTAGCTGTTGAGCCTGCACCAAGTACCACACTGTTTGCCACGTTGGCACTGGCTCCGCTGCCAATCACCACCGAATCAGTGCCAGCCGCACCGACGGTTGCATTTGGGCCGATTGCAATTGAATTCAATGCCGCAGCATCAGTACTTGCCGCATTACCAATGGCAATCGAGTTTATCTCGCCGGCATCGGCAACGGTGCCGTCACCCAGACCGGTAATCTGGTTACCACCGAATGAAATGCCCTTGGGCGTATCCAGCTGGTAGCTGGTAGCCGTTGTCTGGCATGTTGGATCCAATGTCGGGTCAACCACGTTACCACTGGTATCCAGCACATTCAATGCGATGGGATCGCCAGCTGCAATTGTGCCTAAAGTAGTGCCCAGGTTTGTACTTAAACCAAGCAGCCCCGTAATCGGGAATAACACGGTATCCAGTGTTTGGGCCAAAGGAGTAACAGCGGTTCCAACAATGTCTGTTACCACTGATTTTGGTAAGCTGACGCCGGTACACGCACTTACTAGCGCAGCATTCGCAACTCCTGTGTTAGTCGCAAATGCTGCGGCAACCAGCGTATAAATTGTTTTATTCGGATTAATTTTCACTTTGATCCACTCTTTTCATTATTTTTAATAATTAACCAAGCCTGAATTAATTATCTGTTTTTACTCAGAGCAAAGAAGTCAGATAAATTCTGATTTATTTGTAAGATCACTCTTATCAATTGTAGGAATATTCCTACAATTGATCGCAGATGAAGGGTTGCGCTTAAAGTACGAAGTAACCAAGTGCTTTAAGCGAATATATGATGGATTTATTAAGAATTGGAGATTAAATCGAGGAAGCGCTGTTATGCATTACTAAATGAAGGGATCAGCTTTTTTAATTACTTTCGTTCTCGGCATTCACAAGCAGATGATGTTCCAAAGCATACCTGACAATATCAAACGAGTTATGCAGTGACATTTTTTCATTGATACGGGCTTTATAAGTACTCACTGTTTTGAGGCTTAAATTAAGCTCTTCTGCAATTGCGGTCATGGTTTTACCTGAGGCGATCTTCAAGAAAACCTGGTATTCACGATCTGATAATAAGTTGTGCTGCTTCAGCGGTGCGGTGTGCATGCTGGCAAGCGCCAACTGCTCTGCAACATCCTCAGTAATATACATACGGCCCGCAGCCAACCTGTTAACGGCACTGATCAATTCGGATGCGGCATGGTCTTTACATAAATATCCGGAAGCACCAGCGCGAATTGTGCGAACCGCGTAAATATCTTCCTTGTATGAACTAATGACCAGAATCCTTAACTCAGGCCGTTCCTGACGTAGCTGCTGGATTAATTCAATACCATTCTTACCCGGCATCAGCATATCAACCAAGGCAATGTCATATGTGTCTTCAATGACAGCGGCAAGCAGCTGATGTCCATCGCCAACTTCTCCAGCTACTACATAATTTGGATTAGCCAATAATATATGCTTAAGCCCCTCACGTACCAAGGGGTGATCATCAGCGATGATAATGCGTTTAATCATATTTATTGTTCAAGTTTTGCATGCAATGGAATATACACCTCAATACGGGTGCCGCAATCTGGCCTGCTGTCGAGGACAAACTCGCCGCCAAAAGCTCTGACACGCTCACGCATGCCAATCAGACCAAAACCATTCTTGCTGTACGAGTCCAGCATACCGATACCATCATCTTGTATGGTCAGCGCCACTCTATTGTCCGTCTTAAAAATCTGAATTTCAACCTGTTTCGCTTTTGCATGCTTTGCTACATTGGTTAAAGACTCTTGAGTAATACGAAATAAAGCTGTTGCAAGCTTGTCATCAAATTCATATTCATCATGAGACATCGTTAATAAACACTTAATACCTGTACACAGTATGAATTTTTCTACGTGGGACTGGACTGCGGCATTTAAACCAAGCACATCAAGCATTCCCGGCCGCAGGTTTTCTGATATTGAACGCGCAGTATCTGCCACTTGATCCAGAACTCCAAGTAAAACGCTTAATCTGTCTTTAAGAAATTCACCATCCAGATCATTTCTTTCATATAAGCGAACAATATCCATTTTCATCACAGTAAAAGCCTGCCCCATTTCATCATGCAGCTCACGCGCCAATCTGGCACGTTCACTCTCACGGACCTCCTCAAGGTGTGCTGACAGGTTCCGCAGTTTTGTCTGACTTAAGCGCAATGCATTTTCGATTTCTTCACGCTCCAGGATCTCAGTTTCCAATTTCTGGGTTCTGGCTTTTAATTTAGCCTCTAAATCAACGCGTAATTGCTGAAGTTCAATATGCGTATGAACACGAGCAAGCACTTCTTCAGCCAGATAAGGTTTATTAATATAGTCTGCAGCGCCCAGCTCAAACCCTTTCAGCAAAGATGACTTGTCTTGCAAAGCTGAAAGAAAAATAATGGGGATTCCGGCGGTCTCGGGATTGGATTTCATGCGTCGGCAAACTTCATATCCATCAATACCCGGCATTTTAATATCCAGCAACATGAGATCCGGCTGACTCCTGAGCACTGAATGCAAGCCCATAGCACCATCTTGTGCCAAACGTACAGTGTAGCCTGCATCTGACAAGATTTGCTGCAGCAGTTGCAATGACTCAATCGTATCCTCAACAATAAGAATCTCACCCAGCGTTTTGGCATCATTATTAATATTCAAATCCATACCTTTAGTCATTCATTTAAAAACCTGATATTTCGAGTACATTCCATAGACGCTTATATTGCAAAGAGTTATTTAGCATATGTAAATAATCTGCCAACTCTGGCTGCTCATCTTCTATATCACTAATGGCCTGACCTATCATTTTCATATCAAGCTGCATCGCTGCATCTGTCAAATTATTCAGCTTATGTTGCGTTAATCCTTTAAGCATTGAAATATATAAAGAGTCGTCAGTAATAACATGATCGTAAGCGGCAGTTTTGCCGTTCGCGGGTTTCAAGTTCAGAAAGTCTGCTAGTATCAAATGCAAACTGTTTTCATTGATAGGCTTGATTAAAAAGTAATCGGCACCTGCCTCGAATGCCTTGGCTTGATCCTCCGAAAAAGCGTTGGCAGTCATCATCACAACCTTAGGTTGCTTAACAGGCTGTGCCCGCAGCCATTTAATTGTGGACAATCCATCACCATCACTCATGCGCCAATCCATAAAAATCAAATCCGGCACTGCTTCTGCAATTCTCAGCTTAGCTTCATTCCCACTTTTAGCCTCCACAATATCAGCTCCCAGCGGGTTAAGTAATAGCGCTAATAACCTGCGAGACCCTTCTGTATCATCAACCACCAGAATACGCTGTCCTTTACCTGAATTTTCAAATTCGGCCCAGGAAAACGTATTTTCCCTAACTTCAACTTCTTTATCACCAACGGCCAGATTCAGCGAAAAAAAGAATTGCGAACCTGCATTTTCATTGGACTCAACTTTGATCTCTCCTCCCATCGCCTCAATAAATTTCTTGCTGATCGACAAACCAAGTCCGGTGCCGGTGTGATTGGTTGGCGAATCAAGCTGAACAAATGGACTGAATATGCGGGTTAATTCATCTGCTGGAATTCCTATTCCAGTATCAATCACATAAAAACTTATATTTATTTTATGGTTCTTTTGTGGTCTAGCATTCACCCTAAGCGTTACCTTGCCCTCGTTGGTAAATTTAATGGCATTACTTAACAAATTCAGTAAAACTTGTTTTAGTTTAAATGCGTCAATAAGCACTATGGAGGGGAATGCATCGATATCGAGTACTAGTTGAATATTTTTTTCATCAGACCTCACTCGCATCATTTCAACAACATCAACAACGATAGACCTGACATCAGCATATTCCAGTTTTAGCGATGTGGCGCCGGCCTCGATTTTTGATAATTCCAGCACAGAGTTAATCAGGTTAAGAAGGTGGTTTGCCGAATTATAAATAGTGTCCAGATTCGTCTTCTGATGACTATCAAAAGCTGCGTCCCGCATCAGCAGTTGCGAATACCCGATGACCGAATTCAGAGGCGTTCGCAATTCGTGGCTCATATTGGAAAGAAAAATACTTTTGGCTTGACTTGCCAACTCAGCCTGAATTCTTGCAGCCTCCAGCTCCGAAGTACGCTGCTCTACAAGCTCCTCTAATTCATATTGATACTTGGTTAACGTATTTTCGTATTTAATACGCTCAGTGATATCGGTAATAAAGCCGATTGTTGCGAGGCCATCAGGGAGTTCCAACTGCGTGACAGTCACCTGCGCAGGAAAAAAGGAACCATCTTTGCGTTGCGCGATTCCCTCGTAATTCTTGGGTACAGGCATACCAAGAGAACGTTGCCGGGCGCGCTCCAGTATAACCGCCCGACTCTCGGGAGACCAAAACTCGCCTATGGAGCGCCCGACAACTTCCTCAGTGTATTCAAGCCCGAATAAATCCAGGTATTCCTTATTTACATACATCGCCTTTCCGTCTCTAGAAACGCCAATAGCAACTGGCGCCCGGTCAATCAGTATGCGGAAACGCAATTCACTCTCGCGCAGATTTTCTTCCGCGAGCTTACGCTCGGCTTCGCGGGCAAAGTTATCCAGCGCAAAGGAAATGTCAGTGGACATTTCATCCAGCAATGCCAATAGCTCAGCATCAAAAAAATCCAGCTCCCCTGAATACATGGTCAGCGCCCCGATTGTTTTACCCCTGAAGCGTAACGGTATTGCTGCAGCTCCATAAAAGCCACGCTTCAAGGCCGCTTCATGCCAAGGCTTTACTCGCGCCTCGGTGGCGTAATCATTCACATAGACCACACGGTTTTCGCGGATCGAAGTACCCGTCGGCCCGCGACCCACCGGAACATCATCCACGCTGATGGAAATATTCGTCAAGTAACCCTGCTCGGCACCATCATGGAATACAGGCTGAACGCTATGCGTTGCCTCGTCCACCAGACCCACCCATGCCATGAGAAACTTCCCATGCTTTACAACTCCCTTGCAGACATTACGAAAGAGGTCTTCCTGATTTGTACTGTGCACAATGGTCGCGTTGATCTGACTGAGCGTGTCATAGAGCCGGGACAATTTCAAGATTCTTGCCTGTGCCTCCTTACGCGCAGTAATGTCAGCATTTGTTCCGACCAGCCGCAGTGAGCGCCCCTGCTTGTCACGTGTAATACTTTTACCTCGACCCAGTATCCAGCGCCATTCCCCGCTCTTGGCTTTCAAGCGATACTCAACTGCAAACGCTTCTCTGCGGCCTTCAACGCAGTCCATGTTGACTTGCATGGCATGTTCAATATCATCAGGATGAAGCAGGTCCTGCCAACCTTTAAGGGTGCCGGGAAAATCACCAACTTCATAGTTCAGCATGTGATAACACGACGGACTGTAGTAGACCTCATTTGTTTCTGCATTCCAATCCCACAAGCCATCGTTGGTGGCCTCCATACTCAACTTGAAGCGTTCTTCACTCTTCTTCAGCGCTTCTTCTGCATGCTTGCGGAAAGATACGTCGCGGACAATTGCCTGGATGAACGGCTGGCCTCCCAGATCAATTTTGTTCAGATGGACTTCAGCGTCAAACAGTGTTCCATCGGGCCGACTGTGTACCCATTCGAATGCTTGCGGCTTACCTGCAAATGCAAGGCTGATTTTCTCGCTAGCTGATTCTACTGAAGGCCGGCCATCGGGCTGTGTCGGGGGAGAGAACCTGCTGGGATGTGCCCCGATAATCTGGTCCCGGGTGCAACCGTAAACCCTCAACGCAGAGGCATTGCAGTCAGTCACCTGGTTAATATTAAACAGCAGAATTGCATCATCAGCAGTCTCGAACAGCGTGCGATACTTCATCTCATTCTCGCGCAGTGCCAGTTCGGCTATTTTGCGTGCCTGAATGTCATTATGCGTGCCCACCATTCTCAGCGGGTTACCTTGGCTATCACGTTCTATCAGGAGTGCACGGCTGTGTACCCAATGCCAACTGCCATCTTTCCTTCGCATACGGAATTCAATGGAAAATTCCTTATTTGAAGAGAAGTGATCAGCATGTGCCTGCCGCACCATCGCAATATCATCAGGATGAACAATGACACCCCATGCCTCGTAATTCTTGGCAAACTCTTCGGGCTCGTAACCCAGCATCCGCGAATAGGCCGGGCTAAAGGTCGCCTTTCCTGTCTGGATATTCCAATCCCAGTAACCGCCACTGCAGGCTTCAAGAATGCGCGCCATGAGATTGGAGTTTTCGTTGAGTGCAGTTTCAAGCCGCTTGCGTTCGGTGATGTCTTCATAAATACCAAGCACGCCATCAAGATGCCCCCCTATCCCGATAAGCGGAATTTTGGAAATATCGATAACAGTGTGTGAGCCGTCAGCGTGTTGGACAGGTTCTTCAATATGAAGTCTGGGTTGTTTGTCGGCAATGACCGCGAGATCACCAGTGCGGTAGGCTTCGGCCTCTTGTTTGGCCCACGGAAGATCCAAGTCGGTTTTACCGACAATATCGTCCGGCGTGGCTAAACCGACCGTCTTGGCAAAGCTGGCATTGCACCCAAGATACCTACCTTTGGTATCTTTCCAGAATACTGACTGCGGGATAGTGTTGATAATGGCGCTCTTCCTGGCCCGGCTTTCAACAACGCGTATGCGGTTGATCGCCAGACTGGCAACCAGACCTGTCATCCGTGTGAGCAGATCGATGATGAATGGAATGGTCCCTGCATCTATAACAGGGATTTCATGCAGAGCTGCAAGATAGTCGTGCACACTAAAACCGCATGCCTCGGCCTGCTCGCAATACCAACGCTCGTCAGGTTCCTTGGTCAGGTACTGCCCAATAAAAACATTGCCAAAATGCGTTCCCTTAATGATGATTGGAGCAGCGCACTGCGTTAAACCATTTCCGCAGGTATAAACAGCAAAAGCTTCTCCGGCCTGGAGTTGTGCCGTTAAATATTCGTCGCTCTCAACACAACGTTTGCAGGTTTCAGCATGAGTACGATGAAACTTAGTGCCAATAACTTGTGCATGCGATGAGTAAAGGCTATTGGCGTTGAGATCAACAATAGCGACGGGAATATGAATCAGCTTGTAAAACGACTCAAATAGTTCCTGTATCTCAGTCGACTCCAGAAACTCTTTTAGCAGCACTGAATCTGGCGGCAGCTTTTCATCGTCGTAACAGACCACAGAAACACTACCCTTCACTTTAGTTTTATTGTTCATCAACGCCCCCTGTTTCTGCAAATTCGCAGAGCACCCTGCATTGTCTTTTTACAGTACTTTAGCATATATAAAAGGGATTATTTTCGCCTGCAAGCTGATAGTGGTCTGCACGATATCTGCTTGAGTGAGTGCTTCCAATCAACAGATGACCGTCCACATTGACATGCCTAAAAGACATTTGACACGTATATTGCAGATCAACTGACATGCTTGCCATTTATGGTAGCGGCTAAAAGTCTACAGCTAATAACAACAATATTAATGTGGATATTTTATAAACCGAACATTAGAATATCCGTTAGAATGTACTGAATAATCAATAAAAATAGTTAAATACTTATAAGTAAATACTTATGGTTAAATCGGATACACTGTCTCAGCTGGTTCAGCTCAAACGCAATCTTAAAATAATCATGATTGCGTGGACGTTGATTATTGCCTCGTCTTTAATCTGGAATTTGTATCAGCAGACACATACCAACAATATTCAACTCAAGTCCCAGGTTGAAGCCATACACGCCATCAACATGGAATACCGCAACTGGATTATCCATAGCGGCGGCGTTTATGTGCATGTGACTGATAAAACGCCGCCTAGCCCATGGCTGAGTCATATTCCGGAACGCGATGTCAAAACAGCTAGCGGCAAACATCTCACGTTGCTGAACTCCTCTTATGTATTCAGATCAGTGCAGGAAAACATGGCCGCAAACGGTGCGGAAGTGAAAATGCACATCGCCAGCCTGAAACCAATCAACCCCGTCAATAAGGCAGATGCCTGGGAAGCCGATGCGCTTGCATCTTTTGCCAAGGGTGCAAAAGAAAAAGCCTCTGTAGATGTTGCCCCGGACGGTAAATCCTACTTCCGTTTTATGCGGCCTATGGTTACAGACAGCTATTGCCTGAAATGCCATGCCCGCTACGGCGACAAAATTGGTGATATTCGCGGCGGGGTCAGCATTTCCCTGCCGATAGACAATGTCATTGCCGCCGCCAATCATGAACGCAATTCATTGTTATTAGGCCATGGCTTAATCTGGGGGCTAGGATTATTCGGCTTATTCATTGGTGGCAAACGTCAGAAACAATCCATTCTTGCGATTGAAGAAAGTGAAGCACAGGTAACACTGTTAACCAACTCTATCGCACACGCTATTTATGGCATTGACCTTGATGGCAAGTGCACTTTCGCCAACGATGCATGTATTGAGATACTAGGTTTCAATAATCAATCTGACATGTTGGGCAAAGAAATGCACGAACTGATGCGGCATTCACACGCAGATGGCACGATCTGCCTGAAAGAAGAGTGTGCCATCCTGAAAGCGCTGCATGACGGCAAATCCGTGCATGTAGCGCATGAAGTATTCAGGCGTAAAGATGGCACATTCTTCCCTGTTGCTTATTGGGCATATCCGGTTACCTTGGAAGATAAGATCAAAGGTGGCGTCGTCACTTTCATGGATATTACCGAGCAACTTTTAATCAAGGATGAATTAAAACACTCTCAAACATTGCTCGACTCAATTGTTAAAAATATCCCGGTCATGGTATTTCTCAAGGATGCCAAGGATCTGCGTTTTGAAATGTTCAATAAAGCCGGCGAAAATCTATTGGGATTCACCCGCCAAGACCTGATTGGTAAAAACGATTATGATCTTTTCCCTAAAGAGCTGGCCGATAACTTCACCCGCAATGACCGTATTGTGCTGGAAAGCCATCAACTGCTTGAAACGCCAGAAGAAAAAATCATCACCGCCGGCGGCGAAACGCGCTGGCTGCATACTTTCAAAACCGGGCTTTACGATGAACATCACCAGGCTACGCATTTATTAGGCGCATCTCTGGACATTACAGACCGCAAACATGCCGAAGACTCATTACGTGAAAGTGAGCGCCAACTTGCCGAAGCACAGCGCATGGCGCACCTTGGGCATTGGGAACAGGATATCGCGAGCGGCAAACTAAACTGCTCAAATGAAGTGTACAGAATATACGAAATCAATCAGCACAACTTCCCGGGTACGCAAGAGGCGCTGCTTAAATTAGTGCACCCTGAAGATGTTAGCACGGTAAAGGCAGCATATGCTGACAGCCTGACGCATCACAGCCCGCGGCAAGTGGAATATCGCATCGTCACCAGTAATGGTCTGACTAAACATGTGCTGCAGAAATATGAAGTCGTCTATGACAATGCAGATAATCCAAAAATATTAAAAGCAACCATACAAGATGTAACAACACTCAAACAGGCGCAACAAACGCTACTTGAACATCAGAAAGTGCTGGAGCAGGCTTTAGAAGGCACCATACACACCGTCAGCATGGCGGTAGAACTGCGCGACCCGTATACCGGCGGCCATCAGCGCAGAGTGGCAGACTTGGCATGCAAGATTGCCTCCAGAATGGGGTTAGACGAAAACCGCATTCATGGTGTCCGCCTGGGGGCAATGATCCATGACATAGGAAAAGTCGGCGTACCGGCAGAAATATTAAGCAAACCATCAAAACTCACCTCGGTTGAAATGCAGCTAATCCAGGAGCATGCAACCATGGGTTACAACATTCTGAAAGACATTAATTTTCCGTGGCCGATTGCTGAAATCGCACATCAGCATCACGAACGGCTGGATGGCTCCGGCTACCCCAGTCGTTTACGTGGTGATGCTATATTGCTGGAAGCAAGGATTGTCGCAGTCGCCGATGTCGTTGAATCTATCGCCTCACATCGGCCTTATCGCCCGACGCTCGGCATGCAAGCGGCTATCGATGAAATTACACATCATCGCGGCACACTATATGACTCAAATGCTGTGGATGCTTGCCTTGAGGTTCTGAACGCTGGGTTTGAATTTACTTAGCAGACTTTATCGCGCTGCAGCATTTTCAATGGTGCAAACTAAATTGCATCCAAATCCGATAACAACCGGCTTGCATGGGCTTTGATTAACGCTTTTTTATCATCACTGATTCTGGCTAAATTAGCCGTCATCAAGCGCGTGCGCGGATTTTTCTCCAGCGCACTTTGATGTTTCATCAGAAAATTCCAATACAGGGTTGTCATCGGGCAGGCATTTTCGCCAAACTGAATTTCCGGTTTATATTGGCAGCGGTCACAATAGTTACTCATACGCTTGATGTAAGCGCCACTTGCAATATAAGGCTTGCTGGTGAAGCGGCCACCGTTTGCAAACAGCGCCATACCCGCCACATTCGGTAACTCCACCCACTCGATCGCATCAATATAGATAGCCAGATACCAGTCAGAAACTTGCTGTGGCAAGATTTCTGCAAGCAATGCGAAATTACCGGTCACCATCAGTCGCTGAATATGATGTGCATAACCATACTTCAGAGTCTGGCCGATGGCGTCTTGCATGCAATTCATGCGCGTAGCGCCGTTCCAATACCATTTTGGTAATTGACGCTGATGCTGATAAAAGTTGGCTGCTGCCATCTGCGGCATATCCAGATAGTAAACGCCCCTCACAAACTCGCGCCAGCCGATAACCTGCCGGATAAAACCTTCCACCGTTGCCAGATCCAATGCATTACTTTGATAAGCATCCAGCACACGCTGCACCACTTCACGCGGATTAAGCAATTTCAAATTAAGACTGCTTGATAGTATGGAATGCCAGCCAAACGGCGTTTGTTTCCACATCGCATCCTGATACATGCCAAAGTTGGCTAACCGATATGTAACAAAATAGTCTAAGGCAGCCAGCGCCTGTTCACGTGTCACTGGCCATGCAAAGTGCTCCAGCGTACCCGGATGGTCAGCATATTGTTTCTCAACGAATGCAAACACTTCGCGCGTAATGCTATCCGGCGCAAACATCACTGGTTCAGCAATCAGCCCCGGACCATTCTTGGAATATGGGCGTCGGTTCTGATCATCATAATTCCACTGGCCGCCGATAGGTTCAGACTTTTCATCCACCAGAACATGATGTTTTTTGCGCATATAGCGATAAAAATATTCCAGCCTCAATTCCTTTTTATCTGCTGCCCACGCGCGGAATTCAGTATTGCTACAGTAAAAATGCGTATCAGCATGCATCTGCAAGTGAATGTTCAATTCCTGCGCCAGTTTCTCCAGCGCAACTTTCAGGCGCCACTCACCCGGCTCAACACACACTAGATCTGTAGCACCTTTTTCTACAAGCTCTTTCCTGAGCGCTTCTTCAATGGTTAATGCAGACTCTTTGATATAAATCAGGGGAAAGTGCTGCGCAAGCAGCGTTTGCGCAAAATGCCGCATCGCAGATAAAAACAAGGCTATTTTGGCTTTATGCGACCAAACATAACTTGATTCATGTGCTGATTCGATCATCAGAATTTCATCAGTTTGCTGATCGAATTCGTTTAAAGCTGCATTCTGGAGATCAAGCTGATCGCCAAGAATGAGTATGATTCTTTTTATTTTCACGTTTCACCCAATTTTTTATTTCTGGATTTGCGGCAGGCATCGGAACAATATTTCACATCATCCCAGACCGCTTTCCATTTTTTCCGCCAGGCAAACGGACGATGACAAGTTAAACAAATCTTGGTGGGAAAATTGGCTTTTTTGAGCATAAAGACTATGAAGCTTGTAAAAAGACTAAGAGACTTGTAAATAGTCAAATTAGTCTCAGGCATTGAAACTTTAGTTCGATCATGCGCTAAATAAAGGCGCAATTTAAACGTATTAAAAATTAAAACGTGTTGATAGCAAGATGCGGTTCATGTCTCCGCGGCGGCCATCTTCAAGCTCACGCACAGCATAAAGATACTCCAGCCCCAGCGTAAATTCAGTCAGAGGGCTCCACATCAGATTGATATTGGCAGAGCTGACTTCCCGCGTCAAAGCCTGATTCACGTATGCTGGCAACTCAGTGCGTGAATAGCCCAGCGCCAGGTTCGAACGCCATGTCGGGTTCCAATAATGCTGATAGAAAAGTGTACCGCTGTAAGTAGTATTCAGTTTCAGTTCATTTGATACTTCATCAAAAGAAGCATCTGCATAGGTGCCGCCTACAATATAGCGCCCTAGCACATCACCGTAGCTGAACATGAAGCGTGCATTGTCCCGATTGCCGATATTGATTCTGCCGGCGAGACTGATCGCACTGCCCCACGCGTGCTCATCAATGCCTTTTGTTGCATCGCGATAACGAATCTCGCGCGCCATGCCAGATAAGGAAATATTGCCCCAATCCTGCCTGGTGTTGAGACGCAGCACCATATCCGGGAAACGCTCATCATCAACATTTTCAATGGATGCAGCCGCGCTTGATGAGCGCGTAAAGCGGCTGCTGGGAAACTCCATCGCCAGCATGACATCCATCGCAGTATCCGGGATAGGCTGTGTCCAGCGTACTAATGGCTGACGTACCACGATATTACCTACCGCGGTAGCCGCATCGATCTCGGCAAGTGCCGACGTATTCGTGAACGTGGTATAAGTCTGACCGGCAAGGAAGTTACCGATGCTGCCGTAGGCATGTCGCAGACGCGGAGTGTAAGTGCTTGCTGACTGATCAAGATCCACTTCGATCAATGTGTTGATGTCACCCAAGGCACTGGGTGTAAACGACTTGAACCAGAGACGGCTTTCCTTGGCCTGCGCATTAAACTGGCCGCTCTGGTGACGCTCACCTACAGGAATGTCAGAGCCATAAAACTCCTGATGCCCCCATTTATCTTTAGGGATACTAACATCGGTATACATCATATGCAGCTTGGTAAAACCGCCAAAGCCAATCGAGGTATCGCTACCTGCCAGCTTGATAGTGCCTTTGACATCACCCGTAGAGACAACATTGGAGGCAGCTCTGGCTTGCTCAGCAGTAACAGCGGCCTCAGCCGCCACAGCAGTCCGACCCGATTCTGTCACGCTATCCTTCGGCAGCTGATGCGTTAACTGGCGATCTTTTTCTTGTGCCAATGATTGTTCCAGCTCGTTAATGCGGGCATTGGATTCCTTCACCTGCGCGCGCAACTCTTTAATTTGATTATTCAAATCCTTAAGCAGCGTTTTTACATCATCCTCGGCATAAGCCGAAGATATTGAGGCAGCAAGTACTACAGACAAAAAACCAGCGCGGCGCATCAGTAGCCCCTAAATAATGAATGACAAGTCATACACGTGTTTTTTGTACGCTTCAAAGCGGGTTTAAGCGCATCAATCTGATTATTTCTGGCAAGCTGTTCCAGCTCACCACCCTGCGCCTTTAACTGATGCGCCAATTTTGTGAATACGGGCGCCTGATGCTCAGTCAAATCCAGGGTTGGCTGAATTTTTAGAATCATATCAACCGTACGCTGTAATTCTGCAGCCGAATCCGCAATGCGTAATGCCTGGTACCTGCGATCCTGGTCAAGGTCGACCTCGGTCCGGTTATGATCTGTCATCAAAGTGTCCATTTGATCCAACAAAACACTGATGCGATCCGTCATGATTTTATGCAGTCTTGAATGTGTAAACTGCTGCTTACTATCCGCGGAATTGGGGCCGCCGATTGTGCAGGCTTGCAGCAATATCAGCAGCAGCAAAATGAAATTTGACGATTTCAGCGAAGATTTGAGCATAGTATCCAGAGCAGGCGTTTAACAAAATTGGTAAACATCATTCACACACTGCCTAATATAACCGCTGTAACAAAAAGATTCTACTGCCAATAATTGCAAAAAGTTGCTAAACTGAAAATTGTATTGCCATATTAGAAATATGGAGAAGAGCTCCCATTAATAGCAGGTTACATCATGAAGCGTTCTCAATTAATAATAATTGCTGGCTTACTCATTGCGCTTGTGACGTCAGCCGCTACCGGGTTTTCATATAACTTCCTGGTCGCATTTAAAGATCAGCGTGATGTCCGCGTTGGCTTGTATGAAAACGCTCCCAAAATCTACACTGCAGCCAATAATCAGCCGGCAGGATTATTCGTTGAGATACTCAACGAAATGGCAAAAAAGGAAGGCTGGCATTTACATTACAGCGCTTGCCAATGGTCTGACTGCCTGGATCAACTCCAGCGCGGCGAACTGGACCTGATGCCTGACGTCGCTTTTTCACCTGAACGCAACGCGCGTTTCGACTTTCATCACGTTTCCGTCGCCAGCAGCTGGTCCCAAATTTATACTCGACCGCAGCTCAAAATCACATCGCTGGCTGAATTGGCAGGCAAGCGCGTCGCCGTTCTGGATGGCGGGATTCAGCAATCCTTTTTCTTGCAGCTCATGGCAGGTAACGGTTATGAGTATCAGCAAATTCCGGTAAAAGATCTCGATGCCGGCTACAACGCAGTGCTTACTGGCGACGCTGATGCCGTAATCACCAACAGTTTTTTTGCGGCCCGCAATGGCGCTAAATTTCAATTGCAGGAAACACCGATCGTTTTCCTGCCTTCCAACCTTTATTACGCCACCGGTAAAGGCCGAAATGCAGACCTGCTGGAAAAAATTGACAGTCATTTAACTTCCTGGCGACGTGATTCAGATTCGATCTACTTTGCCGCCCTGCGCCGCGCAATGGCAACCCCACCGCAAGTATTATTGCCATCATGGGTATGGTGGGCACTTGGGGGCACCGGCTTCATTATTGCTCTATTAGTGAGCTTATCACTGCTCATGCGCAGAATTATCGAAGCGCGGACAAAAGCGTTACTGGAAACAACACATACCCTCGAACAGGAGCGTGCAAATCTGGAACACCTGGTTGAAGAACGCACGGCAGAATTGCGTATGGCCAAATATCGGGCAGATGCCGCCAATCAGGCTAAAAGCGACTTTCTGTCTAACATGAGCCATGAAATCAGAACACCGATGAATGCAGTGATCGGCATGCTCTATCTCGCGCTCAAGGAGAATGTGACACCCTCCTTACAGAACTACCTGACCAAGGCACAAGGTGCGGCACAGTCACTGCTTGGCATCATCAACGACATACTGGATTTCTCTAAAATCGAGGCCGGTAAACTTGAAATTGAGTCTGTAGAATTTGGACTGGATGCTGTGCTGGAGCACCTGACTGACGCCATCAGCTTTCAGGCTGAACGTAAGGGGATTGAACTGCTGATTCGTTACGATACGAATATTCCTCCGACATTAATTGGTGACCCGACGCGGCTCGGTCAGATTTTGCTTAATTTGTGCAGTAACGCCGTTAAATTCACCGAAGCCGGCGAAATCGAGATCGGACTGCAAGGCCTGAATGCCACTGAAACTGATATCAAGCTGCAAATCTCGGTGCGCGACACAGGTATCGGCATGACGCCAGATGCAAAAAGTCGACTATTCCAGAAATTCAGCCAGGCCGATCAATCAACCACCCGACGTTTCGGCGGTACCGGCTTGGGTCTGGCCATATGCAAACATTTGGTAGAACTGATGGATGGCGTTATCTGGGTTGAGGACACGCAGCCGGGCAAGGGCACTACCATATGCTGCACCGTACACCTGAAAGTGGCGCAGGAAGCACAGGCTCACCGACGCAAGTTACTGGAAGAAGTCGGGCCGCTGCTCAAAGGCACCCACTTGCTCATCGTTGATGATAATGAAGCTTCACGAGAAATCATGGCTGAAATGCTTCGTGCATTACATGTAGACGTCAAGGTTGCAGCCAACGGCGAGACTGCGCTTGATCTGCTGGAAACCGCGACAGAACATCCTTTTGATATTGTACTGATGGATTGGCACATGCCGGAAATGAATGGCGATGAAGTCGCACAACGCATCCATGTAGATCCTGCCATCAGGCATCAGCCGAAAATCATCATGATCACGGCTTATGGTCGTGAAGATGTGATGAAGCTTGCCGAAAAGGCCGGCGTTGACAGCTTCCTTACCAAACCGGTTTCACCCTCTACCCTGCTTGATACCATATTGACAATACTCGGACGTAGTCATGTATTTGAAAGCGAGAGCAAAGATAAAACACAAAAAATCACCCTGTCTGATTTTGGTGGCGCCCACCTCCTGTTAGTTGAAGACAATGATATCAATCGGGAATTCGCTACCGAACTGCTCAGCAGCATGAACATTGTGGTTGATGCCGCAGTGAACGGTGAAGAAGCCGTGGCAATGGTACAGAAGAAAAATTATGATGGCGTGTTAATGGATATCCAGATGCCGGTCATGGGTGGCCTTGAAGCCTCAAGACAAATCCGGGCACTTGCCCAACAGCCGGGCGGTGAACGCTTCGCCACGCTGCCAATTATCGCAATGACTGCACTGGCCATGTCAGTGGATGCGGAAAACAGCAAAAATGCCGGCATGAATGAACACATCACAAAACCGATTGAACCGGAACGTCTATCCGCAGTACTTACAAAATGGATACCAGTACCCACCCCAGCTTCACAACCAGATACAGTTCAATCCACCCCGAAAGCTATGCCAGACATTCCTGAATCACTGCTGGCGCTGAGCAATATAGAAATAAAACAGGGGCTGCAGCGTATCGGCGGCAAAGTAGATGCCTATATCAGGCAGTTGAAACGCTTCCGCGAGCATTATGCTGATGCAGTCGGAGAATTACAGCGACTGGTACAGCAGAACGACTTGAAAGCCGCCGAAGCATATTCCCATACGATTAAGGGCGTTAGCGGCAACATTGGCGCACAGCGTCTGTTTGAATGCGCCACGCAAATTGATAACGAACTCAAGCAAAACAAAACACCTGCACCAGAACAGTTTGAGCGTATGGGGCAACTGCTACAGGCCGTCATGCAGGATATTGACCGCCTGAACAAGACTGAACCGCTGCCTGTCATAACAGGCCAGCCATTGCAGCGTGAAGAAATCATCGAAATACTTGAGCAGCTGGTACATTGTCTGGAATATGATTTTGGTGCCGCTGAAGACCTGCTGGTAAAACTTCGCGGCGGTGCTGTCGGAAGCGCCCTGGAATCCAGCGTCAATCAAATTGCTAAAAAAGCCGATATGTTCGAAATTGATGAAACCAAAGCACTGCTGATCAGGCTGCGTGATGAATTAATGGCATCAGCATGAATAAATTCGCCAGGAAACAATAATGACTGATATAAACCCAGACCATTCGGAGTCCAACAAGCCACGCATTCTGATTGTTGATGACGTCAGCGAGAATCTGCATGTGCTCGTCAATATACTGCGTGATGATTACCTGATCTCTCCTGCCAATAGTGGCGAGAAAGCGCTTGAACTCGCAGCGCACACCCCTTCGTTTGATCTGATCCTGCTGGATATCAAAATGCCGGACATCGATGGCTACGAAGTGCTGCGCAGATTAAAATCCAACCCCGCCACTTCTGACATTCCGGTAATTTTTGTAACAGCTTTATCGGACAGTGCCGATGAGGCCACAGGATTAAAGCTGGGAGCTGCTGACTACATTACCAAACCCGTCAATCCCGACCTGCTCAAATTACGCGTGCTGACACAGCTTGAATTAAAACGCTATCGCAGAAAACCGACGCCAGACCTGACCAAACTGAAACAGCGCGCGACCTTGCTGCTTGTTGATGACAGCCCGGAAAACCTGCACGAACTTACCGAAGCTTTAAAAGACGATTACAGAATCATGGTAGCTAACAGCGGTCAAAAAGCGCTCGAATTGGCAAACGGAAGCTCACCACCGGATTTAATCCTGCTGGACGTCATCATGCCAGACATAAACGGTTACGACGTCTGCCGCCGCATCAAAACAACGGCTGAGGGTAATCGTATTCCAATTATTTTTATCAGCGTCATCGATACTATCGTGGATAAGGTTAGAGGCTTTGCGATTGGCGCTGCGGATTTTGTGACTCGGCCATATGAAATTGACGAACTGCGCGCAAGAATTCGCACACATCTCGAATTAAGCCGCCTTGAACACTACTTTGAACAAATTGTTGCGGAAAAAACCGTTGAGTTAAGACATGCCAATCACGAGCTAAGCTTGGCGCTGGAAGGCATCGTAAATACCGTAACCATTGCTGTTGAAGTCCGCGACCCTTACACCGCCGGTCATCAGCGACGGGTCGCTGACCTTGCAGTTAAAATAGCCGAAAAGCTTGGACTGGATGCTGAGCGTATTCACGGCATCCACTTGGGAGGCATGATCCATGACATCGGCAAAATCGGCATTCCCGCAGAAATACTCAGTAAACCATCCAAACTGAGTGCGGCTGAATTCAGGCTAATACAGAATCATGCTGAATTAGGTTACAACATTCTAAAAGAAGTAAAGTTTCCCTGGCCGATCGCCGAAATGGCGTACCAGCACCACGAGCGTATTGATGGCTCGGGCTACCCGAACGGCTTAAAAGGCGAAGCAATTTTACTTGAAGCGCGTATTATCGCCGTTGCCGATACTGTTGAGTCCATGACATCCTACCGGCCTTATCGTCCGGCATTGGGAATGCAGCCAGCCATTGATGAAATTCAACAAAAACGCGGCATCATATACGATGCGGATGTTGTTGATGCCTGCCTGGAAATTTTGCAATCAGGCTATGAATTAACCTAGCAGCATCAAGACTAAAAGTCTGCACTTAAGGACTTACATAGCACACCACTTCCACGCCGGAGTTATGAAGCGGCGTCCTGGTTCATGACATTACAAGTGACACAGCATAGACATCAGGCAGCATTCACGTCTTTATAAACAACTTTATTACGCCCATCTCTTTTTGCTGCGTACATTGCCGCATCAGCGATGTCCATAGCCTTTGCAATAGGTGTATCGCGCTCGACATTGGTAACGCCAATGCTCACCGTATATTTGATTTCACCCTTAGCCGTGATCGCTGGTTTAGCTTCGATGATGGCACGCAGCCTTTCTGCAAAACTGATCGCATCCTCTGTCGCAATATTTGGTAAAAATATCGCAAACTCCTCCCCGCCCAGGCGGCCGACTACATCCTCTTTGCGCAGATTGTTCTGCATGATGTCGGCAAAAGCAATCAGCACTTCGTCCCCGGCCAGATGTCCATAACTGTCATTAATGACTTTAAAGTTATCAATATCGAGCGCCAGCAGAGAAAGCGGCCTTCTGGTTCGCGTCGCCAGACTTTTGTTTTTATGCAAAAGCTCAAGAAACATTCTTCTGTTATATAAGCTAGTCAGCGAATCATGCTCTGCATGCTTACGCAACTCCAATGAAATCACTTCATTTGCGAGCATCACAACACCCAGCGGCAGCAGGGAAGTCATAATGAGCTGTTCATAAATGATCAAATCCGTAGGTGCAACGCTAAAGGTTTCCAGTATTGCAGTCACCTTGTTGTTAAACAATCCGGAGCGCAGTGCATTAAATAAACCATGTGCAAACAGTGTCATGCCCAATAAATGGCGGGAAGGAAAGGCCCTGAAATCGTCACGCAGCAGGTATGCGGCACCAGACATGAAAAACACGCCAGAGACCAGACTTGATAAAAAGAATCGAATCGGCAGTTTGTTTTCCATGACGGTAAAATACGTGGAAATACCGAGGACAACAATAATAATTGGAATAGCGATTAATTCTACCCTGCACTTAATCGCCATATGTCGGCAGCAACCCCTGAGTGCAAAAAAACCTGTGCCCATCAAGGTAATCTGATTGATCAACATAAAAATAACTTCAGAATTCACCGCATGCGTGATGAAGAAGGTAATGTTAATCAAAGCTGACAGATAGGCAAAAAACCATTCTCTGAGACCTTTTATTTCCGGATTAAAGTACCATGCGACGCATAATACGATCGTCATGAAAATCACCAGCAGATACAAGGCTAATATTAGATTGGGATTAAAGTACATAAATGCTGCAATTGAGAGATAAAAGTTTTAGCACTGGTTTTTCGATGAAAGCACCGGCTTTTTTCCATCAAATTTTTAACATCCGGGATCAGATTTTGCTGAGCCTTTGCCAACATAACCTGCAAAAATAATGACAAATTTTATCATTTTTATCAAATATTGTTTTCGATTTTCTTTTAAAATATATGGACGCACTTGGCTTCGGCAATAAATAACATTAAAAATGATACTTTCATTTCCAACCAAGCCTGATATAGACTGACTAGTGTACGCTGATTCAGTCATCACGAATAAATAGAAATTTTAATGCCATGGGCATAAAATAAGCCTGCATATCTAATCCAACTACCAAGCCAACTTCATATCCAATATAAATGAGTCAACATTGAGATGCCATCCAAGATTTGAGCGTAGTGCTACAAATAAAAACATCAATAATGACAATACTGATGTATTTAAAGTAGTGCTGCTATACGCTGTTTTTTCAGCAATCTACATACTGGCATCTGATGAACTGCTGCATTGGTTTCTGTCAGGCGACACCAGATTACTCGTGTTAGCAAGCATCGCCAAAGGTTATCTGTTTATCCTGATTACCTCGGCACTGCTGTTCAGCCTGATTCGCCGCCTGCTGCGCCAAAATCTTGCAGACCTGAAAGTACGCGAAGAGGCGTATCGCATTCTCACCGATCAGAGTCCGGCCATCATTTATCAAGCAGATCTGGATAATATTGGCCATACTATTTTCATCAGCTCGCAAGTCAGCGAACTTGGTTACTCACCGGAAGAATGGGTTGAACACGATGGTTTGTGGCATGCGCTTATTCACCCGGATGATGCGCCGCGCGTGCTGGCTGAAATGAACTATGCCATCAAATACAATATTGCCTTTTCATCGGAATATCGACTCAAAAACAAAAACGGGGAATGGAGATATTTTCAGGACCAAGCCAAGATATTCAATGACGCGAACGGCCAGCCACTCTACCAGCAAGGTATGCTGATAGATATCACCGATAGAAAGCTGACAGAAAATGAACTTAAGATCGCGGCCACGGCCTTCGAGTCCAAGGATGGAATGTTCATTACTGATGCGCAAAAGCAAATATTGCGCGTCAATTCAGCCTTTATAAAAATAACCGGATATACGCTGGATGAGGTTACCGGAAACGCTGAAATTCTTTTCAGTCCGCACCATCAGAATATGCATGGTCTGGCTGACATATGGGATATTGTTGAAAGTACAGGAACCTGGGATGGTGAAATCGTGGGGCATCGCAAAGGTGGTGACAATTACGCAGCCAGGCTGATTGTAAGCACGGTAAAAAACAGCGATGGCATCACGACCAATTATGTAGCCTCCGTCACCGATATTTCCGCCAGCAAGGCAGCATCGGAAGAAATCAGGAATTTAGCGTTCTTTGACCCGCTGACCAAATTGCCTAATCGCCGCCTGCTTATCGATCGACTCAAGCAAGCGTTGATTGCAAGCACCCGCAACGAAAACAAAGGTGCCCTGCTGTTTCTCGACCTGGATCATTTTAAGACGCTGAATGACACACTTGGCCATGATGTCGGAGATTTACTGCTTACGCAGGTTGCAGAAAGATTATCGCACTGCGTACGCGGCACTGACACGATTGCCCGTATTGGCGGCGACGAATTTATTGTGCTGCTGGAGGACCTTGGCGCTGATGATCTTCAGGCAGCCACTGAAGTTGAATTAATCAGCAATAAAATATTAGACGCAATCTCACAGCAATACCAACTTGACCTGCATAGCTACCGGATTACAGCCAGTATTGGTTCGGTAATTTTTGATGGTCAGCATACTGGCTTTGATGAGCTGCTCAAACAAGCTGAAATTGCCATGTATCGGGCCAAACAATCCGGTCGCAGCGCCCTGTGTTTTTTTGATCCCCAAATGCAGGAATCCATTAACATACGTGCCGAACTGGAAAGTGAACTGCGCATCGCCGTAGAACAGAGGCAATTTGAACTGCACTTCCAGTCACAAGTGAATAACGCTGGTCATATCATAGGCGCGGAGGCACTCATTCGATGGCAACACCCCGACCGCGGCTTGATCTCCCCTTTTGATTTCATTCCGCTCGCAGAAGAAACAGGGATCATTCTGCCGATTGGTCATTGGGTAATTGATGCGGCCTGTGCCCAGCTCAAATTATGGCAGCGCAGCCCCTACACCAGAGAGTTAAGCTTATCTGTCAACGTCAGCGCAAAACAATGTCACCAGGCTGACTTTGTCGATCAGGTAGAACATCTCATCAAATTGCATGACATTGACCCGGCATTCCTTAAGCTGGAACTGACTGAAAGCACGCTGCTGGAAGACGTTGAAGGTATAGTTGCGAAAATGGTCACCTTAAGAAAAGTAGGGGTGAGATTTGAACTGGATGATTTTGGTACGGGCTATTCATCACTGCAATATCTTAAACAACTACCGCTCAATCAATTAAAAATTGATAAATCATTTGTATCAGATATCGCGAATAAAAGTGCCGATCAGACACTGGTATGTGCGATTATTGCGATGGCTCACAGCTTGAATCTTAGCGTGATTGCTGAAGGCGTGGAAACAGGAGATCAATTTCAATTCCTGAAGAAAAATGGATGCGATCATTACCAGGGTTATTTATTCAGCAAACCTGTTCCTGTTAACAGTTTTGAGAAGCTTTTAAAACCTGGACATTAAGGCTTTGAGATAGTCATAAGATAATTCAGGTCATTACAAAGCTTAGAACCGATCATTACCGGCATGACAAGATTAAAAAATCAGATTTATTAACAAAGGCGACCATCATGTTTGAATCCGCTGAGCTAGGTCACAAAATTGATAAAGCGACTTATGAAGCAGAAGTCCCTATTCTGCGCGAAGCCTTATTGGAAGCACAGATCAATTTGGCCAAGGAAGCAAAATTCCAGGTCATTATCCTGGTTGGCGGCCTGGATGGTGCAGGCCGCACAGAAACCGTCAATTTACTCAACGCGTGGATGGATCCACGCTATATTCAAACGCATGGCATGGGTGAACCTTCCGATGAAGAACTCGACCGCCCGATGATGTGGCGCTTCTGGCGCGCATTGCCGCCCAAGGGCAGAATTGGCGTATTTCTGGGTTCCTGGTACACCTGGCCTATATTGAATCGTGTGCTTGGCACCAGCACCGTTGCAGACCTGGATCAAAGCCTGGAACGTGCCAGACGCCTCGAAGAAATGCTGCACAATGAAGGTGCGGTACTCATTAAATTCTGGCTGCATCTCTCTAAGGAGAAACAGGAAAAACGCTTAAAAACGCTGGAAAAAAATCCAAACACCAAATGGCGCGTGACCAATCGTGACTGGATGCACTTTAAAGCCTACGATAAATTTCAGACTGTACACGAAAGTGTGATTCGTCATACCAGCACAGCAATTGCACCATGGATTATTGTTGAAGGTGAAGATCCCCATTACCGTAGCCTCACAGTTGGTAAAGTTATTCTGGAAACACTCAACAATCGCCTGAGTCAGGTAAAAGCAAAACCTGAAAAAGTAAGTTCCCTACCATTGTTACCCCCGCTGGATAACATACATATTCTTAAGGCGCTGGATTTAAGCAAGTCTCTGGAAAAGAAAAAATACAAAGAAGAGTTGGAAAAGTATCAAGGCAAGCTGAACTACCTGACCAGAGATCCAAAATTCAAGGATATGACTGTGATCGTTGTATTCGAGGGCAACGATGCCGCAGGCAAGGGCGGATGCATCCGTCGCATTACAGGGGCTCTGGATGCGCGCTATTATCAAGTAAAACCAATCGCCGCACCAACTGAAGAGGAACGTGCGCAACCTTATTTATGGCGCTTCTGGCGTCATATTCCACGTAAAGGGCGCTTTACCATTTTTGACCGCTCCTGGTATGGCCGCGTACTCGTCGAACGTGTAGAAGGTTTCTGCTCAGAAAACGACTGGATGCGCGCCTACAGTGAAATCAATGACTTTGAAGCGCAGCTGGTGCGCCATGACATTATTGTCGTCAAATTCTGGCTGGCTATCAGTAAAGAGGAACAGCTACGCCGTTTTGAAGACCGTCAGAAAACGGGCTACAAAAGCTTTAAAATTACCAATGAAGATTGGCGCAACCGCGATAAATGGGAAGCCTATGAGCAGGCCATTTGCGATATGATAGACCGCACCAGCACCGAGGCATCACCATGGACATTAGTTGAAGCCAACGACAAAAACTACGCGCGCATCAAAATACTCAAAACTTTGTGCAGCAAAATTGAAAAGGCGCTGGAATATTTACCGCTTGATGATAAAAAAGCTGAATCCAAATTAAAACTCAAGTATGAAGAATGATTGTGCCGCGCGCATAAAGTTTGAGGGGCTATAATTCAGCTTCATGCTATTGATTGCAGACAGTACTAAAACACTAGCGCCTGCATCAGCGTGAGCCGGCGCTCACACCGTCATTGGATTAAAAAACTACTCGCAAAACGTAAAATATCTGGATACAAGATGCTCATCATTACTCACTTTTTGTGAGAAAAAATTGTAGGGAAAACTCGATTATTAAAATCGAACTAATGGTGAAAAATCCTACAAATCAAAAAATTGAGAGATTAAAATGCTTGTTAACCAATGCGCAGAGCGCTTTGCTCAAAAACTCTATTAATGAATAAAGCTTTAAATAAGTAAGTAATAAATGGATGAAAAAAATTAGAGCCTTACTGATTGCAGACCAACGAAGTTTTCGCAATACGGAAATGATAAACCTATTAAAACGGTCTGGTTTTGATTTAGATATGATGTCTTCGGACAGTTTTCATTATCTATACAGAAATATCAAACAACTATTCTTTTTTAAAAACTCCGATCAGTTCTCTTCACTCGCTTCCCAACTTGCAGGTAAGTATCATTTAACTATCGCGCTGGGGGATGTTGCACTCAAACTGATTACAGACTCCTCACTTACTGATGATGAGAAACTTGAATTACTACCTGTATGTAATAAAGAGGGATTTAGGCATATTTGCTCAAAAATAGCTTTGTCAGAATATTTATCACTGGCTAACATCACTACCCCAGCTTACAAGAAACTTGAAAGTTGGGAAACGCTGGCTGAAGAGGTAAAAAGTATTGGTTACCCCGCCCTTTTAAAAATTGATTACTCTGGCGGTGGTATTGGTACATTTCGACTGAATAGCGAAATTGACATTTTCAATGTTCCGTCACACTTCAAGGAACAACCCCTTCTGATTCAAAAATATATTGAGGGCAGTCTTATTGATTTGTTAGCTTTTTTTCAAGATGGAGAGCTAATATGCTTCAGCTGCAGTCAAAGTATATCTAACATTAATGGCCCCTATGGACCATCCAAAGAGAAAGTTTATTACTCTTTAAATTCTATTGACTCTCGTATTTCTGCAGAACTATCTGCATTAGGCAAAGCACTAAGTGCGCATGGTTTTTGCAACATCACCTGCATTGAGTGCAGCAGCACCAAAAAGCGCTATTATTTTGAAGCTGATATGCGACCCAACGACTGGATTAACTATCCCCAACACATGAGAGATGACTTTGCACTCAGAGTTCGTGAGTACTTTATCAATGGTAGCGTTTTTGATACTAATTCAATTTCAGGTGAGTCAACACCAATAGAATATTTTTTTGCAAATCCGTCCAGAATGAACGTTGTTGAATTATTAACTAACAGATATAACTGGTTAACTTATTCCAATTTACCCAGTTTACTGCTGCATTGGCTATCTTTGCTTCGTTTCAACCCTTGGGAAAGTTTTAAAGTACTGGCGGTAAAATATATCAAACCCCGTGTACATAGAAGAGTTTGGGGGATTCTGAAATCTAAAACCCCAGTTACCCATTATTAACTAGCAGTCTCATAAATCAAATGAGTCCGATGATGTTTGAAAAAAATAGGTGAAAAAATAGAGGACAGACCCTGAAATATGAAAGCGTAAAATTGGACATTTACACTGCCAATACCCAGATTTCTAACGCGCTGATCAAGACAAAAACGACCGCAAAAGAAAAAGGCTTAGTCAAAAATGACTAAGCCTTTTGTATTTTGGTAGGGTGTGCGGGGATCGAACCCACGACAAACGGATTAAAA
>CAZUOQ010000006.1:5053-99083 GCA_964622195.1 uncultured Methylotenera sp. | reverse complement strand
CCAATGTCATACCTGCAACTAAGCCAAGTGCTAACTTGATTTTGTTGATTTGCATTAGGAATCTCCAAATAATTTACTACTTCAGAATATTAAAATAACAAAAATGAATTGAATCAGAATTTGTTATTTACACTCCACATCCGTGGAATAGCTCTAATTTAGTTGGTTTTAGCATGAATGGCAATACTTTTTTTACAATTTATTTACACTTCTGAAATTTTTTTTACATATCTTTGCACGTAAGCCTTGCTGCGATTGGTTTGTGTGAGAAATTTTCCAAAAATTGTATTTTGCTATTGTTTTCTGATGCCATTGCGCATGCGGTATACAGCCCGATAAATTTTTTTTGAGTATTATTTAAAAGCCGTTAACAATTCATTTACAAACTTTCAAAACCCGTGAATACTATTAAAGCAAGCGTGCTTGCAAGCAGGTTCGGAATTAAGAAAGACAAATACTAGTGTAAGCAGCACATAATTTGTGTTGCTTACACATTGCCCGATTGCCATATTTTGCGTAAAGGATAATGTATATGAGTCTGTTGAACTTATTTTGGCTGTTTTTTGTACCTACCAAAGGCTGGCGCCATCTGATGCAAGCCAATTACTCAATGCACAGGTTGTATTTGTTGCATGTGGTGCCTCTTTCATTAATCCCGCCTTTGTTTATTTATTTTGCAGCAGGAAACTATGCAGTTGATCTGCTGCCGGTCTTATCCAAGCCCCAGTTATTACTCGTTGCAACGATTTTATTTGTTGTCGAATTGGTAGCAGTACCGCTGATGGGCCTGATATTGCGTCAGTTGGCGGAAATCGCTGATGCACACCCCAGTTACCATGATGCCTTTACGCTGGCGGCAGTGGCTCCTACGCCTTTGTGGCTGGTTCCTATTGTTTTTCTTATCCCTGATATGCTGGTTGGCTTGATTGCACTAACGATGGCATTAATGGCGACAGTCGGGTTTATTTATTACGGTATTCCATCGGTATTCCGTATCAAAGAGCGCGGTCATGCGATGCTGTTGTTCGGTGCAGTGCTCACAGCCGGTGTCATCGCCTGGGTATTTTTGATGGTGGCAACCTTGGTAGTTCTGGGAAGTGTGCAAAATCTGAGAATATAGGTTTGTCCAGTTTAACTTGATTTTCAGTCGCCATTGTTATTTTGAGTCACCATTGTTGATCCCTCAGCGTTAGAATACAAGCTGATTTGTTAATTGGTGGTTACATGACAAAAAAGCATTTTGGTCGCATAGCACTTTTAATAAGTTCATTGCTTATTCTCGCTGCTGCCGTTTATTACTGGCAGTATCTGCATCGTGACAAAGAGCCGGAAGCATTTGCTTCCGGTAATGGCCGCATAGAAGCCACAAGTGTCAATGTCGCAACTAAAACCAGTGGCCGTCTGCTGGAACTCAAGGTACGTGAAGGCGATGACGTTACTGCGGGTCAGGTCATTGCCCGTATGGATACCGCTGCGCTTGAGGCAGATTTGCATGAGGCCGAGGCACAGGTCAGGCGGGCTAAGGTTGTTAAGACGATTGCACAGGCAAATGTCGCGCAGAGACAAAGCGAAAAATCTGCAGCGAGCGCTTTGCTTGCCCAGCGCGAAAGCGAACTCTCATTAACCGATAAAGACCTGCAAAGAACCCAGCAGCTCATTGATAAAGGGTTTGTATCTCCGCAGAAGCTGGATGTAGATAAAACCAGGAAATCCAGTGCGGCAGCTTCGGTGCGTGCTGCCAGGTCTCAACAGAATGAAGCACAATCTGCGATTAACGCGGCGGTCGCGGCGATAAGCGAAGCGCAATCGGCCATTGAGGCAGCGGAAGCCAAGGTTGAGAAAATAAAAGCGGATATTAAAGAAGCAGCATTAACAGCGCCTATCAGTGGACGCGTGCTGTATCGGCTGGCAGAGCCGGGTGAAGTGCTGGGTGCGGGCGGTAATGTTGTGACGCTGCTTGATATTACCGATGTTTACATGACAATTTTCCTGCCAACTTCGCAAGCGGGCAGGGTCAGTATCGGTACTGATGCCCGAATTGTGCTGGATGTGCGTCCGGATATTTCCATTCCGGCTACCGTTACTTTTGTTTCGCCTGAAGCGCAGTTTACCCCCAAATCGGTTGAAACACGTACCGAGCGTGAAAAGCTCATGTTCCGTATCAAAGTCAAAATTCCGGAAGACTTGCTGAAAGCCTATGCCAAGCGTGTTAAAACCGGGTTGCCCGGTGTTGCTTATGTACGCCTGGATAGCAGCGCCGCCTGGCCTGAAGACCTGCCGCCTTTAGTCGACCGCAAGTATGCACAATGAGTGAGCGCGCCGTTGCCAGCCTGAGTGGCGTGAGTCTGCGTTACGGCGATGTATTGGCGCTCGATGATATTCATCTTGAAATTCCAGCAGGCTGCACGGTTGGGCTGATTGGTCCGGATGGTGTTGGCAAATCAAGCCTGTTGGCACTGATCTCTGGCGTTCGTAAGATCCAGTCTGGCACAGTGCATGCGCTGGATGGCGATATGGCCGATAAAAACCATAGGCTGGCAGTGTGCAGCCGCATTGCCTACATGCCGCAGGGGCTGGGCAAAAACCTGTATATGACGCTTTCGGTATTTGAGAACGTCGAGTTTTTCGGGCGTTTATTCGGTCAGGGGCGCGCAGAACGTGAGTCACGTATAGACGAACTGCTGGAAAGCACCGGTCTTGCCCCGTTTCGTGACCGGCCGGCCGGCAAGCTCTCTGGCGGCATGAAACAGAAACTTGGCTTGTGCTGTGCACTGATACATGACCCGGATTTACTGATTCTGGATGAGCCCACCACTGGCGTTGACCCGCTCTCAAGACGCCAATTCTGGCGTTTGGTTGACCGTATTCGTGAGCGGCGACCCGGCATGAGTGTGATCATTGCAACGGCTTACATGCAGGAAGCTTCCGGTTTTGACTGGCTGGTGGCGATGGATAACGGCAAGGTCTTGGCGACCGGCAGCCCTCAACAGCTGCTTGCGCAAACCGGCACTGATAATCTGGATTCCGCTTTTATCAGGCTGCTGCCAGAAGAAAAACGCCTGCATCATCACGAGCTGATTGTGCCACCCCGGCAAGTTCAGGCAGACGCCTCACCCGCAATCCGCGCTGAAAACCTGACCATGCAATTCGGCAGTTTTATTGCAGTTGACCATGTTGATTTTGAAATCAGCCGCGGCGAGATTTTCGGGTTCCTTGGCTCCAATGGCTGCGGTAAAACGACCACGATGAAAATGCTCACAGGTCTGCTGCCGCCGAGTGCGGGGCAAGCATGGCTATTTGGTAAGCCGGCAAAAGCGCATGACCTCGCAACCCGAAAACGGGTCGGCTACATGACGCAGGGGTTTTCCCTGTATGGGGAGTTGACGGTAGAGCAGAACCTTGCGCTGCATGCGCAGCTGTTTCACTTGCCGCAAAATACTATTGCAGACCGTGTTCAGGACATGGTCGACCGTTTTGATCTGGCAGGGCATAGAGACATGATGGCGGCAACGCTGCCTTTAGGTATTCGTCAGCGGCTATCGCTGGCGGTTGCCGTGATACATAAGCCTGAGATGCTGATTCTGGATGAGCCGACTTCAGGCGTGGATCCGGTAGCGCGCGATCGATTCTGGAGCTTTCTGGTGGATCTGTCACGCAACGATGGCGTCACGATTTTTATTTCCACGCACTTCATGAACGAAGGGGAACGCTGTGACCGCGTTTCGCTGATGCATGCCGGGCGTGTACTGGCGTGTGACTCACCACAGGCATTGATAGCGCAGCGCAACAAAACCTCGCTTGAAGATACTTTTATTGATTATATTGAACAGGCGACTGGCGAAGGAATTGATACTTCAGCATCACGTGCTGTTGTTGATGTCATGCCGGAAAGACCTGCTGCACTGCCGTCTAAATTCAGTATGCGTCGACTGTTTGGCTACGCTTACCGTGAGCTGCTGGAAGTCATGCGCGATCCGGTACGGCTGGTGTTTTCATTGCTGGGTTCTGTGTTACTCATGTTTATGATGGGCTATGGCATCAGCATGGATGTTGAAGACCTGCGCTTTGCCGTGCTCGACCGTGACCAGACGCCGCAAAGCCGAGACTATATTCAGAATATTGCAGGGTCTCGTTATTTCACCATGTTGCCGGAGATCAGCAGCAGCAATGAACTCGACCTGCGCATGTCGAGCGGGGAAGTCAGTGTTGCGCTGGAAATTCCGCCTGATTTCGGCAAGGATATTTTGCGCGGCCGGGCTACTGAAATAGGGGTATGGGTTGACGGTGCCATGCCGTTCCGCGGTGAAACGATACTGGGTTATGTACAGGGCATGCATTATGACTACCTGACGCAGCTTGCAAAACAGCACCATGGCAAACAAACCACTATTGCAGCAGCCGATATCGAGATGCGCTATCGTTACAACCAGGATTTTAAAAGCCTGTATGCGATGGTGCCGGCGGTGATGCCGATATTGCTGGTTTTTATCCCCTCGATCCTGATGGCAGTCGGTGTCGTGCGTGAAAAAGAGCTGGGTTCGATTACCAATCTCTATGCTACGCCGGTCACGCGGCTGGAGTTTCTTCTGGGCAAGCAGTTGCCTTATATTGGCGTGAGCATGGTCAGCTTCTTTGGCCTGGTTGCACTGTCGGTGTTTGTATTTGGTGTGCCGCTTAAAGGCAGTTTGCTCACTTTGAGTTTTGCCGCTTTGATTTTCGTGACGGTGACGACAGGCATAGGCTTGCTGATGTCAGCTTTCACCAAAACGCAGATTGCAGCACTGGGCGCCACGGCAATTACCACCTTGCTGGCTACGGTGAGTTTTTCCGGTTTAACTAATCCGGTATCTTCACTCACCGGTATTGGCGCTTATATCGGACAGGTTTTTCCTGCCACGTATTTTTTGAATATCAGCCGCGGCCTATTTACCAAAGCCCTTGAGTTTAAAGACCTTTATTTTGATTTTCTGGCACTCGCGGCATTTATTCCGGTGTTGACCGTGCTGAGCGTGATTTTCCTCAGCAAGCAGGAGAAATAATCATGCGTCACCTGCTCAACATCTATCGACTGGGGATCAAAGAACTGCGCAGCCTGGCGCACGACAGCATCATGCTGGTGCTGATTATCTGGGTGTTTACCGGGGCGATTTATGCCAGCTCAACCGCAACCTCGCAGGAACTGCACAATGCGCCGATAGCCTTTGTCGATGAAGACCAGTCTAACCTTTCCACACGCATGATCAGCGCGTTTTACGGGCCTTATTTCAAGAAGCCGGTCATGATCACGCACGCTGATATTGATCCTGGTCTGGATGCCGGCATTTACACTTTCGTCGTGAATATTCCGCCGGATTTTGAGCGTGACGTCGTGGCGGGCAGGTCACCTGATATTCAGGTCAACATCGATGCTACCCGAATGTCGCAGGCATTTATCGGGGCCGGTTATATTCAAAATATCATGAATGGGGAGATTTCCGGCTTTTTAAAAGGCTTCCGGCAGGATGCTGTATTACCCATCAGCCTGGTGCCGCATATTAAATTTAACCCGAATTTAAGCAGCACCTGGTTCAGCAGCATCATGGAAATCATGAATAACATTACCATGCTCGGCATTATGCTCACGGGCGCAGCGCTGATACGTGAGCGTGAGCATGGCACGTTGGAGCATTTGATGGTGATGCCGATCAATGCTGCCGAGATTATCCTGGCTAAAATATGGTCGATGGGGCTGGTGGTGCTCGTCGCAGCCTGGCTGTCACTGCATTTTATGGTGCAGGGGATACTGCATGTACCGATACAGGGTTCCGTGCTTTTATTTATGTGCGGGGCTTTGCTGCACCTGCTGGCGGTGACTTCAATCGGCGTTTTTATGGGCACGGTTGCGCGCAATATGCCGCAGCTCGGCCTGCTGCTGATTCTGACCGTACTGCCGCTGGAGATGCTGTCGGGTGGCATTACACCACGGGAGAGTATGCCAATTTACGTGCAGTTCGTTATGGAGGCTGCGCCAACCACGCATTTTGTGAGTATGGCGCAGGCAATTCTTTATCGCGGGGCAGGGTTCGAGGTCGTGTGGGGCAGTTTCGTCAGCGTGTTCGTGATCGCTATGGTTTTCTTTACACTATCGCTGATGCTGTTCCGCAGAAGTCTGTCTTCTGCGTAACAGCGGTGAGTTCTGCGTTTGCTGATTCAGCCACTGAAGCCGCCGCGGCTGCCTTCTGCAGCAAAACGGATTTTCAGTGACAGGTCATTGCGGGAGTCTGCATTGGCCAGCGCATTGTCTTCATCAATCTTGCCGTTGGAAAATAGTTTGAACAGGGACTGGTCAAAAGTCTGCATGCCGATATCGGTATTTTCTGCCATGATCTCCTTGATTTCGCTCATTTTTTGTTTCTGAATCAGTTCGGCAACATAAGGCGTATTGATCATGACTTCAGCAGCAGCAACACGCTTGCTTTGTTTTCCCGGAACCAGGCGCTGCGAGATAATGCCAACCAGGTTCATGGACATACCCAGCAGCAGGCCGGCACGACCATCTTCCGGAAAGAACGAAATAACGCGTTCCAGTGCCTGATTCGCGTTGTTTGCGTGCAGGGTAGCTAGGCATAAGTGACCGGTTTCCGCATAGGCGAGCGCATTTTTCATGCCATCCATATCGCGTACCTCACCAATCAGAATCACGTCCGGCGCCTGCCGCATCGCATTCTTGAGGCCATTCTCAAACGAAAGGGTATCAATACCGACTTCACGCTGGTCAACCACGGATTTTTTGTGCGGATGCACGAATTCAATCGGGTCTTCAAGGGTCAGGATATGACCATTGGTCGTCTCGTTGCGATAATCAATCATCGAAGCCAGTGTGGTGGATTTGCCGGAGCCGGTCGCGCCTACGATCAGCAATAAGCCGCGCTTGCGCTGGATCAGCTCTTTGAGTACCGGAGGCAGGCCCAGGGTCTCAATCGATGGAATCTCGGTTTTAATATGGCGAATCACCATACCCACTTCACCGCGCTGCCTGAATACATTCACACGAAAACGACCGATGTCGTTTTTACTCAATGCGAAATTGCATTCCAGCGTGGATTCAAACTCCTTGATCTGGTCTGCGCTCATGAGTGAATAGGCAATCTCCTTGATCATGCCTGGCGCCATTGGCTGGTTATTGATCGGAACCGTATCACCTTCAATCTCAATATGAATGCTGGCGCCGGTACTGAAAAACAGGTCTGAACCGCCTTTATCGAGCATGAATTTTAAAACGGGTGAAATATCAATTGCGGCCATATGAATATCCTGGAATTATCTTTAAGTATTATTGTTTGAGGCTTCTGCGCCAAGTATTTTTTAACCTAAAAGCCTGTCAATTTCGTCATTCCGGCGGAGGCCGGAATCCAGACAGGCTGCATGTTTAAATAAAATGGTACAAATGAAAATGCTTATTCTCTTTTGAGTCGACATTTTATATTGATTCTTTTTACATTACATTTGCTAAGATTATTAATTAAATACCACCTTGCCTGGATTCCGGCCTCCGCCGGAATGACGGTTTTTTTGATATTTTTGTTAAGAAATTAAGCAATTTTTCTGATGTGAAAAGCTCTTTATTTTTATCACACTGCCATTAAAAGTATGCGCTGTGCATTAAAGTTAACATGACTTTAGCATAGATTTTATGCGCTACGCAGCAGATATTTGCGGTACTCAAAGCTAGCATCACTTAGCGTATTGTAGGCGGCGCTGAGGGTGCGGCAGCCTAACCCAGCTCGAACGTCGTAATGCCGAATATCTTATCCAGTGGCAGATTGGGAAAGCTTTTTGTGTACATGCGTGCTGTCTCAAAAACGGGCGTCATGCCGAATTTTTGCGCAAGCGCGATCGCAGCTTTGTTCAGCTCAGGTACATCCAGAAATATCTCGGATGCTTCAGGTATTGTTGCAGTCAAGGCTAAAAACAGTTCGACTGCTATATCACTGTTTTCAGCATTTAGCGGCCCAATCTTGAATCCTCGGTCGCAGGCACGAATAGACCCATAACCCAGAATTCTGGAATTTTCTGTTATTACCAGCGTTTGCGAGTTTTCCGGCGCGATCCAGTGCTTTAGAAAAGTGCTTCTTTCAGCCGGGAAGAACTGGCTGTCGTAGGCTGCAATGTCGTTGAATGCGATATGTTCAGCCGCGATTGCTCGAGTTGGCAAAGTGCTTTTTGTTGATTTTCCGGCAAACCTGATATTCCTGTGCGCCAGCTTGAATCCTGATTTCTTGTAATTATCCTGCTGTGACAGAACGCCGTCCAAGCCGATGTTTCTGCCTGGCAAGCTGGCAATGGCAGCTTGCCAAAGTTTGAATCCAAATCCTTTGCCCCTGAATGTATCTTTTACGATATAGAGCCCGATAAACCCAAAGTCGTTACCGTATTTCACAGCAGATATGGTAGCAATGATTTGATCGTTGTACTTTCCAGCCAGAAAGCCTGTGGGGTCGGCCTGATAAAACGCTGCAGCATCATTAACTCCGGGGTTCCATCCCTCATTTCTAGCCCAACTGATGGCTGTCGATAACTCATCCTGAGACATGACAGATATTTTGTATTTTGAGGCTTCGATGGAATTCATGGCAGCTGAAGAATTACAAAAGTGTACGTAATTATTGAGGCTATGCAGTTAACGTGAAAGTAACCGGCCTTGTGCGGTTTATGCGCAAGGATCGTGATGATCACAGGGTTAAAATTCTTTTTCTGGTCTCTGCGGCATTGGGTCGATGACTTCGAGAGCCTTCGTTTCCAGATTGAATGCCAGAAGAACGATGCCTCCCGATGCTCTAGGTGCTTCCAAATTCGCGACAAATTCGGCTTCTGGGGCGTGCGAATGATATGCCTCAAGAAATCCAAGAAATGTGTCAAGAATTTTGTCGTACTCGTGTTCAGAAACTTCGCGCTGAATAAGGAGCTTGAAACGCAAATTGCCATTACCCTCAGCCATGATGGAATAGACAAGTGAGTACGGCTGGTTCGGAGACTTTTTTCCTGCGCTCGACACCACAGCCATTTGTGGCGTGGTCGGCCCTAAAAGTTTCTCTCTAAGCACTTTAAATCCGGCCTTTAGTAGGTTGTAGTGATCTTTCCCCATTTCTTTTAAGAATCCATCGAAGTATGACTTCCCGATATAGATGATGACTGCCGTAGGGATTAGCCACTCCAACCCGGCGTAAATTTTCCCATCCTCGCGTGATTCAATATCAAGCTTCAAGTGTTCGGTAGAAATTGTTTGTACAAACTCTGAGAAAACTTCTTCCGGAATTGAGTCGATGTGAACGATTGCGATTTGAGGAGAAGTGGTCATGGTTTGTGCCTACGAGGAATAGCAGTGGTTATAGAGATTTATGGATATCTATATTAATAATTGATATTTCAAGTTGCATGGCTGGAACCCCTTATCTTTTCTTAGTTTTATTGTTTCTTGGTTACTATATTGAAATATTAATATAGAGACGCAGCTATCATGTTCGATGATTGTAAGTTAGTTTTTAGTGCAGCCTAAAATGTATTCATGAATACGTCAATAGAGTTAAAAGTTTGCTTTCAGACGTTTGGGTTCTGGTTAAGATGATTCACCTGAATATTTTTGTAAATAGCCTCTAGCGATTTGGTGAAGCTGGCGGTATCAAATAAATCCGAAGTCATTTTTTCACTCAATAGTTTTTGCTTCATGCTAACGAGTACCTGCGGGTTTGTAGCTAGTGATAGTGCTTTGTTTTCATAGTCTGCAAGCGTGCAGGTAATCAGTTCGTCTAAGCCTGCTGCTTTAAGCAAACTGCCCGCTACGCGTGAGGCGAAGGTGTCGCCCACGCAGGTCAGTACCGGCAAACCCATCCATAATGCGTCGCTGCAGGTGGTGTGTGCGTTGTAGGGCAGGGTGTCGAGGAATAAATCGGCATGTGCATGCCGTGCCAGATGTTCTGCAATTGAAACGCGTGGTGCAAAGATCAGGCGCTGACTGGTGATGCCATGCAGTGCAGCTTGTTCAATCAGGTTCTGTTTTGCCCAGCGGTTGCATTCCAGCAGCCATAACACGCTATCCGGCGTGGCTTTGAGCAGGCGCATCCAGCAGTTGAAAAAATCTTCTGTAATCTTGAATGTCTGGTTGAAGCAGCAGAATACAAAGGCATTGTCAGGGAGGCCGCATTCGGCGCGGGATGGTGTTTTTGCCACCGGGCGTTTGCGGTCATTGGGCTGGTAACTGTGGGGTAGTAGCGCCAGCTGTTCAGCGTAATTGCAGGCGGCGTTCGCTGGCGTGATGAAATTATCAGTCAGTAGGTAATCAAACAGTGGTTTGCCATTTATGCCGCTCTCGATAAGGCTATCCCCTGTAAAACTACCCATCGTCCCCGGGAAGCCCAGCCAGCTGACGCTGACAGGAGCAGGGCGCAGGGCGACAATGCCGCAGCGGCTGTTTTGCGTGAAACCGGTCAGGTCGACGAGGATATCGATGCCGCAGTCATGGATCAATTTCGCTGCATCGGTATCCGGCAGGCGGCGAATATCATAAAACGTATCAAAGGCTTTTTCAATGCGTTTTCTGGCTTCGGTTTTATCATCCGCGCCGTAAGAAAAACCGATGATTTCAAATTGGCTGCGGTCATGCAGTTCCAGCAGCTCACTGATCAGGAATGCGAGTGGATGCAGCCTGAAATCGGCTGACATGTAGCCGATCTTGATTCTTTTCCCGGCGGGTTTTTTCTGTGCAGAAAAACCTGATTGCCTGCCGGGCTCCATCAGTGATGCATAGCGGTTTTTTACCCAGTTATCTGCACACAGCTTTTGCTCTGCCGCAGTGGTGCCGGGCATGGCCAGAAATGCAAACGGCGATACCTGCGCTTGCGGCTGGGTGCTTACCCAGCTGCGTATCACGGTGATGTCATCAGCCAGGCCATGCCAGTCGCAGATATGCTGTTTCTGGTGCACCAGATGCACCTTGGCATGGTAAAGCTGCGGATTCAGCGCCAGCGCTTTCTGGTAGCTGGCAATTGCGAGATCTAGCTGGCCCAACTCACGCTGTACGTTGCCGAGATTGTTATAAATATCTGCATCATCTGGTGCAAGTTGAATGGCCTGGGCATATTGTTTGGCTGCCTCGGCCGGTTTACCGAGTTCGCGCTGGGCATTGCCGAGGTTGTAGTAAATAGCCGCATCTTGCTTATTAAATTGCAGCGATTCTTCAAAGCAGGCCTCGGCCTGTATAAAGTTTCCTATCATATGCGCCTGATTACCCAGTGAGGTCAGGCAATGGCACAGGGCTTCACGCACATCGTCACTCTTGGGCATTACGCGCAGTATGCGCCGGTAGTAGCCGGTGGCTTCTTCATAACGATTCAGAGTAAGCAGGGTGTTGGCCAGGTTGAACTGGATATCGAGGTCTTTTGGCTGCAGCAAAACGGCCTGCTGAAAGCTTTTGACGGCAGCCTCCGGCTGGTTGGCAGCACGCAGGCTCAGCGCATAGTGATTCAGGTAATCCGTGTTTTTGGGATTGATCGCCAGCGCTTGTGAAATCAAATTAACAGCTTGTTCAGCACGATTAGTCTGGTAGTAGACTACGCCCAGCATATGCAGCGCATCTGCATGTTTGGGGTTGGCGTTGAGTACCTGCTGGTAAAGTGACTCTGCTTGCGCTAACTCGCCTGCGCGATGGTGTGAAAGTGCGGTTAAATATTGTGCGGCTAAATATTGTGTTTGTGACATGGTTCAATTTTAACCCAGAACCATTTTTGCCAAGCGTTTCAGTCCCATTTCCTTTAATAAAAACCGGTTGGGGTTGAGTAAACCTGCGAGTTCTCCTGAAACCGGCAAGGCCTGATTGCTTGCTATGCATGCGATAAGCTCGCCGCACAAAGGCGCTGTGGTAAAGCCTTTGCTGCCATGTGCGATATTCATATATAAGCCATCTACCCATGGCAGTGCGTTTATATCTGCGCTGGGACGCGGTGGGTTCGTTTTTAGCGCCTTAGCGTCTATCAGCTGTCCGGCCAGCGGCCAGTAATCAGTCGCTGTGCAGCGCATGGATACCCGGCCACCTACGATGTTGTTTTGCAGGTCTGTATATAAGTTGCTGGAAATATTGTTCAGTTTTTGCAGATTAGCTTCATGGTCTTGTGCTGTTATCGTTAACTCACTTTGCGTGTTTTCAGTGGCGGCGATATTGGAGAAAGTTGCCCCCAGGCAATGCAATTGTTCTGAGTCTTTTTGATATGCAGCCGGGCTGAAATAGCCATCACTGCACACGATTTTTTGCAGAGTCCTGCTCGATTCTGTAGCCCTGACCAGGCTGACTTGGCCGCGCACGGCTTGCGTGTCGATTGGCAGGTCTGGGCAAAGGTCGCGGGCATCGTTCGCATTGGCAATCACAACAATCCCTGCTGTTAGAACAGCACCTTGATTGGTGTGAACTTCAAAAAAGTCTTCTACTTTCAGCACCTTGCTTACCTTGCTGAGTGTAAGCGTATGGATGTTCTGGTGCTGGCTTAAGCGTTGGCACAAGCGTTGCGGATTCACCCAGGCAGTACCGGGTAAATAGAGTGCGTCATGTTCAATGCTGGTGCCGGCAAGCTTGCTCGCTTCGTGTTTATTCACATATTGCAGAATCTCACTGGCATGGTGTTGTGCGGATACTTTCCGGATACGTACCAGTTCTTTTGCATTAAAGCCCAACTGCAGCATGCCGCAGCAGTCAAAATCTGCAGGTGGCAGATGCAGTGATTTGTATAGCTGCAGACTATACAGGTAAGCGGTTAAGGCAAATTCGCTGCCGGTATCGTCACCGCTTAATCGTGGATAAAGCATGGCGATTGGATTGCCGGAGGCTGCGCTGGCAATGTCCGGGTTGCGCTCCAGCAGCGTTACCTTGATGCCGCGCTGCGCCAGTGCATAGGCTGTGCTGCAGCCTGCAATGCCGGCACCGATGACAATCGCGCTGTTAGCCGCCATGATTGCTGCCCATGAAATAGCCACTGATCATTTCACGTTTTTTACCAAAGCCCGGCTGTTTATTCACCTTGAAACCTGCGGCTGCAAGCCCGCGCCTGACGACACCGGCACTGGTGAAAGTAGCAAACGTGGTTTCTGAATGTGAAAGTCTCGCCATTTGTTCAAATAGTGCCGGCTGCCACATTTGCGGGTTCTTTGATGGCGCAAAGCCATCCAGAAACCATGCGTCGGCTTTTGTGTTAATTTTGGACAGGCATTCAGTCGCATCACCGAATAACACTTGCAACCTGATGCGATTGTTGAAAAGCGTTGTGGTGCCTGTATTCAGCAGGGTTTCATATTGGGTGAGCAGTGTGTCGGCGATAGGTTGCAGTGCAGGCCAGTGCTGTAGTGCTTTATGCATATCCGTAGGATTCAGCGGGTATTTTTCAACACTGGTAAAGTGCAGCATTGCGTTTGCAGGGGCATGCTCAAGCCAGGCTTTGCAGGCGCATAAAAAGTTCAGGCCGGTACCGAAGCCGGTTTCCAGAATGCTAAAGCTGCTGTCGGCCAATGATTGCCATCTGCTGATGAGTGCATTGCCTTGAATGAACACATATTCGGTTTCCAGTAAGCCGTCATCACTGGAAAAATACACATCATCGAATGCCGTGGAGTAGGGCTGCCCATTCCGCCATATCAATGCTGCCTGAGTTGTTGTTTGCATGATAAGAAGTGTCCAGATTAATGCTCATGTTTATGACCGATCACGCCTAAAAACAGGCGTACAGCACCATAGGCAACCCAGGAGGCCACGCGCTTGATCATACTGGCTTTTACCCATTCCTGCGGCGTGATTTTGACCCCGCCATCCTGAATCAGGAATTCAATATCCGTACGCAGTTCGGTGGCAAACGCCTTGTCCTGAATGATGATGTTGGCTTCACGTGCCAGCAGCAGGCTGAACGGGTCAATATTTGAGGAGCCGATGGTAGTCCAGAACGTATCAATCACCGCGACTTTGCTGTGCATAAAGCTTTTGCGGTATTCGTAAACCTCGATGCCGTTATTCAGAAATTCATTATAGAAAGCGTGGGTTGCGAACATCAAGAAGTACTCTTTACGGCCTTGCAGCAGCAACCTGACTTTAATGCCGCGTTTGGCAGCATCAATCAGTGCTTTGCGGAATTTTCTGCCGGGAATGAAATAGGCATTTGCGATCAGAATTTCCGAGCTGGCAGTTCTGATCGCACGTAAATACGCATTTTCAATATCATGCCGGTGCAGAATATTGTCGCGGATGACAAATGCGGCTTTGATGTTGCTGGTGCCGTGATACCGGTGATGCAGCTCTTTAATCGGCGGCACATACAGGCTATGCAAGTGCATGAGTTGCAGGCGCCGCCACAGCTTATGGACACTGGCGCTGATCGCCGGCAACAGATTGCCTTCGATACGCACAGCGTAATCGATTCTTGGCGGTATCTGGTTCGGTGAGTTATTGTCATCGATAATGTTGATGCCGCCGACAAAAGCAATGCTGCCATCAATCACTGTGACCTTGCTGTGCAGGCGGCGTAAGCGGTTTTTCTTTAAGGTCCAGGGGGATATTTTAGGCCGGTAAAACATCAGTTTTACCCCGGCATCGCGCAATGTCTGTACGTAGCGTTTGGGTAAATATTGGGAGCCGAATCCGTCGAGCAGTATGTTGACACTGACTCCACGCTGTACCGCCTGCATTAATGCATTGCCAATGCGAATACCAGTGATGTCGTGTTCATAAATATAGGCTTGCAGGTAAATTTCAGTTTTGGCGTTTTGAATCGCCTGTTCCAGCGCAGGAAAATATTCAAAGCCGTTGCGCAGTAGTTTGATATCGTTTCCGCTAAAGAAGCGCATGATCGCTAGACAACTCTGGTTAATGTTGCAGACAGCAAAGCATGGTCAGAAACTTTTACGAAACGTGGCCCAGAGTGCACTTCAACGTGTTTTACCTGAAACCCGCGTGTATAAATCCGATCCAGCCTTAATATCGGTAACCATGAAGGAAAACTGCGTGCCGGTTTGCCGGCATGGTGCTCGAACACTTCGTGCAATTGTGCATTCTCGGCAAATATCCTGCCGGAACGTGTGCCCCAATCGTTAAAGTCACCAGCAACAATCAGTGGCTCGTCTGGTGGTATATGCTGTTTGATGTAATCTGTCACGGCAAGCAATTGCTGGCGTCGCCAGCGCGCAAACAAGCCTAAATGTACGCAAATGGCATGCAAGGGTTTTTCCCACCGAGGAACATCAATCACGCTATGCAGCATGCCGCGTTCTTCAGTGGCGTGAGCGGAAATATCTGTATTGGTGGTTTTGATGATCGGAAATTTGGAGAGCAGGGCGTTGCCGTGGTGACCAGCCGGATAGACTGAATTTTTGCCGTAGGCATAGTCCGACCAGATTGCATCTGCTAGAAATTCAATCTGCCCGGCATCCGGCCATGCTGCAAAGCGCTTGCTGTGATCAGCATGCTCATCGCGCACTTCTTGCAAGAAAACCACATCTGCATGCAGTTTGCGTAAAAGCTCGCGTTGATGATGCAGCGAAAAACGCGCGTTGAAGTGGGTGACACCTTTATGGATGTTAAAAGTTGCGATATGAAGCGTGTTGTGCAAAATCAACTCTCTTAATCAGTAGTTCGGTGCCCAGTGTTTCGGTACTCAGTCTTCTGCATCCTGATGACTCTTTTTATGCTTCTTCAGTACTTCAGCAGCCTCGCCGATATGGGCGGCGCCGCGCTGTTTTGCTAACTGTATCTGCTTCTGTCGTTCTTTTAGTCGGGTACGTTTTTCTTCAGAAACTTTATCGTAGCAGTGCGGACAAGAAATGCCAGGCTCGTACTGCTCGCTTTTCATTTCTTCCGGGGAGAGCGGGTGACGGCACGCATAGCATTGGTCAAACTCGCCAACTTGCAGGTTGTGTTTTACCGCAACGCGCTGGTCAAATACAAAGCACTCGCCCTGCCACATGCTTTCGGCTTCGGGGATGGTCTCCAGGTATTTCAGAATGCCGCCCTGCAGGTGGTATACCTCTTCAAAGCCTTGATCCATCATGTAGGATGAAGCTTTCTCGCAGCGAATGCCGCCGGTGCAGAACATGGCGACTTTTTTGTGTTTGGTTTTATCGAAATGCTCTGCGACATATTCAGGAAACTCCCTGAATGTGGTGGTTTTAGGGTCGATGGCGCCCTTGAACGTGCCGATGCCCACTTCGTAATCATTGCGCGTATCAATCAGCACTACATCGGGGTCAGAGATCAGTGCATTCCAGTCTTCGGGCTTGACGTAGGTACCTACTTTTTTCGTCGGGCTTACTCCGGGTACGCCGAGCGTCACAATTTCTTTTTTGAGTTTTACTTTCATGCGGTAGAACGGGTGTTCATCCGCATAAGATTCCTTATGTTCCAAATCAGCAAATTTACCTGCGAATAGCGGGTCGGTACGCAAATAGTTTAATACTGCGTGTATATCGTCCGGTAAGCCCGCAATGGTGCCGTTAATGCCTTCTTCAGCCAGCAATAGCGTACCCTTGATGTTGTGTGTTTTGCATGCATCCAGTATTGGTGACTGCAAGTCTTTGAAATTGGGCAGGCCGACAAATTTATAAAGTGCGGCGGTTAAATACTTGGACATAATTAATCTTGATAAACGTTTAAATTGCTATTTTAACAGAGCTGCCAGTGATACCATGGGATTTGTGTTTAGGGTTTTGTATTTACAATCAAGCGCTTAAAACCAGTATCTCACCGTTGCCATTGTAAGCCGTATCGCCTACAAAACGCTGTACGCGCTGCTTGCTCAGTTTGCTGAATTCAGTGTCGTATTTTAAGAACGATTTGAATAGCAAGTTCAGGAATGGCAATGTATGCGTGCCGCAATCCTGCATCGAAACATGTAATTTCGGCTGATTCTTCAATAATAAAGTACCACGGTGCATATTAAAGCCGGTGTAGGCGCCTGTGCTGCCCAGTACGCCAATCGTGCCTGCAACCATGCGGCTGCCGCAATAATCGCCAACATTGCCTTCAATCAGGATCAAGCCGCGTCGCATCTGGTCGCCAGCGCGGTCACCGGCATTGCCTTTTACAATCACGGTACCGCCCAGCATGCCTTTGCGTGAGCCTTCTGAACCGGCGCCTAAAAAATCACCGGTATTGCCATCAATTTTTAACAATCCGCCGCGCATGCTGCAAGCGGCAAATGCTGCCGTGTTGCCTTTGCAGTGTATTTCACCGCTTTTCATACCAAAACCAAGGTATGCCCCGGCATCTCCCTCGACAGTAATGCTGCCGGAAGTCATGTTGGCGCCGATATAATCAAGTTTGGCAGAGGCATTGTTAAAGCAAAGCTGCTGTGTATCGCTGCCGCTGATGTCAAAAATGTCAGCGACCGGTAATAGATGTTTGCCGGTGTTTAGTTTAATACTGCCGATTTCAGCAGCAGTTTTTCCGGCCAGGTTATCCGGCGTTAAAGCGCTGCAATTAATGCTTTGCTGCAGGTTTTGTTTCAAGGTAAAGGTTAACGCACTCATAGCCCGCCACCTTTCAGAATATCGTGTAGTTTGAATAAATGCGGGCCCAGCTTGCCGCCATAGTTACCGGCAGAGATGCGTTTCACTCCACTGTTTGCGCCAAGTGCGCAAATGGCTTCAATGCCGACTTTCATGGAGAGTGCGATGTCATCAAAGGTCAGGCCGTCGATCACGATTTCCATGACACTTTCAATGTCCGGTGATAATTCGCTTTTGGTCACGCCTTTAAGCGTTGGGCAAAAGGCATCATTGCTGGAGGCGAACATGGTTTTGTACTTGCTGCCGACCTTGGAGCCGGAGCGTACTACGCCGCCGGGAAATGGCATGATGACATTGGGTACTTTTTTCATGGCTTCAATTGCGGTTTCAGCTGCAGCCAAAGCCGCCGGCTGCGAAGTTGCCAGAATCAGGAAATTGCCGCCGCCGATGGCGCGTACCATACCTGTGGTCTCTTCGGTCAGGAACTCGCCATCCATGACCGGAATGCGCCAGTAACGTTTACCGGCGATCAGTTTCGAAGTCTGGTAGCCGTCACCGAAGTAGCGCAAGTGTTTGCCCAGGCTAATCATGTCTTCACTTTCAATGCCGGAAAATGCCGCTGCGGTAGGGCACGTCAGTATGCATTGCCCCATGCGTGTTTCGAGCTGCTGCATGAGCACTTTGCTGCCCATGGCAAACATCAGCACAGCGACACCGGGTCTGCCGTCCGGTGTTTCATCAGCGGTCATTTCACGCTCAATGCCGGCCTCGACACCGCAGCCGATGACTGATGTGGCAAAGCCGGTCATCGCATTCGCGGCGTGATAAGCCCATTTATGGTTTTGGGCAGTAATAATGACCCGTGTGCCGCGCATATTGAATGCTTCGGCAAAGGTATCGTCGATTTGTATATCATTAATGAGCATAGTGTAATTAAGCTTCCGGGCTGCCGGTTTTGATTTTTTCTATCCATTCCTCAATCTGAATGGTGCCGGTTTTTTCTACTTTTTTGAGGTCAGCTTCCGGAATGACGTCCTGCATGAGGTCGATGCGTTTCCATTCTGCCACCGGTGTTTCACATTCGGCCCTGGGTACATACCGGGAGTCACGTATCTTTGTGCGCTGATGAATATAGCGCGGGCAGTTCTGCCATAACTCGGATAATGTCACACGTACAATAAATTCTGCTTCTTTGTATTCCTGCATCAATGGGTCTGTGCGGGAAATCGTAGCTGTGCCCTGTACGCGGATGCGATGCGGGGTTTCGAATGAGATAAACAGCAGGCCGACCTGCGGATTGGTGCTGATGTTGCCCATGGAGAAAAACATGCCATTGCCGTCATAGCTCGGGAAAACCAGCGTCTTGCTGTCTATGACCCTTACAAAACCGGCGTCACCGCCTTTGTAGGATACGGTAGGGCGGCCCTGGTGATCGACTGTAGATAAAAAGAACATATCCATGTGCTCAATAAAGTCTTTGGCTTCATCGTCAAATTCGGTTTTACAGGCAATTTCTTCGACGCGGTCCGCCATTTTGCGCGTGCCGAATTCATCCTGGAATTTGCGGTGCTGATCACCGTATAGTCTGCTCATTGTTTATTCCTTATTGTTTTGATGCGTGACAACCTGGCCGCGTCCATCGCTGCTGATCTCATCATTACTGATTTTAAAGTTATCCAGCTGCATAGTCTGGTAGCGGTCGAAGTAGTCTTTGAGGTCTTTTTCCACACTCATATCAAACGCAGGTTTCGCAGTGTGTGTGACGCCCCAGACCACTTTTACCACGCTGCCATTTTTGACAACCAGTTCACCGTTCTTGAATACATAATCCGGTTTGGCGAACATGGCTTCACGGTCTGCCTGGTCGGTATACACCGTAATATCTGCCGCAGCACCGATCCCAAGATGCCCGCGGTCATGCAGGCCGATCAGCTTGCCGGCACCGGCACGGGTCATGATGGCGATTTCGTACAGGCTATATTCGCGGTCCAATGATGTTAAATTGCTCATGGCCTGCGCATCCAGATTCAGTTTGGCAAAGGCTTCATTGCGGAAGGTTTTGTCCATGAGCAGGCGAATCAGGTGCGGATAGCTCGTGAAAGGTGCGCCGTTCGGGTGGTCGGTGGTTAAGAAGATGCGCCATGGGTCTTCCACCGAGAGGAACAGTTCCAGGCCGATTGCCCATTGCAAGGCGTTTACATAATTCTGGTCACGGTATTTGAAAGGCAGTACGCCACAGCCTGCATCACATTCAATATCCATGATCACCGATTTTTTCGGGTTGGCATGCTTGGCGTTCAGGTGCTGCATCATGGCATCGCCGGATGCAGTGACAGTTTGCCCGAACAGAATCTGCCCGACGTCGGCGGTGATGTGCTTGTTTTTGTTCAGCGCTTCTGCAATCTGTGCCGCAGCGGATGAGAATTTTTTGTCACCCTCGGTGCCGTAGCTGTGGAACTGGATGTGCGTAAGGTGCATCGGTAGACCGCTGCTGGCACTCATAGTGTCTAAAGTCGTGGCAAAGTTGCCTGCTGCGCCCAGGTTGTTGCAGTGCACGTGCAGCGGCTTGGCAATGCCGAGGTCATGCACGGCGCGGCTCAGGCTTTGCAGAATTTCACGCGGGCTGACCTGATAGTGCACATTATTTTCATCCAGATCCAGTCTGCGCTGGTTGAATTTAAAAGCATTGATGCCGCCCGGATTCACGACCTTGATGCCGATGGCCTGTGTCGCATGCAGTATCCACGCTACGTAGTCGTTGATGGCTTTCTGATCTTTTTTTTCTGCAAGTAGGCGCAGGAAATAGTCATCATTGCCGAGCATGGCGTAGCCGCCTTTGTCGATCATTGGCGTATCGCCCATTTCCAAATGCGCCTGACGTGCATTGACCGGTGAAATGGCGGGTTCGAATGCAGCCGTGTATCCCATTTCAATATAGCGGAAACCGGTATCGGTCGTGCTGGGCGTTGCGTGATGGCTGCAATGCGGCGTGCAGATGTGCGCTTCAGGCTCGCTCAGGCCTTTGAGTTCCTGCTGCAGCTTTTGTTGATATTGACTTTGATATTCGGGCAGCATCATGCGCGCAATATTCACTTTGCCGCCGCCAATATGGCTATGCATGTCAATCGCCCCCGCCATGACTACTTTGCCGCTTAAATCAAAGGTCTGATCAATTTTTTCACTGTCTGCCGGTTTTGCGACGATGCGTCCATCGCGGATGTAAATGTCTGCAACTACGCCATCTCTGCTGTGCGCCGGATCGTAGATTCTGCCGTTTTTAAGTAAGGTAATCATGTTGCAGTGCCATTTATTGTTCTGTTTGAAAGTGTTGCTTCAATTTTGCCTATGACTTCACTCAAGCTGGGTAGGTTGGTGTCGCGTAGTTTTTTCAGCGGCAGTGTAATTGAGCTATCCATGCGGAACATCTGGCCGCTATGGTCAACACCGGGTATGCCCACCGGGATAAATACATCCGGCATGCGTTCGAATTGGGTATCCGGGTGGCCGATTACAATAACAGGTGCCTGCGTGTCAGGTATCGGGTGCGGGTTGAATGTGCTGACCCACAGCAGGGCATCGCAGCTTGCCAGTTGTTTTTTAGTCGAAAAGTGATAAGTGTCATACTCTGGTATGCCATTGTTGAAGCGGCTCCTGGTCGGATAACCGCTAAGCCAGGTGCTGACATTATTTACTGAGCTGTCGCCGTCACCGGAGTTAAGCGGCAGACCGGCTGCACGTGAGTTTTCATTGAGCTTGTTGATGAGCTGCACTATGCTTTGAATGACTAGTTCTGCATGCGGGATTTTTAAGGCGCTGGCTGACCACACGATCACTGCGTATTTGGCAGTTTTTAATTTCTCTATCAAAGCCATTAACGTATCTGTAGGGATGCCTGCCACCGTCTCGACATTTATTTTCTTGCCATTCAGCAGCGTGTTCAGCGCATTGATGACTTCCGGCAGCTGTGAGGTGGCGGCGGGGATGATGGTCGGTTCTTTGCCGTCTGGCGCAATATTCACTTTTGCGCTTGCTTCGGGCGCTCCCAGGAAAATCAGTTCCGGCGTTGGTTTATCAAAAAGATTGTCAGCATTCCACGCCAGTTTCTCAAAAAAACGCGGGTGCGTGCTGGTGATGTCAGTTCCAATAGACAAAATTACATCTGCACGGTTTTTGATTTCAGCGAGTGTGGTTGTAAGCCAGCCGCTGTTTTGCATGGTACGTGTATTACTTACAGTAGATTCACTGTGCATATGATCCAGCGTGGCGTTGGTTTTTTTTGCAAGGTTCAATACTGCCCGCATGCCGCGCACTTCAGTACCCAGACCTGCAAATAAAGCTTGGCTGCTGTTACTTAGAATTTCTGCGGCGGCGTGGATTGCTGTTTCCAGATTGGCTGGTTTTCCGTTCAACAGAGGGCTAGCGGATACTGATGTATTGAAAGCATTTTCAAAAAAACGAATGCCTTTAGTGCAACCGTTTTGCACTGATAATGCAGGATTTGCATTTAAAGTAATATCATCACAGAGCAAGCCACACGCAGGACAGGTGGCATTGGCTGGGGCAGCTTTAAGGTTTTGATTGTTCATGTCGATGGTAATTTTGCCACATAGGTCGCATATTCTAAACCTGTTTTCTTAAAAACTAATCGTAAAAGTTGGTTTATTTTAAGTGCTAAAAATGGTATTTTATCGGTCTTTTCAATAAGTTAATTTAATGGAGTAGTTATGGCAGTTCAACGTACGCTTTCTATCATCAAACCTGATGCAGTTGCAAAAAATGTTATCGGTAAAATTTACACACGTTTTGAAAACGCTGGCTTGAAAATTGTTGCTGCAAAAATGGCACAATTGACACAAGCTGAAGCTGAAGGCTTCTACGCAGTGCACAAAGAGCGTCCTTTCTTTAATGACCTGGTTAAATTCATGATTTCAGGCCCAGTGATGATTCAAGCTCTGGAAGGCGAAAACGCTGTGCAAGTGAACCGTGACCTGATGGGTGCTACAAACCCTAAAGAAGCGGCTCCAGGCACTATCCGTGCTGACTTTGCTGAAAGCATTGATGCTAACGCAGTGCATGGTTCTGATTCTGCTGAGAACGCAGCAATCGAAATCAAATACTTCTTCGGTTAATAATTCAATTTTCGTCATTATGCGTCGTTGCTTACAAAAAATGATTTCCTTACATACTGCTTGTATGCTGCGTCATCATTTTTTGTTCGCGCCTAGCCTAATATATCGCACCAATCTTGCAGCTTTAGCTGCTTAGATTGGTGGGGATGCCCTTAACGGGTAAAGTTTGAATTATTTAGAAATATTTAAGGTAAAAATAATTTTGGTCAATCTACTCAATTTTAATCAGCAACAGCTCGCGCAATGGTTCGTAGAACATGGTGAAAAACCTTTCCGCGCCAAGCAGTTGATGCGCTGGATGCATCATTTCGGCGTGCATGATTTTGAGCAGATGACTGATATTGCTAAAAGCCTGCGCGATAAACTTGCAAAAGAGGCAGAGATTACTCTGCCTACCGTGCAGCATGAACAAGTATCCAATGATGGAACCCGTAAATGGCTGATTGGCGCCGACGCTGCCAATAGCATTGAAACGGTGTTTATCCCTGAAGATGACCGCGGTACGCTTTGTGTGTCCAGTCAGGTGGGTTGTGCGCTGGAATGTACATTCTGCTCCACCGGTCGTCAGGGTTTTAATCGCAACCTGAGTGTGTCTGAAATTATTGGCCAGCTGGCGATTGCTGATCATTCACTGCGTCAGGAAGCCGGTTACGACCTGCTGCCGCCAGGCGAGCGCATTATCAGTAATGTCGTGATGATGGGGATGGGTGAGCCACTGGCTAACTACGATAATGTAGTTACTGCAATGCAGATTATGCTGGATGACAGCGCCTATGGTTTGAGTCGTCGCCGCGTAACGCTTTCAACCAGCGGGCTGGTGCCGGCCATGGATCGCCTGAAAGAGGATTGTCCAGTAGCGCTTGCTGTGTCGCTGCATGCGCCGAATGACGCGCTGCGCGATGTGATCGTACCAATCAATAAGAAGTATCCGCTTAAAGAGTTAATGGCGGCATGTAACCGTTATCTGGAAAAAGCGCCGCGTGATTTTGTGACGTTTGAATATGTGATGCTGGACGGTGTCAATGACACGGTCGAGCACGCGCATCAGCTACTTGAGCTGGTGAAAAATGTATCCTGCAAGTTTAATCTGATTCCTTTCAATCCATTCCCTAATAGTGGGTATGAGACCTCTAAACCTAGTCATGTCAGGGTGTTCCGTGACATTCTGATGCAGGCTGGTTATGTTGTGACTGTGCGTAAAACGCGCGGTGAGGACATTGATGCCGCATGTGGTCAGTTAGCTGGTAAAGTGCTGGATAAAACAAAACGTAGTTCCAAGCGAATTCCAATTGAGGCGATTACATGAGCAACAATGATAAGGGTAAGTTCAGTTTTATAGATTCAATTTCTTTAGGTATTAACAAGTTGAGTTTTAGTAAATTAGGCTTAATTGCATTGGTATCTATGTTGGCTGTGGGCTGCGCCAGCCAGCAGCAGCAGGAAACCGAAGGCAAAAACTTAAAAGAGCGCGCCCGTTCGCATACGGATTTAGGCGCTGCGTATTTTCAGCAAAGGCAGCTGGACATCGCTTTGGAAGAATTTACGCTCGCTACAAAAATTGACCCGGATTTTGGTTTGGCTTATAACGGTCTGGGCTTGGTTTATGCCGCGCTAGGTGAGGATAGTATTGCGGAAAAAAACTTCAAAAAAGCATTGCAGCTTGAGCCAAACAACTCTGAGTCACATAATAATTTTGGCAGTTTTTTATGTAGCAGAAACCGCATAGATGAATCGGTTAAAGAGTTTATGGCAGCAGTGAAAAACCCTTTATATGCGACGCCAGCTATCGCCTACACGAATGCTGGCATCTGTTCGCTGCGCAAGCAGGATAGTGTCAATGCCGAGATTTACTTTCAGAAAGCATTAGAGGCGGAGCCATTAGCTGCGGTAGCCGCTTATCAATTGGCGTCAATCCAGTTTAAACGTAACGAGGTCGCTAAGGCTAAAGCCACATTGCAGAATGCAGTGTTAAGCCAGCCAACCCCCGAGAATCTATGGTTATCCATACAGATTGCACGTAAATTGGGTGTTAAAAATGATGAGGCTAGTTACGCATTGCAGTTGCGTCGACAATACCCGGATTCTGAGCAGGCCAAGTTATTGGCGAGTGGGAACTAGTGATGGCTGAATTACAGGAAATGGATCAAGGCGTAGCTAATGAGCAACCGCAAAGCCAGCCTGCAACATTAGGCGAGGTTTTGCAGGCAGCGCGCGTTGCTAAACAATTGACGCAGCAGGATATATCAAACAGTTTGCGCTATAGCGTGAAGCAAATTAATGCACTGGAGCAGGGTGAGTTTGATTTGTTGCCTGATGCCATGATTACGCGAGGCTTTATCCGCAGTTACGCCAAACTGCTGGAAATAGATGCGGAGCCCTTGCTTGCAAGTTATCGCCAAAGCGTGTCTTCAGAGTCTGATAAAGTCATTGCTGTCCGCTCATCAATGCGGCCTGTGCAGCTTACTAAAGAGAGCCAGCCTTGGCTGAAATACATATTGGCCAGTATTCTGGTGCTGCTGTTCTTGCTGGCATGGCTGTTTTATGTTGACTATATGCCTAAATCGTCGGGCGAAGCGGCTGAAAAAACATCCGAAGTGATTGACGAAGCTGCGCCTGCGGCTACTGAGCCATTACCGGAAATTGCTCTGCCGGCAGCGCAGCGTATGGCTGAAAGTGATGCTGTTGCACCTGATCTGGCTGCGGACCCTAATGCTGCTGCCACACAACCTGCAATTGCTGCAGCTGATGTGAAACCGTTAGATACAGTGACACAAAGTGATTTAAAACCATTGGCACCACCGGTGAATCAGCAGATGCAGGTTCCTGTAACTGTCAGCCCGGTTGCTGCCAGTCCAGTAACTGCCAGTCCAGTAATTATTAGCCCGGTTAAACCGGCTGATAAAACATTAAGTATGAGTTTTACAGCGCAGACATGGGTCAGTGTGGCCGATAAATCCGGCAAGGTGGTTTATGAAAAAATGTCACGCAGCGGTGATCTGGCAACCATCAATGCCGCGCCACCGTTGAGTCTGGTGATAGGTAATGCCAGTGGTACCAAGTTAAATTTTGGCGGTAAGGATATTGATCTCGCCCCCAATACTAAAGATAACGTTGCACGTATTACGTTGGAGTAGCAGTTGAGTTTGTCTATACAAATTAAGCCACGTCACACTTTACAGGTCATGGTCGGCCACGTGCCTGTAGGCGGTGGGCTGCATGGCACTATCCCGTCTCCTGTTGTCGTGCAGAGCATGACAAATACCGATACGGCAGATGCCAATGCGACGATTAATCAGATTTATGAGCTATGGCAGGCTGGTTCTGAGGTTGTGCGCATTACGGTGAATTCTCCTGAGGCTGCTGCACAAGTTGCTAATATCCGTCGCGGCTTGGATGTCTTAGGTTGCAACGTGCCTTTGGTCGGTGATTTTCACTACAACGGCCATAAACTGTTGGCACAATATCCGGATTGTGCTGAAGCGCTTGCGAAGTATCGTATTAATCCAGGTAATGTAGGTAAGGGCTCGAAGCGTGATGAACAGTTTGCGGCGATGATCGAAGCTGCCATTCATTACAAAAAGGCAGTGCGTATCGGTGTGAACTGGGGCAGTCTGGATCAGGCCAAAATGGCGCAGATGATGGATGATAATGCCAAGCTCGCAACACCGTTAAGCGCAGATGCTCTCATGCGTGAAGCGCTGATCCAATCCGCATTGGAAAGTGCAGAGCAGGCAGTGGCATTGGGTCTGTCTCCGAATCAGATTATTATTTCCTGCAAAGTCAGTGATGTGCAGGATCTGGTCAAGGTTTATACCGAATTGGCCAGCCGTTGTGATTATCCATTGCATCTGGGATTAACGGAAGCTGGTATGGGCTCAAAAGGGATCGTGGCTTCAACGGCTGCGCTGGCTTTATGTCTGCAGCAGGGCATTGGCAATACGATTCGCGTGTCTTTAACGCCGGAACCGAATGAGTCACGCACGAAAGAAGTGGTGGTAGCGCAGGAAATTCTGCAAACCATGGGTATCCGTTCATTTACGCCGTTGGTGACTGCTTGCCCGGGTTGTGGCCGCACGACATCTACTTACTTTCAAGAGTTGGCGATGCAGATCCAGACTTACCTGCGCAACCAGATGCCGGTATGGCGTGGCAAATATGCGGGCGTGGAGAATATGAGTGTGGCAGTCATGGGCTGTGTCGTGAACGGTCCCGGTGAATCCAAGCTTGCGAACATCGGCATCAGCCTACCTGGTACCGGTGAAGTGCCGGTTGCGCCGGTTTTTGTGGATGGTGAGAAAACAGTCACGCTGAAAGGCGATAATATCGCGCAGGAATTTCAGGCGATTGTTGAAGATTATGTGCAGAAGAATTACGCCGAAGGCGGAAAGCTGCGCGTGAGTTCCACTTCAAAAACAATTCCGATCCAAGCGATTAATACATAAGTTTTAAATAAAAGTTAATAATTAAAAATTCATGAGCAATAAATTTCAAAGTATTAAAGGTTTCTACGACATACTGCCGGAAGCAACCCCGTTATGGTTCAAACTCGAAGACACTGCGCGTCGGGTTTTAGGGCAATACGGTTATAAGAATATTCGCATGCCATTGGTCGAGCCCACAGAGTTATACGTGCGCAGTGTCGGCGAGCATACCGATATTGTTGAGAAAGAAATGTATGCCTGGGAAGATGCGCTGAATGGTGACAAGCTGGCGCTGCGCCCGGAGGGTACGGCAGGCTGCGTACGCGCAGTGGTTGAACACAACCTGACTTACAATGGCCCGCAGCGCTTATGGTACAGCGGTGCGATGTTCCGTCATGAAAATGTGCAGAAAGGCCGTCAGCGCCAGTTTCACCAGATTGGCGTGGAAGCATTTGGTTTCGATACACCGGAAGTGGATGCAGAACAAATTGTTTTGCTGGCAAGGCTCTGGCGTGAGTTGGGCATTCAGGATGTAGAACTGCAAATCAACAGTATTGGTGATGCGCATGAACGTGCTGAATACCGTAATGTACTGATTGCGTATTTTGAGCAGCATGCTGACCTGCTGGACGAGGATGCCAAGCGCCGCCTGCATACCAACCCGTTACGTATACTGGATACCAAGAATCCACGCATGCAGGCAATGTGCGAGGCAGCGCCAAAATTAATAGATTGTCTGGGCAATGAAACCCGCGCCCATTTTGATGGTCTGTGTAAAAGATTAACCGAAGCCGGCGTAGCATTTAAAATCAACCCGCGCCTGGTGCGCGGCCTTGATTACTACAATCGCACTGTGTTTGAGTGGGTGACAACCAAACTGGGGGCGCAGGGTACGATTGCCGGTGGTGGCCGCTATGACACGCTGGTAGAACGTTTAGGTGGCAGTGCAACACCAGCCTGTGGGTTTGGTATTGGTCTGGAGCGCGTATTTTTGCTGATGCAGGAATATGGCATTACAGCCGCTGATGCGCCGGATGTTTATCTGGTGAATGTGGGCGAGTTGGCAGAGTCTGCTGCGTTTGCGATTGCCGAGCGCTTGCGTAATGCCAATGTAGATGTCGTGTTGCATACGGGTGGCGGCAGTTTTAAATCACAGATGAAAAAAGCGGATAGAAGCCAGGCCAGATATGCGCTGATCCTTGGTGATGATGAAGTTAACAACCAGCAGGTAACGTTAAAGCCGATGCAGTTTGATACACAATCAGAAAGCAAACCGGAGCAGGTGTCGTGCGGTATTGAAGAAGCAATAAAAATAATGGCGGCCGGCAAAGACTAAAATATTGTCGGTCAACCTTAATAGCGTAAGTTTACACATAACATTGAGCTAACATGACCGTTGATTTGCAAACCGAGCAGTCTGCAAACAAAGCACCTTTGCTGCAGCTTGAACATGTAAGTATTTCACCTAAAAAAATGCCGGCACGTCTGCTGGTGAATGATGTCAGCTTCACGATTGAAGCAGGAAAAACCACCTGTGTGGTTGGCGAGTCCGGCAGCGGAAAAAGCCTGACAGCGCTTGCTGTGATGGGCTTGTTATCAAAACAGCTGCAGCTAAATGCCGGTAAGGTTTTATTCAACGATGCTGAAAAAGGTGTGGTTGATTTGACAACGCTTGATGCAGAAAACCTGCGTAAACTTCGCGGTGATAAAATCGCCATGATTTTCCAGGAGCCAATGACCTCCTTGAACCCGGTGCTAACCGTAGGCTATCAAATTGGCGAGAGTCTTACTACGCATCTTGGCCTTAAAGGTGAGTCTTTAAAGAATAAAATCGGCAGTTTGCTGGAATTGGTCGGCATTCCTCCCGCACGTGCTAACAGTTACCCGGATGAGTTGTCTGGCGGGCAGCGCCAGCGCGTGATGATTGCGATGAGTATTGCCTGTGAACCTAGCCTGCTGATCGCCGATGAACCGACTACGGCATTGGATGTAACGGTTCAGGCACAAATCCTGAAGTTGCTGAGTGAGCTTAAAACCCGTATGAATATGGGTATGCTGTTTATTACACATGATTTTGGCGTGGTCGCAGATATTGCTGATAACGTAGTGGTAATGTTTCGGGGCCAAATTGTTGAGTCAGGTAGCAGGGAGCAGGTGTTGGGAAATCCGCAGCATCCTTATACGAAAGCACTGCTGGCGTGTGTACCGGATGCAGAGGGTAAGAAAATGCTGAAGCCGATTGATTATGCATGGCTGACAGGTGATCAGGCAGGTGCAGTTGCTGGTGAGGTGGTACATGAGTGAAGATATCCTGATTGCCAGAAATCTGGTGAAGACTTACACGCAGCGTAGCGGTCGCTTTGGGTTTGGTTCTACGCAGGTAAAGGCATTAAATGACGTCAGCATCCATCTGCGTGCGGGCACTACCCTGGCGGTTGTCGGTGAATCTGGCAGCGGGAAATCCACGTTGGCGCGTTGTCTGTTACAATTGCAACCCGTGGATAGCGGTGAAGTCGTGTTTCAAGGACGAGACTTGGCTAAATTGCACGCAGCTGAGTTGAGAGATGTGCGTAAAAATTTGCAGATGGTGTTTCAAGACCCGTTTGCATCACTTAACCCGCGCATGCGTGTAGGTGAAATTGTTGGTGAAGGCCTGCTGATCCATGGTTTAGGTAGCGCTGCAGAGCAGCAGAAAAAAGTGGTGGCGATGCTGAAGCGTGTTGGCCTCACTGAAGCCGATATGCAAAAATATCCGCATGAATTTTCAGGTGGGCAAAGACAGCGTATAGGTATTGCAAGGGCTTTGGTGCTGCATCCGCAGGTGGTTGTCTGCGATGAGCCGGTTTCTGCATTGGATGTTTCAATTCAGGCGCAGATTCTGCTCCTGTTAAAAGAACTACAGCAGGAAATGGCGTTAAGTTACATTTTTATCAGCCATGATCTGCGTGTAGTGCGACATATCGCTGATGATATGGTGGTCATGTATCACGGACAGGTTGTGGAGCAGGGACCTGTGGCCGAGGTATATGCAGCGCCTGAACATAGTTATACTCAGAATTTACTGGCTGCGATACCGGGCAAAAAAGTAGTGAATGGTTAATTAAACCTACTTAAAATTAAACACAATTTAATAGCTTAATAGATTTAAAATTGAAAGTATCAAAAAGATTGGAATATTGAATGGCATACGATTTAGAAGAACAAGAGCAGTTAGACGAATTAAAAGCCTGGTGGAAAACCTACGGCAAATTAGTGAGTGGTGCAGTGCTGGGTTTATTGCTGGTTTATGCGGCTTATCAGGGCTGGAACTTATACCAGAGCAAGCAGGCGGTAGAAGCTTCCAGTGAATTCCAGGCCTTGCAAGTCACTGACGAAAAAGATGTAAAAGCCATTCAGGCAAAAGCAGCCCTGATCATGGAGAAATATGCATCGACACCCTATGCCGGTCGTGCTGCGTTGTTTGCGGCAAAAACAAATTACGTCAGCAATGATGTCAAGAGTGCAAAAGCGCAGTTGGACTGGGCAATTAAAAATGCAAAAGAAACTTCTGTAAGTGCAATTGCAAGCTTGCAACTGGCTAATATTTTAGCTGAAGAAAAAGATTATCAAGGCGCTTTAAAGCTACTGGAAGCCAAACATGATGCAGGTTTTGATGGCTTGTTCTCCGATTTGAAAGGTGATGTTTTAGTTGCGCTAGGCAAGAAAGCCGAAGCGAAAGCTGCTTATGAGCATGCATTGACCAAGTTGGATGCGCAAGGCAGATATCATGTACTGACGCAACAAAAACTAGAGGCATTAGGTTAAAAATTGGCGCAATTCATTAAAAAATCAAAATTTCTGCTGTTGTTGAGCAGTTTATTGTTGCTGGCATCATGCAGCACTATTTCTGACTTGAAAACGGATATATCAGAACGAGTTTTTGGTCGCGAAGCAGCTGAGCCGCCTGAACCGTTAGCTGAGATCAAGGAAACTGCCAGCGTTAAAGTGTTGTGGCAAGCAAAGCTTGGCGACACCGGAATTTATGATTTTACGCCGGCTGTAGAAGCTGGTTATGCTTATGTGGCAAGCGCCGAGGGTGAGTTAAGCAAGCTGGATGTTACTAATGGTAACCAGGCATGGCGTGTGAATGTTGGCGAGAAACTGACTGGCGGCGTAGGGGTAGGTGGCAGTCTGGTCGTTGTAGGGACACAGAAGGGTTCAGTTTACGCTTATGATATTTCAGGAAAATTACAGTGGAAATCACGCGTAAGCAGTCAGGTGCTAAGTGTGCCCAAGTATTTTGACGGATTAGTGATTGTACGCACTGGCGATAACCGTATTTACGGTATTAACGCAAACGATGGCAGTCGCAAATGGGTTTACGATCGCACTGGTCCGGCGCTTACCTTACGCAGCAGTGCCGGAGTTGTAGTCGATGGCGGCGCAGTTTATGCAGGTTATGCCGGAGGCAAACTGGTTTCTGTGCGTGCAGATAATGGCAAAATGATGTGGGAAGCTTCTGTTGCCCAACCTAAGGGCGTGACAGAAATTGAGCGTATTGCAGATATTACCAGCCTGCCGTTTGTCGATGGCCCATTGGTGTATGCAGTAGCCTATCAAGGCCGCATTGCTGCTGTTGATAGAACCTCTGGTCGCCTGGTATGGAACCGCGATATATCCAGCCTATCTGGTCTAACTGCGGAAGATGCAAGAATTTATGTATCACATGCAATGGGCTCTGTGTATGCGCTGGATTACACCACTGGTAAAACCTTCTGGCGACAGGGCGCACTCAAAAGCCGTCAGCTTACGGCACCTTTGGCAATGGGTTCTCTGATTGCAGTGGGTGATGTTGAGGGGTACCTGCACTTTTTAAGCCGTGAAGATGGTGCGTTCAGTGCGCGTGTCAAAACTGGCGATAGCCAGATTCTGCCGCAGATGGCACGGATTAATAGCGATACATTGCTGGCGCAGTCGCGCGACGGTGGTATATACGCGTTACAGATCAAATAAATAGCAGTTGTGCCTAGTCGAAAAAGTATTAAGTCGAAAAAATTAAAACTTTTTGAGTGTAAACTGCAATTCAATCAATTACTTAGCTCGATAAGATTGTAAAGAATCATTTAGCTTAGGCTCTAAATAGAAGGCTCATATGATACCTACCATTGTTTTGGTTGGCCGACCCAATGTTGGCAAGTCAACCTTATTTAACCGACTCACAAAAAGTCGTGATGCACTTGTTGCAGATTTTCCCGGCTTAACCCGTGATCGCCATTATGGTCGTGGTCTGGGTGCGAGCCAGCCTTATCTGGTCGTGGATACTGGCGGTTTCGAGCCGAATACCGATAACGGTATTCTTAAAGAAATGGCAAAACAGACACTGCAGGCGATTGATGAAGCAGATGCAGTGATTTTTCTTGTCGATGGTCGCCAAGGTGCAACCCCGCAGGATATGGACATTGCCAATCGGCTGCGTAAATGCAAGTGCCCGGTGTTGCTGGCTGTGAACAAGACCGAGGGTATGCATAAGGCGGTGGTCAGTGCGGACTTCCATGAGTTGGGTCTGGGTTACCCATTATCCATTTCTTCTGCACACGGTGAAGGCGTGCGTGACATTATTGAAGAAGCCCTACAGAACTTCAAGGTAGAAGAAGACGAGCCAACCACAGATTACACTGGCGATAAAATTCCTAAAGTTGCGATTGTCGGGCGACCGAATGTAGGTAAGTCTACATTGGTGAATGCACTGCTTGGGGAAGAGCGCGTCATTGCGTTTGATGAACCAGGAACTACGCGTGATTCCATTCATATTGATCTTGAGAAAAATGGTAAACACTATACTTTGATTGATACAGCCGGTGTGCGTAAGCGTGGCCGTATATTTGAAGCGATTGAGAAGTTCTCTGTTATTAAAACGATTCAGGCCATTGAGGAAGCCAATGTGGTGATACTGGTCGTGGATGCGCAGGAAGGCATCACCGAACAGGATGCACACGTCGCAGCATACATTCTGGATGCAGGCCGTGCGCTTGTGGTGGCTATCAATAAGTGGGATGGCCTCAAAGAAGACGAGCGCGACTGGATCAAACGCGAGATTGACCGTAAATTACAATTTCTGGACTTTGCCGAGTTTCACTATATTTCCGCATTACGTAAAAAAGGTTTGCCGGAATTATTCAAGTCAGTGGATACTGCATACAAAGCAGCTTTTGCCAAACTGGCGACGCCGCAGCTGACTCGCGTTTTGCTGGATACGCTACAGCAGCACCAGCCGCCAATCAGCAAAGGCATTCGCCCGAAATTGCGTTACGCGCACCAGGGTGGCAGCAACCCACCTGTCGTGGTGATTCACGGCAGCCATGTTGACGGCGTGAAAGATGCCTATACACGTTTTCTCGAAAAAACATTCCGTCGTACATTCCAGCTTTCAGGTACGCCACTCAGGGTGCAGTACAAACAAGGCCACAACCCATTTGCTGAAGATGAAGACAAACGCAAGCCGGGTGAGGGCATCGTGAGTATGCGTCGCCGTAAAACAGCGCAGCGTGCTGAACTTAAAGCCAAAAAAGATGCAGAAGAGAAAGACAGAAAAGCGAAAAGGCGTTAATCAAATATAACTGATCAAGCCTGATATTTGCTTATTTATTAGGATATTGCTCGAGTTTCTTGTTTTCTTTAGGCAATTCATAAGGGTCTGCTACATACGCAGGCCCTTTCATTATCATGACTACGATACAGCCGATTGCCGCTGCGCCCACAAAAAAGCAGATGCTGAACAGGATGCCCAGACACAGGTAAATCGTTTTTAACTGCTCTGGATTAAGTGTCTGATTAGCAAAATAAGTAAACAATATTGCAGCAGTTGGCGCTGCTGCACATATAGCGAATATTAGCGGTAATTTCTTGAGAAGCACCCATTCCAATCCTGAAGGTGTCTTAATAAATCCGGGAAGTTTATTAAACAGGTTCATGATAGGAATGGATTGGTTTTTAAAGCATTAGTTCAGTACAGACTTTCCCAGAACTTCCACCAGATGCGCTCATCAGTTGGTGCACTTTTATTTAGCATGGCACTGTCAGGATAGTTCTTCTGTAAAACGCGTAATGTGTCGGTTTTCAGGTCTTCCAGTCCCAGTAAGTCATAGGCGCTGATTTGAATGACTAATGCTTCTTCAATACCTGGTGATTGCGGGTAGTTTTCTATGACATATTTAGTGCGGTTAACAGCAGCCAGATAAGCCTGGCGTTTCATGTAGTAGCGGGCAACGTGCAGCTCATGGTCTGAAAGGCTGTTCGCCAGATATACCATGCGCTGTGCGGCATCTTTGGCATAGCGGCTTTTCGGGTAACGCGTCACGAGTTCTTTAAATGTCATGAACGCATCACGCAGCGCACGTGGATCACGATCACTGACCTGCTGCTTGGTCAGCTTTTCCAGAATGCCGCGTTCGTTAAAAATGGCGATGCCTTTCAGGTAATAGGCATAGTCGACGTTTGGATGATTCGGGTGTAGTTTGATAAAACGCTCGGCTGCGGCGACAGCTAACACCGGATCCTGTTTTTTGTAGTGTGCATAGGCTGTTTCCAGTTGTGCCTGTGTTGCGTACTTGCCATGTGGGTAGCGTGATTCCAGCTTCTGGAAATACACGATAGCCTTGGCGTAATCTCTATCAGTCATTTTCTCAGCACCCATTTGATAGATGCGCTCTGCGGATAAGCCTTTGGTATCATCAAGCTCGGTAGGCTCGCCGAAAATCGCACAAGCATTGAGTAACAGGGTAAATGTTAAAATTAAGATATACTTCATGCCAAACCACCTTTATGTATTTGCAACAATTATAACCGATGACAGACGCTACTCCACAATCTCTTGATAATTCCCTCACACTTACCATTCCACATGACTTAGGCGGTTTGCGGCTGGATGTTGCCTTGCAGCGTCTATTGCCTGAACATTCACGTTCACGCTTGCAAGCCTGGATTAAAGAGGGCCTCGTTACGGTCGGTGGCGAAGCCAGCACTTCCAAAACAAAAGTGTGGGGCGGCGAGAGCGTAACGGTGCAGGTGCAGGCAAAGCCGGAGCAGCATGCCTTTAAAGCGCAGGATATTCCGCTTGATATCGTGTATGAAGATGACCATATTCTGGTCATTAATAAACCGGCAGGCATGGTCGTGCATCCGGCGGCGGGTAATTGGGAAGGTACGCTACTCAATGCTTTGCTGTTTCATGCGCCGCAATTACACGATGTGCCACGCGCAGGCATTGTGCATCGGTTGGATAAAGATACCAGCGGTTTGCTGGTGGTAGCCAAAACCCTGAATGCGCAAACGCATCTGGTACGTCAGCTGCAGGCACGTACAGTCAAACGTGAATACCGCGCCATTGTATGGGGGCAGCTATGGCGCAACGGTACAGTTGACCAGCCGATAGGGCGTGATCCGCGTTCCCGCACCAAGATGGCGATTAACCGCATGGGTAAGCCTGCAATTACCCGTTATGAAGTGCTGGAGCGCTTCTCTGTACAGACTTACCTGCGCTGCAATCTGGAAACAGGGCGTACCCATCAGATTCGTGTACACATGCAGTTTTTGAAAGCGCCATTGGTGGGCGACCCCGTGTATGGCTATCGCGGCATTGTCCCGATTCGCGCCATGACGCAGACCTTGCGTGATGCGGTAAGCAACTTCCATCGCCAGGCTTTGCATGCAATTAAATTAGGCTTGATTCATCCTGCCACCAATGAGTTTATGGAGTGGCAAATCGAACTGGCAGATGATATGAAAGTGCTGCTGGAAGCCATGCGCCATGAAGACGTCAAAGACGATGAGGAATTATTTGAATTCAGCACCGAGCCATACCTTGCTGATGAAGACTATGAGTATGACGATGATGAGTTTGATGATCTGGAAGATGACGATGATTTAGATCTGGAGCAGGAAGAAGAGTAATTCTGCACAGTGACTGTGTGCTGAAGCATTGAATTAAGGGGCTGGCTTAACCCAGCCTCTTTTTCATGGTAGCTTTAGTTAATGCTTACGCTTAATCACGAAACCGTTCTCAACTTTTTCGAATCCCAGTTTTGGGTAGTAGCCCATCGCTTCAGGGGATGACAATAGAATCAAGGCCACCTCATCGCCAATGACTCCTTGCACACGGGTGATAAGCGCACTGCCGATACCATGTTTTTGATAGGCTTTATCCACCGCAAGGTCAGATAAGTAGCAGCAATAACTAAAGTCAGTCAGCGCCCGGCATACGCCAACCAGCTTGTTTTCATGCCAGGCAGAAATCACGAGATTTGCATTTGCAAACATGCGCTCGATCCGCGCCAGATCCTCAGTCGGGCGGCGAATGCCGGAAGATTCAAAGACCGCAGCCACGTCGGCAGCCGCGAGTGAAGCATTGTGACGATATTCAATTTTGAGCATAAAAACTGCGTCCTGCTGATGGATGAGTATTGTGATGGCTTGTTTTTTTCTATCTTGCAGAGATTGCTGCAGCAATGGTGCACAGCGCAAGCAGAAGATTCAACGCGACCATGCGGCGAATGCTGTTAAGCACGTTGGCTGCGGCTGGCCACGATGAGGCTGCACAATGGGCGACCAGCTTTGGATATAGCACAAAGTACACGATGAAAAACACCGCAGCCATCATAAGGCCAAGCGTCAGCATTGCGTGCCAGCCCGCCGGAGCTTGCGATAGGCCAAAACTGATAAGCATGATAATACCGCTGATAATAATGAGCACAACAGCCACCGCGCTATAAGCAAGAAAGAGGCGGAAAGTGGCAACCCAAAGCGGTAAGCGCTCAGGCGGTTTCAGAATTGCCCCTGCTGCAGGGCGCAGGCAGAAGTAGGCAAAGAACATGCCGCCAACCCACACGATGACGCCAGCGAGATGGATGAAGAGCAAAATTTGATGAGTCACAGGTGACATGGTTCTCTTCCTTTAGTGGCTTAATGTTGAACCAAACGGCACGCTTTAGCTATTAGCCAGCCCCGCTTGAATGGTTAGCCTGTATACCTAGCCTTAAGTAACCGACGAATGCCAAGTATAACTAAACCTGACACAGCAGCAAATACACAAAAAAGATGCAACTCATCAAGTGGAACCAGCTGATACAGCACGTTAATTCCGCTGAAGGGGGAAAGTGGGATAATGTCAGAGTGCATCAGACTATCGAATACAATGTGAGAATAGCTGCCAGTTGCTGCGCCCAGCCAGATGGTACGCGGATTTAAGCTTTGCCATTGAAATAAATTAGGTAACCTTAGCCGTGAAGCTAACTTTAAGACAACAAAGGAAACAAGCGCGGTAACAATCATGATGATAGTAGCGCCAACATAAGTATGAAAAAACCGATGCAGAGGATACTGCCCTGTGGTCATGTAATACAGCGGCTCAATATCAATGAGCACATTGGCAGAGCAAAAGGCTAAAAAGCTGACATGCTTATTGTCAGTCATCAGGCAAAATCAGGCGTTATTGGCTACTTATGGTGTAGGCTTGGCTAATAATCATGCTTTTTTGTTAGGTTTGTTTTTAGGATTAAATGGGTATAAATTAAAGGCTACGCAAGTGGATGCTACGCTTACCATGCTTGTAGTTGCCGCTGGCGAAATCGATGAGCATGAATTTGCAGGCTGGATTCGCAAAAATACTGTGCAGAGATAATTTGCAAGTGCATGTTCCTAGGGTTGGCTGGTACTTTAAAATATAACGAGGCCTTTACTTGATACACTATGAATCCTGGAACCTTACCAATGTGTCATTCCCGCGAAGGCGGGAACCCAGTTAAATTGTGACACAACCTATTGCAACTTAATACTTTAATTATTTACTTCGTCTGGATTCCAGCCTTCGCTGGAATGACAGGTGTTGATAATTCTAATAAAAATTGCACTATTTTTTGGTTTGTGTGAAAGTTTTATAACATTTATTTTATTGTTGATCATGACAAATTCAATTCATTTTATTCAACCGCAATGGCCTGTGCCTGCCAACGTGAAAGCCTTGCAAACTACACGTGCAGGCGGGGTGAGTGTTGCGCCTTACGCCAGTTTGAATCTGGGTGCCCATGTCAATGATGACCCGATTGCCGTCGCTAAAAACCGTCAGTTATTAAGCCCGTATCTGCCAAGTGAGCCGGTATGGGTGAATCAGGTGCACGGGGTTGAGGTGATTGATGCGGCTGTCAGCAGTTGCCTGCAAAATGCGGATGCATCGTTTACCACCAAGCCCAATGTAGTTTGTGTGACGATGACGGCAGATTGCCTGCCACTTTTGCTTTGCGATAAAAAAGGGTCGGTTGTGGCTGCTGTGCATGCAGGCTGGCGCGGTTTGTGTGATGGTGTGATTGAAGCGGCTGTTGCCAAAATGCAGGTGCCGGTAAGTGAGGTGCTGGTATGGCTGGGTCCTGCCATTGGCCCAAACGCGTTTGAAGTGGGCGATGATGTAAAAGCACAGTTTTTAGCGCAAGACAGCAACGCTGAACTCGCATTCAAGCGCCATGGCGATAAATGGCTATGCAATATGTATTTAATTGCAAGGCAGCGTTTAAATGCTTTGGGTGTCACTGAGATTTACGGCGCGAGCGTGAATGAGGATTTTTGTACTTATACAGATGAATCCAGATTCTTTTCATTTCGGCGCGATAATGTGACTGGCCGCATGGCAAGCATGATCTGGCTGGAGAATAGTTAGCGGGCAAGCGGATTAATTCACTACGTTCGCAATGACGGGGTGGAAATTAATCAGTGCTTTCTTAGCTTTGAACCTTTTTCTAAATGATAGTCGTCTAAGCTATAATGGCGGCTGTTTATTTCTTTGAAGTGCCGCATGACCATTCCTGATTTTTCCGTTCTGACCTGGATTATCGTCACCAGCTTTGCCGGTGGCTTGCTGAGTGTTTCTCTGGCGGCAGTTTTTGCGCTTAATTTGCGCACGGCATGGATTCCAATGCTGGTCAGTTATGCGATTGGCGCGATGCTGGGTGCGGTGTTTCTGGAAATTCTGCCGCATGCGTTTGAAGAGGCGACCAGTGTAGAGAGTATTTCGGCAACGCTGCTGTTTGGTTTATTGCTGTTTTTTGTGCTTGAAAAACTGGTGATCTGGCGCCATTGTCATGGTGATCATTGTGAAGTGCATGCTATTCATAATGAGGCTAATTGCCCGGACGTACAGCACAGCAGTTCTACGCAAGAGGGTGGCGCTAAATTCAGGCCAGTAGTATCTCATGCGTCATCGCAAGCGCCATCTATTATGCATGCTCATACACACGTTCACAGCCACCATGATAGTGGCCGCAGCGGTATGATGATTATGATCGGTGATACTTTTCATAACTTTGTTGATGGTGTTTTAATCGCGGCAGCATTTCTGGTGGATGTAAAACTCGGTATGGTGACGGCGCTGGCGATTATTTCGCATGAAATTCCGCAGGAAGTCGGCGATTTCCTGATTCTGCTGCACTCAGGCTACAGCAAAAAACAGGCGTTTATTTTTAACCTGGTTTCAAGCCTGGCCACCTTGACTGGCGGCCTGATTGCCTACTTTGCGCTGCAATTGGTAATGGGCTGGATACCTTATATTCTGGGCTTGGCTGCGGCCAGCATGCTGTATGTGGCCGTGGCAGATTTGATACCCAGCTTGCATAAGCGTACTGAATTAAAAGCAACGATCAGTCAGGTGTTACTGATCAGCCTGGGGGTCGCTACTATCTGGCTCGCGCATATTCTGCTCGAGTAATTGTTTGTGCTTGTAACGGCGGCGATGATTTGCACCCAGTATCCATAACAGCAGGGCGCAGGGAACCAAGCCGTAGAAAGTAAAAGTGAGCAATCCCGCAGTGACTGATTTTTCGGTAGCTGCCATTAAGATCACGACGTAAAGCCATGCAATAACAATAATATACATGGCGTAATCATAACCATATTTTTAAGATTTATAGGTTTTTTTATGACAAATAAAACAGTAACTAAAAATGCTACACCTAAAGTGGGCTTTGTGTCCCTGGGTTGCCCAAAGGCCGGTTCTGATGCCGAGCGCATTCTCACCCAGCTGCGCGCCGAAGGTTACGAGATCTCGGGCAGCTATGATGAAGCCGATCTGGTGGTGGTGAACACCTGTGGCTTTATTGATAGTGCGGTAGAGGAGTCGCTGGATGCTATTGGCGAGGCGATCAATAAAAATGGCAAAGTGATTGTGACGGGCTGTCTTGGTGCAAAAGCCGGCGTGGTCGAATCTGCGCATCCTAGCGTGCTGGCAGTGACGGGGCCGCATGCGCTGGAAGAAGTGATGACGGCGGTACACGCAAACCTGCCCAAACCACATGAGCCGTTTGTTGATCTGGTACCGCCGCAGGGCGTGCGCTTAACGCCTAAGCATTATGCCTACCTCAAAATTTCAGAAGGCTGTAATCATCGTTGCAGCTTCTGCATTATTCCAAGCATGCGCGGTGACTTGGTCAGCCGCCCGATTGGTGAGGTGCTCAATGAGGCTGAAAACCTGGTTAATGCAGGTGTCAGCGAGATTCTGGTGATTTCACAGGATACTTCTGCTTATGGTGTAGATGTGAAATACCGTCCTGGCTTCTGGAATGGACGCCCGGTTAAAACACGCATGACTGAGTTTACCAAGGCGTTGAGCGAGCTGGATGTATGGGTACGTTTGCATTACGTGTATCCGTATCCGCATGTGGATGAAGTGATCCCGCTGATGGCAGATGGTTTGATTCTGCCATATCTGGATGTGCCGTTCCAGCATGCCAGTCCGCGTATTTTGAAAGCAATGAAACGTCCGGCCAGCAGTGAAAACAATCTGGCACGGATCAAAGCCTGGCGTGAGATCTGCCCTGATATCACGATACGTAGTACTTTTATTGCGGGTTTTCCGGGCGAGACTGAACAGGACTTCCAGATGCTGCTCGACTTTATGGAAGAAGCGCAGCTGGATCGCGTCGGCTGCTTTGCCTACTCTGCAGTTGATGGTGCGGCAGCTAATGCGTTGCCAGACCAAGTACCCGAGGAGATCAAGCAGGAACGTTTAAGCCGCTTTATGGAAGTGCAGGAGCGTATCAGTGCCGCCAAATTGCATTCTAAAATTGGCAGCATCCAAACCGTGCTGGTTGATGAGATAGTGACTGATGTAGAAGGCAATGTTGAAGCTATAGGCCGTACCAAGGCAGATGCACCTGAAATTGATGGCGTTGTTTACTTGGAAGATGCCGAAGGCCTCACGCCGGGTGATTTCGTTGAAGTGGAAATATATAGCGCGGATGGTCACGATTTGAGAGGTGGGCCTCCAAGGGCTTAGTCTTAGTTGTTTTGGTATTTATTAACCATAATAACCTTAAAAAAATTATGGTTTTTGTTCCCGCGATAGATTATGATTGACTGAAATTTTAAATAAACAGATTTGTATTGATATAACTAAATTGCAATCACTAAAAGCAGTTGATACAGGTGATTGATTTTTATTTTTTTTGATCAGATTTTATTGGGGATTTCAGGATGGCTGTTGAGTGGGTAAGTGACTTGGATACCGGCATTAGTATTATTGATGACCAGCATAAAAGACTTCTAAGTTACATCAATCAGTTAGCAAGGGATCTTGATAGGGCAGCAGTAGGCCGTGTGCTGGCTGATTTGGTTGATTACACGGTTTCACATTTTGCGTTTGAAGAAAGCCTGCAGGAGCAGGCTGGCTACAAGCATGTCAGGGCACATAAAGATGTGCACGACAAATTCATTGAGCATGTTGATATGTTTGTTGAAAGATACAGTCAGGGTGAAGATGTCGTCGAGGATCTTTATGTCATGCTCAGTACCTGGCTGATAGACCACATCAAGCGCGAAGATATGGCCTATGTTTCTGAAGTTAAAGCGAACATGCTCGATATCATTGCAGACAAAATTCAGAAAGAAGACTCAGCCTGGGTCAGCCGCTACTTCAAGTAATTGTAAAAGTGGTTATTGGCTAAACAAGTCTAATATTATCGGTGCAGGGCGCTCACTGTCAGCGCGCTCTTCTAGAAAGTCCAGTGTCAGCGGGCAGCGCGTTGGTTTTTTCAAAGCTTTCTTGCGCTTGGCCGTAGTTGGGCTCAGGTCAATATAAGGCGTTTGACTCACGCGAATGTAACCTGAACTTGCGAGTTTTTGCTCGGTAGTTTCAAACAGGCTCAGCGGGTTGTCTATATTCTGTAAAGTGACGATCTGTTTGTTAACTTTCAGCACGTTGTACATCACGAATTTGTTTGCGGTCTGTTTACCGTAAATTTCGCCTGTCTGTATCACGATGCCTCCTTAGCAGAATTCCGCGTATGGTAGCGCTACCACTAGTGATTAACAAGTGATTAACCTGCTAATTCTGCTTTCTGCGTAAATTCATGTGTGCTTTGATCAGGTCAATTGCCTGATAACGGAATCTGCTGCCATCAGCATCTTTAATCCACATATGCAGCAGGCCGCCAAAAAACAGGTGCGTATCCAGAGCCAGCGCGCGCGGGCTGAGCGGCGTGGCCAGCAGGTCTTGTGCCTGGGCTCTCTCGTAGGCAGCTTCAAGTTTTTCCACGATGCATGAGCAATTGTGCAGCATCTGGTGCAGTACACTGGCAAACTCGTCCACATACTCACATTTAATCATGATGATTTCGTAAGTCTCGCGCATTTCAAGGTTGCTGCTTAAGTCATTGATGGTATTGCATAAACTGGTTTCGATCTGGTTCAGCGGGTTTTCAATGTTTTTGACTGCCGGTGCCAGCGTGTCGTCTATGCTGTCGATAAGGGGTAGAAAAACCTGTTCGCGTATTGCATGAAAAATATCCGTTTTATTCTCAAAATGCCAATACACTGCGCCACGGGTGACATTGGCCTCTGCCGCAATATGCTCCATCGTTGATTTACTTACGCCGCGTTTTAGAAACACAGCGCGTGCAGCATTCACGATACGCTGTCGTGTAAGCTCTGCATCTTCTTTAGTTTTTCTGACCATTAGGTTTACCTGTTACAAGATTTAACTAGTTATTCTACAAAATTATTATTTACATACATTCCTGTTTGTATATAATATACATTCAAAAATGTATGTAAGCAAGCCCTAAATAGGTTTAAATTAAATAAAAACATAATCTAATTAATAGGTTATCTATACACAAGCTTGGAGTATTCAATGGTTTTCAAAACAGGTCGGCATCATTCATCACAAAATAGTGCACAAAATAGTGCGAAAGTCGCCAAGGTTAAAAGCACTGTATATACATTAAGCGCAATGCTGGTAGCCGTTACACTGGTTGCGATGACTGCTTGCAGTAAAAAGGAAGATGCGGCGCAGGCGAGCGCAGCGATGCCGCCTATGCCGGTCAGTGTGATTACTCTGCAACCTACTAGCGTGCCTGTCAGTGCCGAGTCAGTTGCGCAGACTGAAGGTGCCAAGGAAGTGGAAATTCGCCCGCGTGTAGGCGGCATCCTGCTTAAGAAACTGTTTGAAGAGGGTGCACCTATTAAAGCCGGTCAAACCATGTTTTTAATTGATCCGGTACCGTTCCAGATTGCACTGTCAAATGCGAAAGCGCAGCTCGCGCAGCAAAAAGCCAGACTGGAACAAACCCAGCGTGAAGCGCAGCGTTTGCAAGGACTGGTTGCAACACAGTCTATCAGCCAGCGCGAAGCGGATAATGCAACTTCTGATAACGCATTGGCCCGTGCAGGTTTGGCGCAGTTTGAAGCTGCCGTGCGTGAGGCCGAGCTGAATTTATCTTATACCAATGTAACGTCGCCGATATCTGGGATTGCCGGTCGCTTTGAATTGTCTGAAGGCGCGCTGGTGAATGCAAATACCAGCCTGTTAACCAAAGTCAGCCAGATTACACCGATCTGGGTGCGTTTCAGTTTGTCAGACAACGAGCTGGCACAACTGGGCGGCCCTTTGACGCAAGCTAATGTTAAGCATGTCAGCCTGATACTGCCAAACGGTGAGGAATACACGAAAAATGGACAATTGAATTTTGCTGCAAGCAGCATTGATCCACAATTAGGTACACAGCAATTACGCGCAGAATTCAAGAATGAAGATAAACGCTTGCTGCCAGGGCAGTTTGTGCGGGTACGTGTAGTGACCGGACACAAAGATGGTGTGTTTGTAGTGCCGCAAACGGCAGTGATTGCAAATGACCAGGGCAAGTTTGTTTATGTTGCCAATGATAAAAATGAAGCCGTGCTTACACCTATTATGCCCGGAAATTGGGTAGGTAAAGACTGGGTGATTTTAAGTGGTTTGAATGCAGGGGATAAAGTGATCGTGGATAACATTATCAAGATACGACCTGGTGCAAATGTTGCACCGCACCAGGCAGGGGAGCAGCCTGTTCCTGCAGCTGATGCAGCGAAAAATCCGCTAACAGATTCAAAAAAATAAACCCGTAAGGTAAGTCTGATTAATAAGTCTAAAAAATTAATAAGTCTAAAAATTAGGACTTGAGCGAGAATTCATATGAGTAAATTTTTTATTACACGGCCTATATTTGCCAGTGTTTTGTCCATCATCATTGTGCTGGCGGGCTTGGCTGCGGCGATGAAGCTGCCGATTGCGCAATATCCGCAGATAGCGCCACCTACGGTGATGATTACGGCAACTTATCCGGGTGCCAGTGCTGATACATTATCTAAAACAGTCGCTGCGCCGATTGAAGAGCAGCTCAGCGGTGTAGAGGGTTTGCTGTACTTCAACTCGAGTGCAGACTCCAGTGGCACTTTGACCATTACTGCAACGTTTGAAGTCGGTACCGAGATTAATCAGGCCACATTTAACGTCAGCAATCGTGTGAACATTGCGTTGCCAAGGCTGCCTGAAGAAGTGCGCCGCACCGGTGTGATCGTGCAAAAGCGCTCCAACGATATCTTGTTGGTAGTGATGCTGACCGATAAGCAGAAAAAATATGATCCCTTATTTTTAAGCAATTACGGCACGTTAAACGTGCTGGATGAATTAAAGCGCATTAAAGGTGTCGGTGATGCCGTTATCTTTGGCGCACAGGATTATTCAATGCGTATCTGGCTGCGGCCTGATCGCATGGCGCAACTGGGTGTTACCACTACCGATGTGGCCAATGCGATTCGCACACAGAATGCACAGTATGCTGCCGGCAAGATCGGGCAGGAACCATCCCCGTCTGACCAGCAACTGGTGTATACGGTGACCGCAAAAGGCCGTCTGATTGATCCTGCAGCGTTTGGCAATATCATTATTCGTGCCAATGGCCCGCGCGGTGTGCTGTATTTGAAAGATGTTGCCCGCATTGAGTTGGGCTCACAAAGCTATAATGTCCGCACGTTGCTGGATGGCAATCCAGGCGTGGGTATTCCGATCTTTTTGCAATCCGGTGCCAATGCATTGGATACGGCAACTGCGGTAAAAGAGAAAATGGCTGAACTGAAACAGCGCTTTCCAGCCGGTGTAGATTGGGAAGTGCCATACGATACCAGTGATTTTGTGAAAGCCTCAATCGGTGAAGTAGTGAAAACGCTGGCGGAAGCGATGGTGCTGGTAGTACTGGTGGTGTTTTTATTCCTGCAAAGCTGGCGTGCTACCTTGATTCCGTTAATTGCTGTGCCGATTTCTCTGGTGGGTACTTTTGCCGGTTTGTGGATGTTCGGTTTTTCTATTAACACATTGACCTTGTTCGCAATGGTGCTCGCTATCGGTATCGTGGTGGATGATGCGATTGTGGTGCTGGAAAACGTCGAGCGTTTGATGGATGAAGAAAAACTTTCACCGATCAGGGCTGCTGTGAAGTCAATGGAGCAGGTTTCTGCTGCGGTGGTGGCAATTGTGCTGGTGCTTTGTGCTGTATTTGTGCCGGTTGCGTTCCTGGGCGGTATCGCCGGTGAAATGTATCGCCAGTTCGCTGTGACCGTTGCCGTGGCTGTCGTAATTTCAGGAATTGTGGCGCTGACTTTAACGCCTGCGCTATGTGCGGTTCTGCTGAAATCCGGACATATAAAATCTCCTGTCTTTGTTAAATTTAACCATCGTTTCGAGCAGTTTACGCATGTTTACACAAACATGGTTAACCTGACGCTGCATCACCGCATTATCGGTACCGTGGTTTTTGCGGTCATTATTGGTTTGGTGGTGGTCTTGCTCAGGGTGGTGCCGGGCAGTTTTGTGCCGGCTGAAGATCAGGGTTATGTAATTTCCGCAGTGATTATGCCGGATGGCGCGACATTGGCCCGCACCAGCAAAACTACGGAAAATGTACGTTCCGTGATTGCCAAAGATCCTGCCGTTGCACATCAGTTTGCAGTGAACGGGTTCGATTTGATCGGCGGTGGCAATAAAACCAGTGCGGCTACGATGTTTGTGCGTATGAAAGATTGGGATGAGCGCGAAGCGACAGCTGATGATATCGTGAAAAAGGTGTTCGGTATCGGCATGCAGCAGCCTGACGGTATGGCAATAGCCTTTAATCCGCCGGCTATCCGTGGTTTGGGCAGTTCCGGCGGTTTTGAGCTGTATGTGCAGAGCCGCAGCGATTCCAACCCGGCAAACCTGGCGGCAGTTGTGAATAACTTTATTGGGGCACTCAAGAGCGAGCCGCGTCTGGCTGAGCTGAATACGTTCTTCCGCCCGACCGTACCGCAGTTGTTTGTTGAGGTAGATGAAGCTAAGGCTATATCACAAGGGGTGTCGGTCTCAAGTATTTACGACACATTGCAAAGTACCATGGGTTCATTGTATGTGAATGATTTTAATAAGTCAGGCCGTACTTACCGCGTACAGTTGCAGGCAGAAGCGGAATACCGCATGAAAGCTGAAGACCTGGGTAAAGTTTACGTACGTTCCGATAGTGGTCAGATGGTGCCATTGTCTGCGTTGAGCAAAGTCAGCTCTGTAGTCGGTGCGGAACAGCTCGAGCGTTACAACGGCCTGTTATCAGCCAAGGTTCTGGGTAAAGGCGCACCGGGCGTGAGCTCTGGTGATGCAATTGCGATGGTTGAAAAAATTGCAGCAGAAAACCTGCCTGACGGCTACCAGATAGCATGGACCGGACAGGCTTATCAGGAAAAACGCACCGGTTCTGCGGCAGCATTTGCTTTCGGCTTTGCCATTATCATGGTGTTCCTGATTCTGGCAGCACAGTTTGAGACTTGGGCATTGCCGCTGGCTGTGATTATGGCAGTGCCGTTTGCACTGGCCGGTGCCTTATTGTCTGTATTGATACGCGGCATGCCTAATGATATTTATTTCCAGATCGGCCTCATTACGCTGGTTGGTCTGGCGGCGAAAAACGCGATCCTGATTGTAGAGTTTGCCAGCCAGAAAATGGAGGAGGGCATGCCGATTGCCGAGGCCGCGCTTGAGGCTGCACGTATGCGTTTCAGGCCGATTGTCATGACATCCATGGCGTTTGTGTTGGGTATTTTGCCGCTGGCGATTGCAACCGGTGCCGGTGCAGCCGCACGTCGCTCAATGGGTACTGGTGTGCTGGGTGGCATGTTGCTGGCCACTTTTGTGGCAACCATATTCATTCCATTGTTTTTTACCTGGTTAAGTAATAAAAACGTACATAGAAAACATCATGAGTTGCCGCCGGAAGACGCAGTGTCGCCAGAGGCTACCACAGAAACAAATGAAAAGAGTGCAGTATGATGCAGTATCAAAATGTAAAAGCTATCAAGCCGGTTTATGCAATTGTAGCGGCAGCATTGCTCATGTCAGGCTGCCAGATCTGGCCGGATTACCTGCGCCCAGAAGTGGCTGTTCCGGCACAGTATGTTGAGTCAAGCCAGCAGGCAGGTGTCGAGAATCTGGTAATCAATAACTGGTGGACGCTGTATCAGGATCAGGTTTTAAATACGCTGATTGAGAGTGCACTGCAAAATAATAAAGACATCAAAGTCGCGGTCGCCCGTATTGAAGAGGCGGATGCAGTGATGCGTGAAGTTGGTTCATTTTTATTACCGCAGATTAATCTGGATGCAGGGGCAAAACGTTCACGAGTAACGGAAGCTGGCGCCAACCAGCAGTTTTCGAATAATCCGCGCAGTAATTACAATGCGCAGCTGGGGACAACTTTTGAACTTGATTTCTGGGGTAAGTTGCGTAATGCCAAAGAAGCTGCCAGAGCGCAGGCTTTGTCCAGCCGTTATGCAAAAGACACGGTAGCCTTGTCGTTAACCGGTTTGGTGGCGAGTAATTATTTAAGCCTGCGTAGCCTAGAATCGCAAATCGCTATTGCGCAGGAAAACCTGAAAAGCCGCGATGCCAGTCTTGCCTTAACAAAACGCCGACTTGAAGGTGGCGTTGCCTCAGCCTTGGATGTGCATCAGGCACAGGTGGCAAGCGCAAATTTAAGTGCCCAGATTGCTGATCTGAATCGTCTGCGTTCATTAAGCCTGCATCAGTTGGCGGTGCTGACCGGAGATCTGAATCTGGCTGTTGCTGGTTTGAAAACATCGGTGGCAGATATTAATGCATTGCCGATTCCACCTACGCCGCCGGCAGGTTTGCCATCCGCGTTGTTGGAGTCTCGTCCTGACGTCAAACAGGCCGAAGAGCAGATGATTGCTGCCAATGCCAACATCGGTGTGGCCAAAGCTGCCTTATATCCGACCATTTCGCTAACGGCAAGCCTGGGTGGCGAGAGTATGGAGTTGGGTGATGTGCTGAAATCGGCCGCACGTATCTGGACTGGCGGCGTTGCTTTGTATCTGCCTATATTCGATGCGGGTAAGCTTGATGCTAAAGTGGATCAGGCCAGTGCCAAACAGAAACAGGCGCTTGCGAACTATGAAGGTGCCATTCAGACGGCATTTAGGGAAGTCAATGATGCTCTGGTGAATTTGCGTCAATATACAGAGCGTGAGCAGGCATTGGACTTAAGCCAGCAAGAGGCTAAGAAAGCACTGGCAGTTTCTGAAAATCGCTATCAGTCTGGTTACTCATCATATATCGATGTGCTGGAAGCGCAGCGTGCCTATAATGATTCAAGCCTGGCTTTTGTACAAAGCCGCCAGGCTCGATTAACTGCAAGTGTGGATTTATTTAAAGCGCTAGGCGGGGGCTGGAACGCTGCGGATAAGCAGTAGTTAATTTTAGATTACACGTTTTTACTGAACAATTACTTGCTTGATGCGCTTGGTGATTATGGTTCTGTTGAATTTAGATAAATTAGCCCGGCTTTGTTAGTAAGCGGACAGTCTCTGCATGGTAAAATACCGGCAATTAAAATTTATGGTTAATTTTTGTTCAATATGACTGTTCGTACACGTTTTGCCCCTAGTCCAACTGGTTTCCTTCATATCGGTGGTGCCCGTACTGCATTGTTTTCATGGGCTTTTGCCAAAAAACACGGTGGAAAATTTATTCTGCGCATTGAAGATACCGATGTTGCACGCAGTACGCCTGAGGCGGTACAGGCAATATTGGATGGCATGAACTGGCTGGGGCTGGATTATGATGAGGGTCCTTTTTACCAGATGCAGCGTATGGATCGCTATAAAGAAGTGATCCAGAAAATGCTGCAGGATGGCACAGCTTACTATTGCTACTCCACAAAAGAAGAGCTGGATGCATTGCGCGAGAGCCAGATGCAGCAGGGCTTGAAGCCACGCTATGATGGTCGCTGGCGTCCTGAAGAGGGTAAGGTGCTGCCTGCGCCGCCTTCGGATATTCCACCGGTTATTCGCTTTAAAAACCCTAAAGATGGCTATGTGGTCTGGAATGACCTGGTAAAAGGTGAGATCAGTATTGGCAACCAGGAGCTGGATGACCTGATCATTGCACGCGCTGACGGCACGCCTACCTATAATTTCTGCGTGGTGGTGGATGACTGGGAAATGGGCATTACACAGGTGATCAGGGGGGATGACCACGTCAACAATACGCCGCGTCAGATCAATATGCTCAAAGCGCTCGGCGCTACAATTCCGCAATATGCGCATTTGTCCATGATCCTGGGTGATGACGGCCAGAAGTTGTCCAAACGTCATGGTGCTGTAAGCGTCATGCAATATCATGAAGATGGCTATCTGCCAGAAGCGGTACTTAACTACCTGGCGCGCCTGGGCTGGAGTCACGGTGACGAAGAAATATTCAGCATGCAGCAATTCTGCGAGTGGTTTGATCTCGATCACATCACACCTTCAGCGGCACAATTCAACACAGAAAAGCTCAAATGGCTGAATGCGCATTATATTAAGCAGGCGGATAAGGATTATCTGGCCAAAGATATTACCGCGCGTCTGGCGCAGTTGAATGTTGCCGTCACTGCTGCGCCGGATCTGTCCGCCGTGATTGATTTGTATAAAGAGCGTGCAAGTACGCTTAATGAACTGGCAGAGAGTATCGTTTATTTTTACCATAAGCCTGTGATTGACCAGACTGCCGCTGAAAAACATCTGGTGGCAGATATTAAACCTGCACTGGAAAAACTGTCCGAGCTGTTGCGTTCGGTAGAATGGAATGCAGAAGCGATTCACCATGCCATTAACGAAGTGGTGACAGAGTTTCAGCTCAAGTTTCCTAAAGTGGCCATGCCGTTGCGCGTTCTGCTGACTGGCATTGCGCAATCGCCAAGTATCGATCAGGTGATGGCTTTGTTGGGTCGGGATGAGGTGCTGGCGAGGATTAACGAATTGAGTTAGCAGGTTTAAATAGTTAATTTAGGTAAAATGGAACGATTTGCATTGTTCTTGCTCTGAACGAGAGTAATATGCATATGTTTAAAGAATAACTGTAATAAACTAACTGTTTTAATGTAATAAATTTTATTTAACTCCAAACAATAGGAGACACCATGAATCAAAAAGGGCAAATGTTACAAGACCCATTCCTTAACGCTTTACGTAAAGAACATGTCGCTGTATCAATCTATCTAGTGAATGGCATCAAGTTGCAAGGTCAAGTCGACTCTTTTGACCAGTATGTCATTCTGCTCAAAAATACTGTCACGCAAATGGTCTACAAGCATGCTATTTCCACAATCGTCCCTGCACGTGCAGTAAGTATCGGCTTGCCGGAAGGTGATAATTAAGCATTGAAAGATTTGTTTGAAAGGCCAAGTGGCGGCGAGTCCGCCATTCTGGTAAGTGTAGATTTCGGTGAAAGCGATTACCTTGAAAGCCTGGAAGAGCTTCGTCAGTTAAGTTTGAGTGCAGGCTTGGCTGTGCTGGGCGTTATTGAAGGCAAGCGCTCCACACCGGATGCCAAGCTTTTTATCGGTAGCGGTAAAGCTGACGAGTTGCTGCAGATGATGCAAGCGACTGAATCCAATATTGCAGTATTTAATCACGACCTTACACCTTCACAGCAGCGTAATCTGGAACGTCTTTTACAGGCGCGCGTGGTGGATAGAACCGGTTTGATACTGGATATTTTCAGCCAGCGCGCGCAAACGCATGAAGGTAAGTTGCAAGTCGAACTGGCGCAGCTTGAGCATTTATCAACCCGTCTGGTTCGAGGCTGGACTCACCTCGAGCGCCAAAAGGGTGGCATTGGTGTACGTGGTGGCCCCGGTGAAACGCAGCTGGAATTAGACCGGCGCATGTTGCGCGTACGTGTAAAGCAGCTGCGTGAAAAACTGGCCAAGCTTAAGGCGCAGCGCGGCATGCAGCGCCGTGCACGCAAGCGTTCAAATGTTATGACGGTATCGCTGGTTGGTTACACGAACGCCGGCAAATCCACCATCTTCAATCGTCTCACTAAGGCCAATATCTATGCTGCTGACCAGTTGTTTGCAACATTGGATACGACCACGCACAAGATTTTTATCGAGGGTTGCGGACAGGTCGTGCTGTCTGACACAGTCGGGTTTATCAAGCATTTGCCGCATGCGCTGGTTGAGGCATTCGGCGCAACGCTGGAAGAAGCAGCGCAGGCAGATTTGTTGCTTCATATTGTAGATACCGCAAGCACTAATCGCGACGAGCAGATTGCACAGGTCAATAAAGTGCTGCTTGAGATCGGCGCTGCCAAGGTGCCGCAGATTCTGGTGCATAATCAAATCGACCGCGCAGGCTTGCAGCCTGCATTGGCGCGTGATGAATGTGGTAGAATTTCGACTTTGCATGTATCAGCCAAAACCGGAGAGGGAATGGATCTGCTGAGGTTGGCAATGGCAGAACATTATCAATATTTACAAAAACTAAGCACTGAAGAAAGTGCTTATGCTTAACTTAGTTAGTTGAATTAATGCATTATCGGTAATTTCTTGGTTTGGTAATAATTAAGAAAGTTTGATGATAATTAACAAATGTTTTTCTGGAGTCATGAATGATTAAGTTTCCTGGTTGGAGAGCACAAAATAATGAAGGTCCGCCAGACCTGGATGAGGTGATGCGCGATTTAAGCCGCAAAATTAATACCTTATTCGGTAAGGGGGGCGGTAATCAGTCCAATCCGCATACCAGCCGTCCGCAGCCAGCCAATGTTAATTTGCCTTTGTTCCCGATATTGGGCCTGGTTGGTCTGATCTGGCTCGCTACGGGTTTTTATATTGTTGATCAAGGTTCGCTGGGTGTGGTGCAGCGTTTCGGTAAGGTGCAGGATGAAGTGACTTCGCCTGGTCCACGCTGGCACTTGCCATATCCGATTGAGACTGTGCAGGTTGTGAATATGGAGCAGGTGCGCAGGCTTGAGGTTGGCTACAGAAGCAATGCTGAAGGCAGTGGCGGCAAAACCAGATTGCCTAAAGAATCTTTAATGCTGACCGAAGATGAAAACATCATTGATTTGCAATTTGCGGTGCAATATAACTTGAACAACGCTAAAGACTATTTGTTCAATAACCGTTCTACAGATGATGCAGTCATGTCAGCCGCTGAAACAGCCATTCGTGAAGTGGTAGGCAAGAACAAATTGGATGATTTGTTGCAGAAAGGTCTGGCAGACACTTCTGAGCGTATGCAGGTGATTCTCGATAGCTATAAAACCGGCGTGAAAATTATCAGCGTATCTCTGCAAAGTGCACAACCGCCTGAACAAGTGCAGGAAGCGTTTGAAGACGTTAACCGCGCCAATCAGGATAATCAGCGCCAGATCAACGAAGGCCAGGCTTATGCTAACGATGTGATTCCAAAAGCACGCGGTACTGCTTCACGTTTGCTGGCTGAAGCGGCTGGTTATAAGTTGAAAGTTGAAAGTGAAGCGCTTGGTAATGCCAGCCGCTTTGACCAGATTCTTGCGCAATATAATAAAGCGCCTGAAGTAACGCGTCAGCGTTTGTATCTGGATGCACAAGAACAGATCATGTCCAGCGTAAGTAAAGTCATTGTTGACCAGAAGTCTGGTAACAGTCTGCTGTATTTGCCATTGGATAAGTTGATTAACGCATCAGGTAATGACGCTGTGCAGCAGTCACAATCTCTTCAGTCTTTAAATCCGCAGCCTGATGCTGTGACGCCGGTGGGCCAAGCGACAGCCGGTGATCGCTCACGTGAAGCATTTCGTAGCCGTGACAGAGAAAGCAGGTAAGGAATAATAATGAAAAACTCAAAAAATATTCTTGTGGTCTTGATTCTTGCGTTGGTGTTGCTGTCATTGTCAGCATTTACAGTAAACCAGACACAATACGTATTGGTGCAGCGCCTGGGTGAGATCGTGGCGGTTAAAAAAGAGCCAGGTCTTTATTTCAAGGTGCCATTTGTTGATAACCTGAAATATTTTGATAATCGCATCCTGACACTGGATTGGGAGCAGCCAGCCAAATTTATCACCAGTGAAAATAAATACATGATGGTCGATTCTTTTGTGAAGTGGCGTATTGTCGATCCGAAAAAGTATTATGTTTCCATCAAAGAAGGTGGTGAAGTCGCTGCTGAAGACAGGTTGTCAAAAGTAGTCAATGCTGGCTTGCGTAGCGAGTTTGGTATTCGCACTGTGCATGATGTGATTGCCGGTGAGCGCGGCGTGATTATGGATAATCTGCGCAAAAAAGCTGACCAGGAAGCGCGTCAGATGGGTATCGAAGTTGTCGATGTACGTTTGAAACGTGTCGACTATTCAGAAGAAATCAGTAAATCAGTATTTGATCGTATGATTGCGGAGCGTAAACGTCTGGCTAATCAATTGCGTTCAGAGGGTGCGGCTGCCTCAGAGAAGATTCGCGCCGATGCTGACAAGCAACGTGAAGTGATTATTGCCGAAGCCTATCGTGAAGCCCAGAAAACCAAAGGTGAGGGTGATGCAAAGGCCTCTGAGATTTATAACCAGTCATTTAGTCGCAATCCTGAGTTCTATGCTTTCTATCGCAGTCAGGAAGCCTATAAAAACAGCTTTAAGAGCAAAAGTGACATAATGGTGCTGGATCCTAATTCAGACTTTTTCAAATACATGAAAAGTCCTAAAAAGTAGTCACAGGAAATCCCGGTGAATAATACATTGTTAACTGCGCTGGGTTTGATGCTGGTAATTGAGGGTATTTTGCCCTTGCTGATGCCGCAAGCCTGGCGCGATACTTTCAGGCGTATGGTTGAACTGAAAGATGGCCAGCTGCGCTTTGTGGGTCTCGCGTCAATAGTTGGCGGTTTGATATTAATTTTATTAAGTAAGTAATAATTTCAAGTAACAGTTCACAGGCTACTTGTTAAAAGTGATAATTAAAAATGCGTAATTGGTTACTGCCAGAATATATAGAAGACGTTTTGCCCGCCGAGGCTGCGCGTATTGAAACGTTGCGCCGCAGACTGCTTGACCTGTTCAAGGTGCATGGCTATCAATATGTGATTCCACCGATGCTGGAGTATATGGAGTCATTAATCACCGGCGTAGGGCATGATCTGGATCTGGCTACGTTTAAGGTTGTGGATCAGTTAACAGGGCGTTTGATGGGTGTTCGTGCCGACATGACGCCGCAGGCTGCCCGTATCGATGCACATCTGCTCAATCATCAAGGGATTACCCGATTGTGTTATGCCGGCAGCGTGCTGCGTACCAAACCAGATGGCCTGGCGCAGACACGTGAACCCCTGCAATTGGGCGCTGAGTTATACGGCCATGCCGGTATTGCCAGCGATATTGAAATTCAGCGTTTACTGATTAAAGCCCTGCATGCCATCGGCATTGAGCAGGTACATCTTGATTTTAGCCACGTGAATGTTTTTGGCAGTTTGATTGAATCCAGCCAGATTAACCCGCAGCTTGAGCAAGACCTGTATGCCGCACTGAAAAGCAAGGATCAGTCTGCGGTAGCTGCATTGACTAACGGGCTGGATAAAATAACACGCGAAGCCTTGCTGAACCTGACCGAGCTGAATGGGGATAAATCCATACTTGCGCGCGCCGCTGAATTATTGCCAGCTACGCCGGCAATCAAGCAAGCTTTGGACAGTCTGGCACAAGCAGCTGATGGTTTGCATGACCTGGGTGTTACGGTAAGTTTTGATTTGAGCGAGCTGCGAGGTTACCACTATCATAGCGGCATCGTATTTGCCGCATATGCGCAGGGTTATAAAGGACCATTGGCATTGGGTGGCCGTTATGATGAGGTTGGTCAGGCCTTCGGCCGCGCGCGCCCGGCAACAGGCTTCAGTCTTGATTTGCGCGGTGTCGTGACTGCATTGTCACCAGCACAATCAGAAGCAGCGATTTTTGCGCCAGCCCAAAATGATAGTGCACTGATTGCCAAGATAGATGCACTTCGCGCAGAGGGCCATATCGTCATTCAGGAACTTCCTGGCATTACATCTGATTTTTCTGAAATGAATTGCAATAAAAAACTTGAGCATTACAATTCCGGCTGGCATGTCGTGGATATTGCAAAATCATAAAGATAATAAGTAATGCCATTAATGACGGCATTGCTAACCATTTGAATATTAACATTTAATTTAAAAGTCAACGTTATGGCAAATAAAGCAGCAAAGAATGTAGTCGTCATCGGTACCCAATGGGGCGATGAAGGTAAAGGTAAAATCGTAGATTGGTTGACCGACCATGCGCAAGGTGTAGTGCGTTTTCAGGGCGGCCATAATGCAGGGCACACTTTAGTCGTAGGCCAGGGTGATGCACAGCGTGTCTACAAGCTTAACCTCGTGCCATCAGGCATAGTCCGTGCTGGCGTTAACTGCTATATCGGTAATGGTGTGGTGCTGGATGCCGGCCATTTGCTGAGTGAAATTGCCGCATTGGAAAAAGATGGCCTTGAAGTTAAAAACCGCTTAAAGGTTAGTCCAGGCTGTCCTTTAATTCTAAACCATCACGTTGCTGTAGATGTTGCACGTGAGGCCAAGCGCAGTGCCGATAAAAAAATCGGCACCACCGGCAAGGGTATTGGCCCGACTTACGAAGATAAAGTAGCGCGCCGTGCGTTGCGTGTTTATGACTTGTTCTATCCAGAGCGCTTTGCTGACAAGCTGCGTGAAGTGATGGATTATCACAACTTCGTATTGACCAACTATCTTGGTGCAAAAGCCGTGGATTTCAATCAGCAGTATGATGCTAGCATGCAGCATGCGGTTGCATTAAAACCGATGATTGCGGATGTATCTGCTGAAATTTATGCAGCGAATGCCAGGGGTGAAAACCTTCTGTTTGAAGGTGCACAAGGCACCTTGCTCGATATTGACCATGGTACTTACCCGTATGTGACTTCCAGTAACTGTATCGCTGGTCAGGCATCTGCCGGTACCGGTGTTGGTGCCAATATGCTGCATTACGTGCTGGGCATTACTAAAGCCTATACCACGCGCGTAGGCGGCGGTCCTTTCCCAAGTGAGCTGGATATCGAGACTGCTGGTACACCAGGTTATCAGATGTCTAACAAGGGCCAGGAAATCGGTACTGTGACCAAGCGTAAACGCCGCTGTGGCTGGTTTGATGCTGCTGCACTGCGTCGTTCTGCCATGATCAATGGCTTGACTGGTTTGTGTATCACCAAGCTGGATGTGCTGGATGGTATTGAGTCACTCAGTATCTGCGTAGGCTATGAACTGGATGGTAAAAAAATCGATTTGCTGCCAGTAGGCGCTGATGATGTTGAAGGTTGCAAACCGATCTATGAGACTTTACCTGGCTGGACAGAAAGCACATTCGGCGTGAATACCTGGGATGGCTTGCCTAAAAACGCACAGAACTACCTTAAACGTTTAGAGGCTGTTTGCGGTGTGCCGATTGCCATTGTTTCTACTGGTCCGGAACGTGACGAAACGATTGTGATTGAGCACCCGTTTGCTGCGTAGTTAACCCTTAGTGCTTGAGTTGATTTCATTCGAGCACTAATGTGATGAGTAAGTTTATAGCCAGCCATGCTGGTGTCGGTATGAAAGTTGGTAATTGAATGAATCAACGCCTAGCATGGGCCATTACTGGCTCTGGTCATTATCTGCGTGAGTCACTGGCGATATTGCAAACATTAAAAGATGTTGACGTTTTTCTAAGCAAAGCGGCAGCAGAAATTATTCAGCAATACGGATTTCAGGAACAGTTAATCAATACCGGTCATCGTGTTTATCAGGATAAAACAGCGAGCAGTGTGCCGGTTGAACTGTTTTATCATGGCAAATATCATACGCTGGTGATAGCGCCAGCCACATCCAATACGATTGCCAAAATGGCTTATGGTTTTTCCGATAGTCTGGTCACAAATCTTTATGCGCAAGCCGGAAAGACACGTGTACCCAGCATTGTATTTGCGTGTGATACGGCGCCGGAACTGGAGTCTGAAGCGCCGCGCGAAAATATGGTCAAGGTTTATCCACGCGGCATTGATCTGGATAATATCAGCAAGCTAAAAACTTTCGAAGTAACTACTTTAGTTGCAGATATGCATGACCTTGCTCAGGCTATTCAGGATCGGTTAAAAGCGCTGGCCTAGGTTTAATACATGACCCAGAACCTTCTTTTTTTAACCGGGAAGCTCGCAGAAAAAAGCCTGAACAAGGTTTTGAGCGAAGTGCAAGATAACCCCAAAACACCGCCATTCAAGTATCGGGTAGAACAGATTGGCGTATCCGTTGCTGCGCTGATGACGCCGGATCTGATTGCACGAAGAGTTAAGCAAACCGGCGATGCAGATAAAGTGATTGTGCCGGGTTTGTGCCAGGGCGATTTAACAAAACTCGAGGCGCAATATGGCATACCGGTTGAGCGTGGCCCTGAGGATCTGAAAGATTTACCGCAATACTTTGGCCATGCAGGAGTGGAACCTGATTTAAGCCGTTATAGCGTAGAGATTTTTGCCGAGATTGTTGATGCGCCTTATCTGAGTGTCGAAGGTATTGTAAAAAAGGCACAGCTGTTTCAGCAGCAGGGTGCCAATGTCATTGATTTGGGCTGCTTGCCCGGCGTGCCTTTCCCGCATTTGGCAGATGCGATCGAAGCATTAAAACAGCTGGACTTCAAAGTCAGTGTAGATTCGCTGAATACTGATGATCTGCTCACTGCCGGCCATGCTGGCGCTGATTATCTGCTAAGCCTTACCGAAAAAACTTTGTGGATTGCTGATGAAGTGGCCTCTACACCGGTGTTGATTCCTGCCAAGCCGCATAGCCTTGCTTCGCTGTATCGTGCGATTGATCAATGCATTAAAAACGGCAAGCCTTTTATCGCCGATGCTATTCTGGATCCCATACATTTTGGCTTGACCGATTCAATTGTTCGCTATCAGAAATTGCGTAAAAAATATCCTGATATCGAGATCATGATGGGGATAGGTAATTTAACCGAGCTTACCGATGCGGATACCACAGGCATCAATGCCTTGTTATTCGGCATGATCAGCGAGCTTGGTATTGACGCAGTGCTCGCCACTTCAGTGAGTCCACATGCAGTCAATGCAATTACAGAAGCGGATAGCGCAAGACGTATGATGTTTGCAGCGAAACAGGATAGCAGGCTGCCGCGTGGGTATAGCAATGATTTGTTAGGCTTGCATGACAGGCGGCCATTTACCTACAGTGAAGACGAAATCAGGGAGATCGCAGCACAGATTAAAGATCCCAGTTTCCGTATTCAGGTTAGTGAAATCGGTATGCATATTTATAATCGTGATGGTTTGTTTGCGCATACGGACCCGTTTGCGTTATACCCGCACCTTAAGGTGGATGATGACGCTTCGCATGCTTTTTATCTTGGCGTTGAGTTAGCGCGTGCGCAGATCGCATGGCAATTGAAGAAGCGTTATGTACAGGATCAGGAGCTGGATTGGGGGGCGGCGAGTGAAGCGCAAAATAAAATTGCCAAGACTGCCCATCGTGCTGCGTCGTTGAAGGAAAAGCGCAATAAAAGCAGGTAAACCTATGATATACGAAACGATAGTCACAACCGTGAATATGCAAGGTGAAGCACATACAACACCGTTTGGTGTGCGCATGCAGGATGGATTGGTCATTATCTCGCCATATAAACCCTCAACTACGTTAGAAAATATATTGTCTACACAGGCAGCAGTGCTGAGCCTGACCGATGATGTGCGCGTGTTCGCAGGCGCATTAACCGGGCACAAAGCCTGGAACCTGATTGCCGCAGAAAAAGTGCATGGATTCCGTTTGGAAGACACTTTGGCACATAAAGAGTTGAAGTTGATAAAGGTCGAGGATGACGAACTCAGGCCGCAGCTGTTTCTGCAAGTGGTACATGAAGCACAGCATGCATCTTTTCAGGGATTTAACCGTGCGCAGGCTGCTGTGATTGAACTGGCGGTATTGGTCAGCAGGTTGAAGCGATTGCCCATGGAAAAAATTCAGCAGGAAATGGATTATCTGCATATTGCCATAGAGAAAACTGCCGGAGAGCGCGAGCTGGAAGCTTGGTCATGGCTAACAGAAGCTGTTGCCAATCATCTGGCAGCCATAAATAACGAAAATCTGGCTTAAGCAGATATGACACAGCTTTTAATAAGTGTGACATCGATAGATGAGGCAGAAATTGCACTGCAAAACGGTGCGGATATCATTGATTTAAAAGATCCGGAGCAGGGCGCATTGGGGGCTTTGCCGCTGGAAGTCGTAGCGGAAATTGTAGCTTTCGTTAATGCAAAAGGTGTGTCGGAAAGAAAAATAATCAGTGCCACGATTGGTGATCTGCCCATGGAACCGGCGTTGTTGCTGCAACATGTAGTTGCGCTATCTGAAACAGATGTAGACATTATTAAAATCGGTTTTTTCGCGGGTACTGGCGCTCTATTAAATGATTATCAGGCTTGCCTGGATATGTTGAGAACGGTTTCCGCGTCTGGCGTAAGGCTGATTGCAGTATTGTTTGTTGAGTACGATTATCCGGCTAATTTGTTGATGGCTATTAAAAATGCCGGATTTTATGGCGTAATGTTTGATACGGTTGGTAAAAATGGTGCAACATTTTTAGACTACTATTTTATGGATGCAATGAAAGCAATCGCTCAAGACGTACAAGCTCAAGATTTATTATTCGGGTTGGCGGGTTCACTTAACTTGCAGCATGTAGCACTAGTTAAATCAATCGCACCCGATTATATCGGTTTCAGAGGCGGCGTTTGTATCAATAATCATCGCAGGTTAGCATTGAGTGCTGATAAAATTAAAGCAATACGCGCAGTCATATAGTATCTGTTGTAAAAACACAACAACCCTTGATTGAGCTTGATATATATAGGTTTTCGCATTGCAATAGATGTTATGAGTGCGTATTATCGCAGTGTGGAGTTATCTTTAACCAGGAGTAAATAATGAAAAAAAATATTATTAGTATCGCAGTAGCTGCCTCATTGGGTATGGCTGCTTTTGCGGCTAACGCTGAAGATATGTATCGCGGGGCTTGGTATGCATTGCCAGGGGTTAGCTATATGGACACAGATAGCGATTTGGAAGCAAATAACGGCGGCGGCGGTTTCCTTAAATTAGGTAAAGAACTGTCTGAGCATTGGGATATTCAAGCTGGCTTTGGTTATAACCGTGCTAGTGAAGATACGAATATCGCAAATGTAGGTGGCCGTTATAAACAAACTACATTTGGTGTTGATGCGCTGTACATGTTCAGCCGTGATAAATTCCGTCCATTCCTGTTAGCAGGTTTGGGTGTTGCACGTAATAATGTTGACTACAGTCACCCAACACTTGATGTGAGTGACTCAAAAACATCATGGATGGCAAACGTAGGTTTAGGTGCGCAATATTTGTTCAGTGATAATTTTGGTTTACAAGCTGACTTGCGTCATCAATTTACACGTGCTGATACTACTATTGATAACGGCGTTATTGATAAAGACTCAAACGAGTTAATCGGCAACACAATATTAAGTCTTGGCGGTATCTTCCGTTTTGGCGCACCTGCTCCGGTTGTTGCTGTTGCTGAACCAGCACCGGCACCAGCACCAGTTGCTGCTCCAGAGCCAGCGCCAGAACCAGCTCCAGCGCCAGTTGCTGCTCCAGAGCCATGCCAGCCAAAATTTGAAACCATTACTTTGCAAGCTGAAAAATTATTTGGCTTTGATAAGTTCAAATTGAACGGTGATGCTGTTACTGAGGTTGATGATGTTGTTGCAACATTGAAAGCACACCCTGAGTTTGATGTGGTTGTAGTGACTGGCCATACAGACCGTCTTGGCTCAGAGCAATATAACCAAAAACTCTCAGAAAAACGTGCTGAAGTGATTAAACAACACTTGGTATCACATGGTATTGATGCAAGCCGTATCCGTGCTGTTGGTAAAGGTGAATCACAACCTTTGGTTGCTTGTGATGGTATCAAAGGTAGAAAAGCATTGGTTGAGTGCTTGGCTCCTAACCGTCGCGTAGTAATCAGCGGTGAAAGACAGCACCCACTCAATGAGTGCAAGTAATACGATCTAAAATTTAAATTATTAAATTTAAGTTTTTAGTAAAAAGCCTCGCAATTGCGGGGCTTTTTTATTGGTAGAATGGGCACCATGAATTTAAAACACTTAAATCAGGCACCAACTCAATCACCAACTGAGGTAGATCTCATTATTGAAGCGCGTTGGTTGGCAACAGTTGTTAAAGATGCGCCGCTTCTGGAAAACCATAGCGTCATTGTGCAGAATGACACTATCGTTGATCTACTGCCGACAGCGCAAGCGAGAAACCAGTATGCAAGTACAGATACGATTAGTCTGGACGAGCATGTCCTTATTCCAGGTTTGATTAATCTGCATACGCATGCTGCAATGAATTTAATGCGCGGTATTGCTGATGACCTGCCGCTAATGCAATGGCTTAACAAGCATATCTGGCCTGCGGAGCGGGCGGTTGTTTCATCTGATTACGTGAAAGATGCCTCGCTGCATGCATGTGCCGAGATGTTAAGCGGTGGTACTACCTGTTTTAATGATATGTATTTCTTCCCGCAGGCTACTGCTGCGGCTATTAATCAGTCAGGCATGCGTGCAAATTTAGGTTTATTTGTTTCAGAATTTGCAAACAGTTATGCATCTGATGCTGATGATTTCCTACAAAAGGGTTTCGAGTCGCATGATAGCTGGCGTGGCAGTGCCATGATTTCGTCTTCTATCGCGCCGCATGCTCCGTATACGGTATCTGATCGTACCTTCGAAAAAATTATCACCTACGCGGAACAATTAAGCATCGGTATTCATACCCATTTGCATGAAACGCGTGATGAAATCAGTCAAAGTGAAACGCAATACGGCATAAGGCCAATACAGAGATTGGTAACGCTTGGTTTACTGGGCCCGAATTTTACGGCAGCACATGGCGTACATTTATTGCCGCATGAAATTGATATATTAAGTGAGCATGGCTGTCATATTGCACATTGCCCAAGTTCTAATTTGAAATTAGGCAGTGGCATTGCTCCTGTATCTGCGTTGCTAAAAAACAATGTGAATGTCGGTATCGGTACTGATGGGGCTGCCAGCAATAACCGGCTGGATATGTTTGCAGAGATGCGCTTGGCTGCGCTGTTAGCGAAAGGCAGTACAGAAGACCCAACCTTAGTACCCGCGCAGCAGGCACTGGAAATGGCAACGATTAATGCAGCGAAAGCCTTAGGGCTGGATGATAAAATAGGATCAATTGAAATTGGTAAAAAGGCCGATGTCGTGGCGGTAAGGCTAAGCGATGTCAATATAGGGCCGTGCTACGACCCGATTTCTCATCTGGTTTATACTTGCGGCCGTGAACATGTCACTCACACCTGGGTAGCCGGAAAACTATGCTATAGCAATGGCCTCTATGCCAATATAGAGCCGATGGAATTAAAGGAAATTATTCAAAAATGGCAACCGAAACTAAAACAGCACAAGCAATAAATGCCGATGAGATTGAACTGAAAAAGTTTGGTGAGCTCGCGCACAAGTGGTGGGATAAAAACAGTGAATTCAAGCCCTTACATGAGATTAATCCATTACGGCTGGATTATATCGATAGTCGAGTTGATCTGCAAAGTAAACGCGTGCTTGATGTCGGCTGCGGCGGCGGCATTTTGTCAGAATCCATGTATTTTAAGGGCGCCGACGTAACAGGTATCGACTTGGGTGAAAAAGCCCTCAAAGTTGCCAAATTGCACCAGTATGAAAGCGGTTCAAAGGTTGATTATCGTCTGGTGTCAGTTGAGCAGCTAGCCGGCGAGCAGCCAGCCAGTTTTGATGTGGTGACGTGTATGGAAATGTTGGAACATGTTCCCGACCCGGAAGCCATCGTAGCAGCCTGCGCCAGACTGGTAAAACCCGGTGGTGCAGTGTTTTTTTCTACGATCAATCGATCTCCTAAAGCCTATCTATTTGCAGTTATCGGTGCCGAGTATGTGCTGAATATGCTGCCTAAAGGCACGCATGATTATGCCAAATTTATCAAACCGTCGGAGTTGTCGAGCTGGGCCAGAAATGCTGGCCTAGACATATCAGGTCTGCGCGGCATGAGTTACAACCCGATTACACAGCATTACTCCCTGGGAGATGATGTTTCCGTGAATTACCTCATGCATACTCAATTAAGTAAATAACACTGGTTCTTAAATGATTCTATTTGATTTAGACGGTACGCTGGTTGATACGGCACATGATCTGGCTTATGCACTCAATCTGCAGCGCGAGCGGCATGGTATGGCTGTGTTGCCGCTGGATATGATTCGCCCATATGCATCACATGGCTCCAGAGGTTTGTTATCCGTTGGGTTTGGCTTGTCTCCCGAGGATGGGAATTATGAAGCGATGCGTGAAGAGTATCTCGCGCTCTATGATCAGGTGCTCACGCGCAAACCCATCCTGTTTGAGGGGGTTGCAGAGTTGTTGGCAACGCTGGATGAAAAGTCAATGCCTTGGGGTGTTGTGACCAATAAGCCACGCCGTTTTACGCAGCCTTTGCTGGAGAATATCGGCTTGCTGGAACGTGCAGCCTGCGTAGTGAGCGGCGATGATGCGCCACGCCCTAAACCGCATCCTGACACTTTGTTTCTAGCGTGCGAGCAGGCTGGTGTTGATCCGCAACGTTGCTGGTATGTCGGGGATGCCGAGCGTGATATTCAGGCCGGTAAAGCGGCCGGCATGCAAACCGTCGTTGCCCTGTATGGCTATCTGGGGGCTGAAGACCGTCCGCAGGAGTGGGGCGCGGATATCTTTGTAAATACACCTTTGGAATTGCTGGAGCTCATTTCATGGCCGATACTCATCATGACGAACCATCAGATGCTGCATTAACACCGCCAACGCTACGCGAGGCAACAGGTTATTGGCTCAAGCTTGGTTTTTTAAGTTTTGGCGGACCAGCCGGCCAAATTGCGATGATGCATCATGATCTGGTTGGTAAAAAACGCTGGATATCGGATAAACGTTTCTTGCATGCACTGAATTACTGCATGATATTACCGGGTCCTGAGGCGCAGCAATTGGCGACCTATATCGGCTGGCTCATGCACCGTACTTGGGGTGGCCTGATTGCAGGCGGTTTGTTTGTGCTGCCTTCGCTGCTGATTTTAATTGGATTAAGCTGGGTTTACATGCGCTTTGGTGATCTGCCGCAAGTAGCTGCCATGCTTGCCGGCGTGAAGCCTGCGGTAGTGGCAATTGTGCTGTTTGCGGCTTATCGGATTGGCTCGCGCGTACTTAAAAACAAGCTGCTCTGGTGCATTGCACTGCTGGCTTTTGCTGCAATTACGTTTGCACATCTGCCTTTTCCTTTCGTGATTATCGCAGCGGCTTTAATCGGCTCTTTGGTACATCATTATTTCCCAAACCAGTTGAATGTCATGAAGGCGCATGCATCCAGCCATAAAAAGCATAGCAAAGCGATGATTGATGATGATACGCCGACGCCATTACATGCTAAATTCAGGCTAACGAGAATGCTGCAATGGTTAGGTGCCGGTATTGTCATATGGGGAGTGGCAATTGGTTCGCTGGCTTTGATTTATGGCTGGCAGTCAGTACTAACGCAGATGGGCTGGTTTTTTACCAAGGCAGCTTTGCTCACATTTGGTGGTGCCTATGCGGTTCTTCCGTATTTATATCAAGGTGCGGTTGAGCATTATCACTGGTTAACACCGCACCAGATGATTGATGGTTTGGCACTTGGCGAGACTACACCAGGCCCATTGATCATGGTGGTGGCATTTGTTGGTTTTGTAGGCGGCTGGTCGCAAGCTGTATTTGGTAGTGATAGCTTGTTGATGTCAGGGGTTGTTGCGGCGTCCATCGTGACGTTCTTTACGTTCCTGCCGTCATTCCTGTTTATATTTATCGGTGCGCCGCTGATTGAATCTACACAAAATAACCTGAGGTTATCCGCACCACTCACCGGCATCACTGCGGCAGTGGTTGGGGTGATTTTGAGTCTGGCGCTATTTTTTGCCCAGCATGTTTTCTTTCCTGACGCGTCATTCAGTACATTGGATACGACGGCAGTAGGGCTGGCTATTTTATCTTTATGGCTGCTGGTGAAAAAAAACCTGAGTATTATCAAGCTGGTAGGGTTGTGTGCCGTGTTTGGTCTGGCGCGCTATTACCTGTTACTGGTTTAACTAGCTGATCGCTGGCCTATACGCTGCGGCGTTCAAGCATGGCCTGCGCCAGTGTGCCAGTATCCACGTATTCGATTTCGCCCCCCATCGGCATGCCACGGGCAATGCGGCTGACCTTGATGCCGCGTGCACGAAGCAGTTCGCTGATGTAATGCGCGGTGGCATCACCTTCTACGGTGTAGTTAGTGGCCAGTATTACTTCCTGCACAACGCCGTCCTGCGCACGCTTCAGTAGCTTGTCCAGATGGATTTCCTTGGGGCCAACGCCATCAAGGGGGGATAGGCGCCCCATCAGCACAAAATACATGCCGGAGTAAGCGCGCGTGCTTTCCAGCATCATCAGATCGGTTGGCATTTCTACCACACATAAAACAGAACTGTCGCGCTGTGCGGATTCACACAGCGGGCATATCGGCTGCTCGCTGAAGGTATTACATAGCTTGCAGTGGTCAACCACCTGCAAGGCGTTATCCAGCGCGAGTGCCAAGGCGTTTGCACCTTTTCTGTCGCGCTGCAACAGGTAATAGGCCATGCGTTGTGCGGATTTTGGGCCAACACCGGGCAGGCAGCGCAAGCTTTCGATTAACTGCTCAAGTGCTGGCGGGTTTTTCATCGCTGTTTATCAGTTTGCAATTTAGAACGGCAGCTTCATACCGGCCGGCATGAAACTGGACAGGCGAGCAGAAGAAGTAGCTTCGGCTTTGGCGGTTGCATCTTTCAAGGCAATCACTAACAGGTCTTCCAGTGTTTCTTTATCGTCCATCACGCTGTCATCAAGAGTCACGCGTTTTACTTCGTTTTTACAGGTCATCAGCACTTTCACCAGGCCATTGGCTGCAACACCTTCAACGTCAATGTTAGCCAGTTCTTCCTGTGCCTTTTGCATGTTTGCCTGCATTTGCTGGGCTTGCTTCATTAAATTGCCCATGCCGCCTTTCATCATGTGTTTCTCCTTTGATAATTAATATTGTAAGAATTTTAAGTTCTAAATCAGGCTAGGCGTAACTTTTAAAATAGAGCGCGGCATACGTGTTTGTATGTAAGTGAATATTTTGAAAGTTAGAACAACGCATGATGACGAAGTTTAAATTCTCAGATGGGTTTGATTGAATTGGGGATTATAGTCGCCCCAAAATCATTAATAAGTGCTTGCACGAAGTCATCTTCCTCAATGGCTGCTTCTGCATTGGCCTGTGCCTGCGCTTTTTCCTGAGAAATCTGCTTGGCCGGTGTATTGCCTGTGCCGCCGATGCTGAATTGCAGTTTGATCTTTTTGCCAAAATACTGGGCAATCGCAGTACTTAATTTTTCCTGATAGTTCGGTGATATTAAGTGTTTTTGTGCTTCGGGTACGCTTAGTGAAATGCTGTTTTCATCATAACTGATCAGCTCACAATGCTTTGCCAACTCGCGTGCAAGGCCGAGTTTTAATTCATCAACCAAAGCGCGCCAGTTGCCATTGAAGTTACTGCCGCCTTGTTCGATGCCAAATTCAGGCGCTATTGCAACCCCGGCCTGAGCTTGTGTTTCAGCGGATATTTGCTGATCAATGCTTTCAACCGGTGCAGCTTGTTGTTCAGCTGATTTAACTTGTTCAGCCATCGGAGTAACTGCTGCTGGTTTTGCTACTGGACTGACTGGAGCAGGGCGCTGTGTGGCAGGCGTTGTTTGTGCTGGTTTGCCGGCACCAGTTACCGTGTTGGCTTCATTTGGCGTGAATGCAAGCATGCGCAGCAAGCTCATGGTAAAGCCGGCATATTCATCAGGTGCCAAGCCGATATCGCGACGGCCTAACAGCGCAATCTGGTAGTAAAGCTGCAAGGTTTCAGGCGAGATTCTCTGCGCCAGTGACAGCAATGTCTCGCGTTCAGGCAAGTCATCGGCCACACTTTCAGGCACAGTCTGCGCAATGGCGACCTGGTGTAGCAATTGCGCAAAATCATTCAGCGCAGCCTCAAATGAAATGCTGCGCTCTTCCATGAGTTTGGCCTGATTGATGATACTGCTGCCGTCGTTGCCGAGTAAGGCCTCTAATAGCTGGTACAGGTAGCTTTGATCAATCGCGCCGAGCATGGCACGCACTTCAGCTTCATTAACAGTCTGGCCGCCATAGGCTATGGCCTGATCAGTCAGGGAAAGTGCATCGCGCATACTGCCGGCAGCGGCGCGTGAAATCAGGTGCAGTGCGGTCGGTTCAAACTGAATATGTTCCTGGCTCAGAATATCCTGTAAATGACCGATGATAGAAGCCCCGGCCATCTGGCGCAGGTTGAATTGCAGGCAGCGCGACAGTACGGTAACCGGTACTTTTTGCGGATCAGTCGTGGCAAGTATGAATTTAACGTGTGCAGGCGGCTCTTCCAGTGTTTTCAGCATCGCGTTGAAAGCACTTTTAGATAACATGTGCACTTCGTCGATGATATACACCTTGAAGCGCCCGGCAGTAGGTGCATATTGGGCGTTATCAAGCAGATCGCGCATGGCGTCGACTTGTGTGTTGCTGGCCGCATCGACTTCGATCAGGTCAACAAAACGGCCTTTGTCAATTTCGGTACAGGTATTACAGACACCGCAAGGTTTAGCGCTAATACCGGTTTCGCAGTTGAGCGACTTTGCCAAAATACGCGCAAGCGTGGTTTTGCCGACCCCGCGCGTCCCGGTAAACAGGTAGGCATGGTGCAAACGGTTCTGTTCGAGGGCATTGGTGAGCGCGCGCACTACATGGTCTTGCCCGACCAGTGTTTCGAAGGATTTTGGGCGCCATTTACGCGCTAGAACTTGATATGACATAGCCTAAACTTTAGCTGAAAAACGTGTTTTCGTCTGTAAGTTTGGAGGATTTTTTGTGATATTTATTTTCAAAATGCAATCTACAAAAAAGAGGTGGCGAGCCTTTACCCCGGCACTTGCTCAATAGTTGTGGCTGCTTGCTTCCGCACCTGACCAGGTTGGCTACTTCACAATGCGGGGGGGCCCGCCGGACGTAATTTTACAACACTTTGACAGGTTCACGGTAATCAAAAATCGGATATTTTTATGAACAGGGCGTTTATTTAACTGGCACCGTTGGCAAAGTCTTCCAGCACCTGTAAAAAGTCATCGCCATAACGTGTCAGCTTGGCTTGGCCGATACCGCTGATATTACCCATCTCTGTCAGGCTGCCGGGTTTTTGATTGAGAATTTCCAATAGCGTGCTATCATGGAAAATGACGTAGGGTGGCACACCCTGTTCTCGTGCAAGCTCGGTACGTTTGGCTTTGAGCGCATGCCATAGCGGGTCTTCATTGGCCTCTGCATAGCCTTCTTTCACGCGTGCGCCGCGCTCTGCTTTCGTGGATCTGCGTTTGGCTGTATCTTCATCGCGACGCAGCCACACTTCGGTTTCACCTTTCAATACCGGGCGTGCCGCTTCGGTAAGTTTAATGCCGCCGTAAGCCTGAATATCGGCTTCCAGATAACCGCCGCTGACCAGTTGACGGAACACGCTGCTCCATTGCTGCTGTGATAATGCCGTGCCAATGCCGAAAGTGCTGAGCTGGTGATGCTGGAGCTGTTCAATTCTGCTGGTATTTTTGCCCAGTAATACGTCAATCAGGTGCACGACACCAAATCTTTGCCCGGTGCGATAGACGCAGGAGAGTGCCATCTGTGCAGCTTGCGTTGCGTTCCAGGTGTCAACCGGCTCCAGGCAGTTGTCACATTGATTGCAGTTGCCGTCATGTTGCTCGCCAAAGTAGCGCAATATGCTCTGGTGGCGGCAGCCGGTAGATTCGCAGAAGCCGAGCAGGGCGTCGAGTTTTCTGCGTTCCACCTGCTTGCGCTCTTCGGGTGCATCGCCCGAATCCAGCATCTGGCGCATGCTGACGACATCGCCCAAACCGTAAGTCATCCATGCATTGGCAGGCAGGCCATCACGTCCGGCACGGCCGGTTTCCTGATAGTAGCTTTCCATGCTTTTGGGTAAATCAAGATGGGCCACAAAGCGCACGTTAGGTTTATCGATGCCCATGCCAAATGCAATGGTTGCGACCATGATGACGCCTTCCTCGCGCAGGAACTTGCGCTGGTGTGTGTTACGGATGTTTGCATCCAGTCCGGCATGGTAGGGTAATGCATTCCAGCCACGTGACTTCAGCCATTCAGCAGTTTCTTCTACCTTGCGGCGTGACAGGCAGTAAACAATCCCGGCATCATTCGGATGTTCGGCCTCGAGGAAGGCCTCTAGCTGCTGGCGGGCATTATTTTTCTGTGTGATGCGATAGCGGATATTGGGACGGTCAAAGCTGGAAACGAATTGCTGCGCATTTTCGAGGTTGAGCCGTTCTATAATTTCGGCGCGTGTAGGTGCGTCAGCAGTGGCAGTAAGTGCAATGCGCGGTACGTTTGGAAAACGCTCATGCAGTACAGTGAGTTTGCGGTATTCAGGCCGGAAATCATGGCCCCATTGCGATACGCAGTGTGCTTCATCAATTGCAAACAAGGCGATACCAACACGGCTATCAAGCTGATCCAGCAGATATTGAAAGTTATCTGTCAGCAGACGTTCCGGTGCAACGTAGAGGATTTTCAGGCTGCCTTGCATCAATTGGTCGCTGATTGCATCAGCGGCCTGTGCATCCAGGCTGGAATTAAGAAAGGCGGCAGATACCCCCAGTTGCAGCAAAGTATCGACCTGGTCCTGCATGAGGGCAATGAGTGGCGACACAATAATGGCAATGCCGTCGCGTAACAATGCAGGTAATTGATAACACAGTGATTTTCCGCCGCCGGTGGGCATTAATACCAGCGCATCACCACCGCTGATAATATGCGCTGCGACCGCTTCCTGTTCACCGCGAAAAGCGGTGTAGCCGAATACTTCCTGCAGGCAATGCTGTGCGGATGAGTAGGCCATGTGTACTGTGATATTACTCAAGAGTGCTACGAGGGAGTCAATTCAGCACCGCGATTGCCGTGGTGCTGAATGCAATTGCTGCAACCGAACTTAACGGAATTACTCAACGCCTTGGCTGAGCAGGTAGTCTTCATAGTTACCGGTAAAGTCTACAATGCCGTCTGCCTTGATTTCGAGAATACGCGTAGCAATTGAGCTTACAAACTCACGGTCATGGCTGACGAAGAATAATGTGCCTTTGTATTTATCCAGCGCAGTATTCAATGCTTCGATCGATTCCATGTCCATGTGGTTGGTCGGCTCGTCCATCAGTAGTACATTGGTATGTGCGAGCATAAGCTTGCCGTAGAGCATGCGACCTTTTTCACCACCTGACAGTACCTTGACTGATTTTTTGGTGTCTTCACCCGAGAACAGCAGACGGCCCAGCATGCTGCGCACGGTCTGGTCATCATCACCTTGCTGTGTGAATTTGGTCATCCATTCAAACAGGTCTTCACCTTGTTCAAATTCGTATTCATGGTCTTGCGCAAAATAACCGAGTTTTGCTTTTTCGGCCCATTTTACTTCACCGTGGTTAGGTGTCAGGTCACCAGCCAGGCAGCGCAGGAGCGTGGTTTTACCGATACCGTTTTCACCGATGATGGCAACTTTTTCGCCTGCTTCGAAAATCATGTTGACGTTGTTGAACAGGGTGCGGTCAAAGCCGTGGCTGAGGTTTTTCAGTTCCACTGCGTTGCGGTGCAGCTTTTCTCTATCGTCAAATTCAAAGCGAATGAATGGATACTGACGTGAAGAAGGCTTGAATTCCTCAATCTTGATCTTATCGATCATTTTCAGGCGGCTGGTAGCCTGCTTAGCCTTGGATTTGTTAGCAGAGAAGCGACGCACGAAGTCTTGCAGTTCAGCTACTTTTTCCTTGGCCTTTGCATTGTCCTTGGCCTGCTGTGCGCGGGCAGCTGAGCTCGCCTCCATGTAGTCATCATAGGTGCCTGGATATACTTTGAGCGTGCCGTAATCCATGTCGCAGGTGTGCGTACAGACCTGGTTCAAGAAGTGGCGGTCATGCGAAATGATGATCATGGTACTGTTGCGGTTATTCAGCACGTCTTCCAGCCAGCGGATAGTGTTGATGTCCAGGTTGTTGGTCGGTTCGTCCAGTAACAGAATGTCAGGATTGGCGAATAGCGCCTGCGCCAGCAGCACGCGCAGTTTCCAGCCTGGTGCAACGGCACTCATCAGGCCGCTGTGCTGTTCGGTAGGAATGCCTACGCCCAATAACAGCTCACCAGCACGTGCCTCTGCGGTATAGCCGTCAAATTCAGCGAAAATCGCTTCCAGTTCGGCGGCACGCATGTAGTCATCTTCAGTCGCTTCCAGATTGGCGTAGATTGCGTTTTTTTCTTCATTCGCTTTCCACATCTGTTCATGGCCCATCATGACCACATCCAGCACACGCTGGTCTTCGTAAGCAAACTGGTCCTGTTTCAGGAAAGCCATGCGTTCGTGGTTATCCAGCGTTACATTGCCGGAACTAGGCTCCAGCACACCGGCCAGAATTTTCATGTAGGTAGATTTGCCACAGCCGTTCGCGCCGATCAAGCCGTAGCGGTTACCATCGCCGAACTTGACTGAGATGTTTTCAAACAGCGGCTTGGCGCCGAACTGCATGGTGATATTGTTACTGATTAACATGTATTACTTTCTTTAAAAAACTTTTTAGCCGCAGATGAACGCAGATGCACACAGATAAATTCTTTGTAGGCTACTTTATTCTTTATCCGCGTTTATCTGCGGCTAAGATTAAAACTTGTTGTAAATCACAACTTCGTTCATTTCCAACTGGCCGCCGCGAGGCTGTGCCTGTTTCAGTGCTTTGCCTACCACCACGAACATCACCGGGGTGTGGTCATCCGGCAGGTTCAGTAGCTTTGCTACCGCATCAAAATCAAAGCCATCCATCGGGCAGGTATCGTAGCCCATTTCTTTAGCGGCCAGCATGATAGTCATCGCAGCCATGCCGCATGAACGCATCGCTTCATCACGCTGTACCTGATCATTGCCCCTGTAGTATTGTCCGATGGCAGGTACCAGATAATCCTGTACCGGTTGCGGTGCATTGACCCAATAGCGTTCTGGCTGTTTCTTCCATGCGTGCAAATCGGCAGTCAGTACAATCAATAGTGAAGCATCTTCAACTTGCGCCTGATCCCAGCTCACTGCGCGTATCTCTTTACGTAACGCCGGGTCTGTTACAACGACAAAACGCCAGTTCTGGATGTTGAAAGCAGTTGGCGACAGCATCGCTAATGACATCAGCTTGGACACTTCATCATCTGTCATTTTGTGCCGCGGATCATACGCCTTGACTGAGCGGCGCTCTAAAATGGCTTGGCTTACATTCATGATTCGTAATGGATATCCAGAATTTCCAAGTTGATGTTACCGACCGGGCGCTGCCAGTTTACGGTCTCGCCCACTTTATGGCCGATCAGTGATTTCGCTAATGGCGAAACCCAGCTCACCTTGTTGATAGAAGCGTCGGCTTCATCTTCACCCACGATATGGAAAGTATGGCGATTGCCTTCGTCATCTTCCACTTCCACGATAGCGCCAAACAATACCGTATCGTGATTTTGTGTTTTTGGATCTACCAGAATGATGGAGTCCAGACGTGCGCGCACATAACGTAAGTCACGCTCAATTTCAGATACTTTATCTTTTGCGAACGTGTCATCATGCGCATCTTTCAGGCTATTCAGTTGCGCTACCAGTGCCTCTTCCTGAGTTTGTAGTTGAAGCGCGCCATTCGGGGTGACATAGTTAGGATGTTCGCTGATGGGGCGGTCTACAAGCTCTTCACCGCCGGCCTGTTCAAATCTCTCTTCATTTACAAATGCACGACTCATAATGACTCCTTATTCCCATTCAATCGTAGCTGGTGGTTTGCCAGAAACGTCATACACAACGCGGTTAATACCACGTACTTCATTGATAATTCTATTGGATACGCGACCTAACAGCGAGTAGGGCAGTTCAGCCCAGTGTGCAGTCATGAAGTCGCTGGTGACGACTGCGCGCAGTGCTACGACGTAATCATAAGTGCGGCCATCGCCCATCACGCCCACGGATTTCACTGGCAGGAATACGGTAAATGCCTGGCTGGTGAGGTCGTACCAGGTTTTGCCGGTTTTTTCGTCAACGGTATTGCGTAATTCTTCAATGAAAATTGCATCAGCGCGGCGTAATAGATCTGCATAGTCTTTCTTCACTTCACCGAGAATACGCACACCCAGGCCTGGGCCCGGGAATGGATGGCGATACACCATCTCGGCTGGCAGACCTAAGGCAACGCCAAGTTCGCGTACTTCATCCTTGAATAAATCACGTAATGGCTCTAATAGTTTCAAGCCAAGCTTCTCTGGCAGGCCGCCAACATTGTGGTGACTCTTGATCGTGACGGCTTTCTTGGATTTTGCACCGCCTGATTCAATCACGTCCGGATAAATCGTGCCTTGCGCCAGGAAGGTTGCGCCTTTATGACCACCGTCACCAGCCTTGAGTTTTGCCGCTTCAGCTTTAAATACTTCTACGAATTCATTGCCGATAATTTTACGTTTTGCTTCCGGGTCGCTGACACCGGCAAGTTTACCCATGAATTGTGCAGTTGCATCAACATGAATCACTCTGGCATGCAGGCGGCCTGCAAACATTTCCATGACCATTTTGCCTTCATCCAGACGCAGCAGGCCGTGGTCAACGAACACACAGGTCAATTGGTCGCCAATCGCGCGGTGAATCAGCGCTGCAGCAACGCTAGAATCTACACCACCAGATAAACCTAGAATCACTTCTTCGTTACCGACTTGTGCGCGGATCTTTTCTACCGCCTCAGCGATATGGTCTTTCATGATCCAGTCCGGTTTTGCGCCACAGATTTCGAGCACAAAGCGGTTCAGCATGGCCTGACCTTGCTTGGTATGCGTGACTTCCGGGTGGAATTGCACAGCATAAAACTTGCGATCTTCGTCGGCCATCGCTGCAATCGGCGTGGTCTCATTACTTGCAATCACTTTAAAGCCAGGCGGTAATTCGGTCACTTTGTCGCCATGGCTCATCCATACATCCAGCAGGCCGTGGCCTTCGGCGTTGGTGCTGTCTTGAATATCGCGGAATAGTGCAGAGTGGCCTCTTGCACGTACTGCTGCATAACCAAATTCACGCTTATGACCGGCTTCAACTTTGCCGCCAAGCTGCTGCGCCATGGTTTGCATGCCATAACAGATGCCTAATACCGGTACGCCTAATTCAAATACTGCCTGCGGTGCTTTGTCCGTCTCTTCTTCATACACGCTGGCATGGCTGCCTGAAAGAATGATGCCGTCAGCACCAAAGCTTTTTACAAAGTCGTCAGATACTTCACATGAGTGAATCTCACAGTAAACATGCGCTTCACGCACGCGACGCGCGATAAGTTGGGTGACTTGTGAACCAAAATCTAGAATGAGGATTTTTGAATGCATAGAGTGTGTGAGTGAGAAGATTAAAATGAAAAGTGGGCGGTTAATATAACCGCCCACTTAATTAACATGCTATTAGTCAACGCGGTAGTTCGGTGCTTCTTTGGTAATCTGCACGTCATGTACATGTGACTCGCGCATACCGGCAGAAGTAATTTGTACGAACTCTGCCTTGTTACGCATTTCTTCAATGGTTGAGCAGCCAACGTAACCCATGGAAGCGCGCAAGCCGCCCATCAGTTGATGAATCACTGCCAGCACACTGCCTTTATAAGGTACGCGGCCTTCAATGCCTTCTGGTACCAGTTTGTCAGCATTGCTGTTGTTGTCCTGGAAGTAACGGTCACTGGAGCCTTTTTCCATCGCACCGATAGAACCCATGCCGCGGTATGATTTATATGAGCGGCCCTGGAACAGTTCAATTTCGCCCGGCGCTTCTTCAGTACCGGCAAACATGCCGCCCAGCATGACGCTGTAAGCGCCTGCGGCAATCGCTTTAGCAATATCGCCAGAGAAGCGGATACCGCCATCTGCAATGAATGGTACGCCAGTGCCTCTTAACGCTTCTTCAACATTAGAGATGGCACTGATTTGCGGTACGCCAACGCCAGCTACGATACGTGTGGTGCAGATTGAACCTGGGCCAATACCGATTTTAACGCCGTCAGCGCCAGCGTCAACCAATGCCAGCGCTGCACTTGCGGTGGCAATGTTGCCGCCGATAACATCAATATTAGGGTAGTTCTTTTTAACCCATGTCACACGGTCGAGAACGCCTTGTGAGTGACCGTGCGCTGTGTCAACCACGATCACGTCTACACCGGCTTCAGCCAGTGCAGCTACGCGTTCTTCAGTACCTTCGCCTACGCCGACAGCAGCGCCTACGCGCAATCTGCCTTGTGCATCTTTACATGCATTAGGATGGTCAGTGGATTTTTGAATATCTTTTACGGTGATCAGGCCTTTAAGCGTGTCATCGTTATCGATCACCAATACACGCTCAAGACGGTATTGGTGCAGCAGGCGAATAACATCTTCCTTGGCAGCACCTTCACGCACAGTTACCAATTTGTTGCGCGGTGTCATAATGTTGCTGATCGGTTGATCCAGGTTGGTTTCAAAGCGCAAATCACGGTTGGTTACAATGCCAACGATTTTGCCGTTATCAACTACCGGAATACCTGAAATTTTGTGTGTGCGTGTCAGTGTAAGCACATCACGCACTGTCATGTGGCTTTGAATGGTGATAGGGTCATTCACTATGCCGGATTCAAAACGCTTGACACGTGCTACATGCGCAGCCTGTTTCATGGCAGTCATGTTCTTGTGAATAAAGCCCAGACCACCTTCCTGTGCCAGTGCAATTGCGAGTGGCGCTTCGGTTACGGTGTCCATCGCGGCTGACAGAAGTGGAATGTTAAGCTGGATGTTGCGAGATAATTGTGTTTTAAGAGACACTTCGCGTGGCAGCACGTTAGAATGTGCTGGAACCAATAAAACATCGTCAAATGTAAGAGCTTGCTGCAGTAAACGCATTCGTAAATCCTTTTACCCAAAACGAAATTATACAGAGTTATGAGCAGCTTAGCGAGTATGCCAAGCATATTTTCAATAATTAAAATAATTTTTTAACTGAATAATGCGTAAGTTTACAGCAGTATTGATTGTAGTCCTGATAAGCAATAACATGTTCAAAGCTTAATAATTAAAAGAGGTAATACTATGAAAGTAGGTTCGTTACTAAGTTCGCGGGTAATTTTAGGTTTGGCGGCAATTATCGCCGGGCTGTTGCCAGCAATAGCACAGGCTGAAATTTACAAGTGGAAAGATAAAGATGGTGTTACCCGTTATAGCGATGTGCCGCCGCCGTCGAATATCAAGAATGAATCTATGGGCAGGAAAATACCAAAAGCACCAGCTGCGGCAGTAGTCGCCCCGGTTGATGCCGCATCAGCGCCGACAACCGGTAAGGATGGCTCAGCAGCGCCTAAAGATGCAGCACCGCTGAGCAAAGAAGAGGCTGCAGCCAAGCGTGCTAAAGAAGCTGAGGCACAGAAAAAGGCTGATGAAGTGAAGAAGGCTGAATTAAAGTACAGACAGGAAAGTTGTGCCGCAGCCAGAAATAACCTGAGAATGTACAGTGCTGGCGGCAGGCTGATGACGACAGATGAAAAAGGTGAGCGCCATTATCTTGGCGATGATGAAATTAGCAAAGGCAAGGCAGAAGCGCAGCAAGCTGTAGAAAAGTTTTGCGACTAAATTTTTTATTGTAAATGTACTCGTAAGTGTCTCTACGTACAGCCGTAGAGCTACCTCTGTGGCATTATATGAGTCATGGTTAAATTTGTATAAACGCTTTGAACCATAATATTAATGACTGTTCAAACTATTAGGTGTAGTTAAATTGGCTGATAAGCAGGAGAGTCTCAGTAACTAAAAACCTTTTTAGGAGAATAAAAATGGCTGTGATCGATCGTGTATTAGTGGGTGAAGCATTGGTGATTGAAAACCGTCCTGATGGACATGGTTTGGATCTTTTAAATGTGGCACATATTGACTTGATCATGGGGCCGAGAGGTAGTGCGGCAGAAGATGCGTTCTGCCGGACCCTGACCGATCAGAAGATGGGGGTTAATGGCTTACTTGCGATTGTCGCACCGAATATGATGGTGAAACCCAATACGGTCATGTTTAATAAAGTCACCATCAAAAATGGCAAGCAGGCGACTCAGATGTTTGGTCCGGCGCAGCGCGGAGTGGCTATGGCGGTCATGGACTGTGTGGCGGAAGGCGTTATTCCGGTAGAAGAAGCCGATGATGTGTTTATCTGTGTAGGTGTTTTTATTAGCCACCGTGCCGATATGGATGAACGGATTCAGGAATGGAATTATCGCGCCACCAAGCAGGCGATTACAAATGCGATTGCACGCGAACCTAAAGCGGCTGATTTGCTGAAAGTTTACAAGGAATCAGTACACCCGTTTGCGGCTAAGCACAAAAATGGGCAATAAGACCTGCTTATTGCGTGTTTTGAATGGCTTTTAAATCATCAATGATTTGCTGCGAGTGGTTCGATACATTGACACTGGTGTAGATTTTTTTGATTTTGCCATTAGGGTCAATTAAAAAGGTATGGCGCTTGGCAATTTTTACTACAAAAAGATTGGTGAGCGCATTATAACTATCAGCAACTTTACCGTCGGTGTCGGCCAATAGCGTGAAAGGCAGGCTGTATTTTTCAGCAAACTTTCCGTTGGATTCACTGCTGTCTACACTTACCCCAACAACTTTTGCACCTAGTTTTTCCAGCTGAGCCATATCATCCCTGAAATGGCAGGCTTCCTTGGTGCAGCCCGGCGTGTCATTTTTCGGATAAAAATAAAGAACCAAGTACTTGCCACGATAGTCTGACAACGAGTGCTTATTTCCTTTAGTATCACTAAGGGTGAAGTTTGGTGCATCACCATCAATGACCAAACTGCCGGCAGCATGGGCATAGCTACGGTATCCTAATATTGCAATGAGCAGTACCGCAGTGTAAAAGAATAGTTTAAGTAACATACAGGTGCTTTCAGTTGAATGATTACGCAGTTGATGAATGATGAATTCTATTGTGAAACATGAGTTCTATTGTGAAACATTAATTTTGACCGATGTTAGCATTATTCGTTTTGCCAAATAAGTTTCAGAAGTAAATTGCAAATGTATTAATGAAACAGTAATACTTACCATGTCAATAAGCAAAAAGTTGTTATAATCGTTGCGCTTGGAAAGTTACAGTTTTTTGACAACTTTAATTTTTAACGCCGTTAAAAATGCTTTCTAAATAATAGAATTTTTCAAATATAAATTGAAATTAATTAATTTAAATACTGCCCAGATGCGATTGGTTTTTAAGAAACTGCTGTTAGTCATTGGATTAATTGCAATTTTTGCGTCTGTTATTCAGCAGAATTTTGATGCTCACGACGGCGATTATGCTGGTACTAGCCAGGCTACTGTTGTGCAGCTCGATAAAGATAATAATCGCGACATCGGTGATGCAGCTGCTATTGCTACGGTTTTATATAATCAATTTCCCGAAATAAGTTCTGTTTACTATTTCTATAGCGCAAGCTATCAGGAACCAACCCTGTTGGTTCACCTAAGACCCCCCAACGCTTAATCCTCAAATGGCTTAATTCTTGCAAGCTTCATTATCAGGCTTGCAAGAATGTACAAGCCCGGTCGTTGCTGATCAGCATGATGTCTAGCAATAGGCACTGGCTGCACAGTGCGAAATCAATCTAAGTAATTTTTGTTATTAGTTATTGTTATTAATTAGTTTCGATTATTCATACAGGAAAAAACTGTTTATGCCTAGTTTTGGTGCAAGTGAGCTGTTGGTGCGCTCTAAAAAGGGTTATTTAACTTCTATTATATTTTTATTGGCTGGTTTCATGCACAGCCATGCAGCGTTTGCTGCGCCAAGTTATACCTTGGAGCAGATTGTGACAATCGCAGCAGAACAAAACCCTTCAATTAATATTTCTAAAGCGCGTGAAGATTCCGCTACGGCTTCCGTCGTTACTGCAACCACATTTGCAAATCCGCAATTTGAATTTGGTGCTGGTCCTACCAGTTATAGAACCCCGGGCGGGCAGGGTAATAATGGCAACTGGGGGGTAGCGCTATCTCAGCCTCTGGACTTCCCCAGTGTACGCAACGCCAGAAGAGAAGTGGCTGAAAGCAATGTGCAAGTGGCAACACTAGGCATTGAGCTGACAAAAACTGATGTACGTACACGTGTAAAAAGCGCTTTTTATGATGTACTGCAGCGTCAGGCTGTGCTTGAGATTGCTGAAGCAGACAGCAATCTGCTCAAGGATATTCGTGGGCGCGTCAAATTGCGTGTTGATGTGGGGGAGTCTCCAAAATACGAACTCATTAAAGCCGATACCGAAGCATTAGCGGCTGAACGAGATTATCAGGCAGCCAGGGTAAGGGTGACTGAAGCAAAGGCTTATCTGCGCGGTTTAATCGGTGCAGCGGTGCCGGAGGATTACAACCTCACCGGTGAGTTGCCGCTAAGTTCCAGCCTGCCGAGAATTGATGAGTTGCGTGATCGTATTAATGACGCTACACAGTTGAAGCAAATCCGTGCGGCCATCAAAACCTCTGAGGCAAACCTGCGTCTGCAGGAACAATTACGCAACCCTGGGCTAACATTGAGGGCTGGGGTCGAGCAAGATCCTGATTTGCGTCAGTTGCGACTGGGTATCGCGATTCCATTGCCGGTTTGGGATAAACGTAGCGGCCCGATTGCGCAAGCCGCGGCAGAGGTCAGGGAGGTCAATGCGATTTTAAGTGAGCGAGAACTGGCAATTAAACGCGATATCGAATCTGCCTATCAGCGCTATTTAATTGCACAGCAACAAGTGGCTGCATTTGAAAACGGCTTGTTGTCTCAGGCTGAGGCTGTACTTAAAGTCGCAGAAGCTGCCTACCGTTTCGGTGAGCGCGGCATTCTTGATTACCTTGATGCGCAGCGCACCAAGCGTATGGTAAGAAAAGACTATTTATCTGCGCGTTACGAATATATCAATACCATGCTGGAAATTGAACGCTTGCTTGGCTATGAACTTTTGGAGGTTAAATCTTAATGACTGCTACATCTATGTTTTCAAATTCTTTACCAAGTAAAAAGCTGTTTCTGGCTTTGTTTGCTGCAAGTTTTTTATTAGCAGGCTGTAATTCAAAAAAAGAAGAAGCGCCGGTAGAAGCTAAGGTTGCTGATCCAAATATTGTGGAAATCACCGAGCAATTAGCACAGCAGATTAAACTGCATACGGCGGGCAATATTGAAATGCGCGGCACTTTGCGCGTGCCAGGCACTATCCAGGTAGATGAACAGCGTATGGCGAGAATTGGCGCCTCCGTGACTGGTCGTATCAAGGATATTGAAGCGACACTTGGCCAGAATGTTAAAAATGGGCAAGTGCTGGCAACGCTCAACAGTACAGAATTGGCACAGAATCAGCTCGTATACATAAAAGCTGCACAGCAGATCAGCTTGCAGACTAAGGCGGTTGAGCGTGCGCGTTTGCTGCAGGAAGCTGACGTGATCGGCGCTGCGGAATTGCAACGCAGGGAAGTCGAGTTAAGCGCGGCGCAGGCTGAGTTAAATGCGGCACGTGACCAGTTGCTGGTGCTGGGCATGAGTGAATCTGCGATTAACAAGCTGACACAGACTGGACAGATCCGCTCCTATAGCAATGTGGTATCGCGTATTCCAGGTACGGTTATCAGCCGCAAGGTTAACCTGGGGCAAGTGGTACAGCCAGCTGAAGAGCTGTTCATTATTGCGGATCTTTCCCATGTGTGGGTAGTGGCGGAAGTACCTGAACAGCAGGTGGATCTGATTAAAGTGGGTGAAGAAGTTGTGGTTGAAATCCCGGCTTTGGGTAATAAGCAATATAAAGCCAAGCTGATTTACGAAGGTGACGTGGTTAACCCGGAAACCAGAACTGTGACGGTGCGCTCAGATCTGGAAAACGATAACCGTGAAATCAAGCCGGATATGCTGGTTTCCATGCTGATCCAGTCGCATCCGGAACAAAAACTGGCATTGCCATTGCAAAGCATCGTCAGGGAAAACGACACTACCTATGTTTACGTGCAATTGGCGCCGAACAAATTCCGCCTGCGTGAAGTTGAGCTGGGGCCAGAACATGAGGGTATGGTGACTATCGCCAATGGTGTGTCTGAGGGAGAAATTGTGGTCGCTGACGGTGCATTCCATGTAAACAATGAACGTAAACGCAAAGAATTGGAGTAGTGCATGATTGAATCTCTAGTTCGTGCGGCGCTTAAACAGCGCCTGATTGTGATGGTGTTTGCAGTCGCGCTCATGATTGCAGGCGTATTTGCATTGCAAAGACTATCTGTGGATGCTTTCCCTGACGTAACCAACGTTCAGGTGCAGATTGCAACACAGGCCACCGGTAAGTCACCGGAAGAAGTTGAACGCTTTATTACCGTGCCGCTGGAAATTTCCATGACCGGTTTGCCGGGCCTGACGGAAATGCGTTCGCTCAACCGTAATGGCTTGTCTCTGATTACGCTGGTGTTTACCGATAGCACTGATGTTTATTTTGCCCGCCAGCTTGTGATGGAGCGGCTGATGGAAGTGATGGACAAGATGCCGCAGGGTGTAACGCCGATTCTTGGCCCTGTTGCAACTGGTCTTGGTGAGGTTTATCAATACACGTTGGATAAACCCAGTGATGGTGAAAAGGAGCTTTCAGTTGAAGAGTTGACTGAACGCCGTGCGATTCAGGACTGGGTGGTCAGGCCATTGTTGCGCGGCATTCCGGGTGTGGCTGAAATTAACTCGCAGGGCGGTTACGTCAAGCAATATCAGGCTCTGGTGAATCCGGATCGCATGAATCACTATGGTTTGAAGCTGCAGGACATCTACATGGCCTTGGCTAAAAATAATGCCAACAGCGGCGGTGGTGTGTTGCCGCAATTTGCCGAGCAGTATCTGATCCGCGGTGTGGGTCTGATTGAAAACCTGGACGACATTCGTAATATCGTGCTGAAAGAACAGAACGGCGTGCCGGTATTTATGCGCGACGTGGCAGAGGTTAAGCTTGGCTATGAAGTACGTGTTGGTGCGGTCATGAAAAATGGCTATACCGAGTCCGTGGGCGGCATTGTCATTATGATGCGTGCCGGTAACGCCAAGGAGGTTGTGAGCCGCGTTAAGGAGCGCGTAAAAGAAATCAATGAAAAGGGCATGTTGCCAAATGGCTTGCAGATTGTGCCTTACTACGACCGTAGCGAGCTGGTAGATGCAGCGCTGTTTACGGTAACCAAGGTGCTGATTGAAGGCATTATTCTGGTGGTGTTTATTCTGTTCCTGTTTCTGGGGGATGTGCGCTCAAGCATTATTGTGGTGGCAACGCTCGTACTGACGCCGCTGATTACGTTTATGGCGATGAATTACTACGGCATTTCGGCTAACCTGATGTCCCTGGGCGGTCTCGCGATTGCGATCGGCCTCATGGTCGACGGTTCCGTGGTGGTGGTGGAGAACGCATTCCACCACTTGGGCCATAGGCAGGGCGAGAGCAAGGTACGTGTGGTACTGGAGGCTGCTGCTGAAGTCGGTACACCGGTGCTGTTCGGGGTTGGTATCATCATTCTGGTGTTCTTGCCGCTGATGACATTGCAGGGCATGGAAGGCAAGATGTTTGCGCCTCTGGCATTGACAATTGCCATTGCCTTGTTTGTGTCGCTGGTGATTTCGCTGACTTTGTCACCGGTACTTTGTTCTTACATTCTCAAAGGCGGTTCGGGTGATGATACGAAGTTGATTCAGGCAATTAAGAGACCTTACCTAAAACTGCTTAACTGGGTGCTTGTGAACGACAAGAAAACAATTTTTACGGCAACCTCAGTATTTGTGGTGTCTTTGATGGTGGTACCGCTGCTGGGTACTTCTTTCATTCCGGAAATGAAGGAGGGCTCAATCGTGCCGGGTATCAACCGTGTGCCGAATATCTCGCTTGAGGAATCCATCAAGATGGAGAATGAGGCGATGCGGCTGATCATGGAGAAGGTGCCGGGCGTCAAATCGGCCATGTCCGGTATCGGTCGCGGTGAAAGCCCGGCTGACCCGCAGGCGCAGAATGAATCTACACCGATTATCAGCCTGAAGCCAAGGGACGAATGGCCTGAAGGCTGGACGCAGGACACAATTGCCGACAAGATGACGGAAGTGCTGTCTGAAGGCTTGCCCGGCGTGCAGATTGTGATGGCGCAGCCGATTTCAGACCGTGTGGATGAACTGCTCACCGGTGTGCGTTCCGACGTTGCTGTTAAGGTGTTTGGTGATGATATGGTCAAGCTGAAAAGCAAGGCTGACGAGATTGCCAGAATCGCCGGTACGGTGCGCGGCGCGGTGGACTTGCGTGTTGAAAAGGTATCCGGCCAGCAGTACCTGAACATCACGATTAACCGACAGGCAATCGCGCGTCAGGGCATCAATGCTTCGGATATTCACGACATTATCGAGACTGCGATTGGCGGCAAGGTCGCGACCGAGATTTATGAAGGTCAGCGCCGGTTCTCTGCTGCGGTACGTTTCCCGGAAAGTTTCCGTGATAACACCGAGGCAATCGGCAATATTCTGGTGACATCACCTAACGGTTCGCGTGTCGCTCTGAGAGACCTGGCCGAAATCGAGATCAAGGATGGTCCGGCGCAGATCAGCCGTGAATTGGGTAAACGTCGTATCGTGGTCGCGATTAACGTTAAAGACCGTGACCTGGGTGGTTTTGTAGCCGAATTGCAGCAGACGCTGGATAAGCAGCTGAAATTACCTGACGGTTATTACCTGGAGTATGGCGGCCAGTTCCAGAACATGGAGCGCGCGTTGAATCACCTGATGATTATTGTGCCGATCACGATTGCGGCGATCTTCTTCCTGTTGTTCCTGCTGTTTAACTCAGTCAGGTACGCAACGATGATTATCATGATTCTGCCGTTTGCCTCGATTGGCGGTATCTTTGCGCTGCTCGTCACGGGTGAGTACCTCTCAGTGCCGGCATCGGTAGGTTTCATCGCCTTATGGGGTATTGCGGTATTGAATGGTGTGGTGCTCGTGTCCTACATCCGTTCATTGCGTGATGAAGGCCGAGGCCAGATTGAAGCGATTGTGGAAGGCTGTAAACAAAGGTTCAGGCCAGTGATGATGACAGCAACCGTAGCCATGCTTGCGCTGGTGCCGTTCCTGTTCGCCACAGGCCCGGGTTCCGAAATTCAGCGGCCATTGGCGATTGTAGTGATTGGCGGTCTCATCAGCTCAACGTTGCTGACGCTGGTGGTGGTGCCAACCTTGTACCGCAGGTTTGAAGAATCAAGAATCGAAGCATAATGCACAAAATAATCATGCAAAGAATAAAGGAGTTTTTGTAATGAAAGAACTTAAGGCGGTTATACAGCCGCATCGTTTGCCAAAAATTCGTTCAGCCCTGCGTAATATCAAGGCTTTTCCGGGAATGACCGTTACTAAAGTAGAAGGCTGCGGGCACTATGTGGCAAAGCCAGCGCAAGGAATCCGTGAGGAATTAACCGACTACAGCCCTAAAATTCATATTTCAATGATCGTGCCGGATGAAATGCTCGAAGGCGTGCTGCAGATCATTGTAGAAGTAGGGCACACCGGGCAGGTGGGTGACGGCATTGTATGGGTAACACCGGTAGAACGTTTTATCAGGCTATCTGAACAGATTAAAGTGATTGATTGCTAAGTATTTAAAGCTTACTTTTAATTCAGGTAATATTTATATGGCTCACTTGTGCAAAGTTTTAGTGCCCAAGTGAGCCATATTTCAATTTATAATCGTATTTATTAAAGGCATTAAAAGCCTTATACTACGCGCCCTGCACCAAACGCCCCCGTAGCTCAGTGGATAGAGCATCCCCCTCCTAAGGGGAGGGTCACACGTTCGATTCGTGTCGGGGGCACCATAAATCCTCGTATATTTCCTATATAAAACATATATATAACTAAATATAAGTATCAGCATACTTATATTTAGTTATACCAATTTATATCTAGTTTTACTATCTCACTGTGTTGAATTTGTGTTGAATTATTCAGCGTCCTGTCAGGACTTTTAGAGTCTTGAAAGTATTCTCAAAGTCCTGACAGGACTCTGAAAAATATATATAAAACAATAAGTTAATTATCAATAAAACTGTTGACACGTCGATATTAATAAATATATATTTATATCGTCATGTATATATTTGTGTTGGGGTAGATGATTATTGTGTTTCTAATTGTATAAATCCCTATCTAACTGTGATCGTTTAAAGCGAAAACTTTTAATAAGACATAAGCTATATATACGAAAAATTAACTAACAAACTAAATTCAAGATCAGGTGATCTGGAGAAAATAATATGGAAAATAATGCAGTCTTTAGTGAGCGAGATGAATTGGTGAAACTTTTGTCAGATTACCCAGAGGTTTTAACTAATCAACATATTCAAAAGTTCACATATTGGAGCATCAATACAATTAATCAGTATGCAAGTGATGGCAAGCTACCAAAGCCATTACCCATGTTGGGAAGATTTAAACGGTATTCAAAAGAAGCCTTTATTGATTTTTGGATCGCTAGATGTAAGTCTAAGGCTGATGATAAAAAACTTAATAAAGTAGGAAGACCCACGATTGCAGAGAAATTGAAAAAACAGCCATACGTAATTTATGGCTGATGAAATTCTATTTTTACTGTAATTAGAGTAAATAAAAGTTGTAAATGCAACGCGGCAATGCCAATTCCGGTGGCTGCATAACCATGAAGGAGGTAAATATGGGACCCTTGATCACTCACATAACCTAACCGTTCCATTAGGTAGCTTTTATAGTTGCATTATTGCTATGTGAGTTAGGAGATTTTTTTGACTTCTAACCGCGAAAATCTTGCCAATTACCTTGATAATTGGCCTGAACCAATCAAACCTTGCCAACTAGCTGATGTACTGGGGTTGTCATTAGCCACTATACGCGCATACAAAAGTAGAATGGATCTAGATCCAATCACTTGCTCAAATTTATTACCCAAACCACTTCCCTCTGTAGGTAAGCGAGTTCTCTATACAAAGGCATCTATTCTTGAATGGTGGCTCACGAGAAGCGAACCTGTTAAGCAGCAAGGGCGAAAGCGTGGTCGACCATCAAAATCAGAACAACTGGCTAGAGCAATACGCTAAGTATGGTTACACCATATGCACCAAAGCCCGACTATATTGCTAAGCTTCATGAAAATATACGTGCTGGAAAATATAAAAAATTTCACACCACGAAAATAGATGAAAGTCTTGATAAGAAAGATTTTTATGAAATTTCTTATGCTGATACAGCACTCAAAGATCTAGCTGCAACAATGGAAGCGCCGATTTATTCGTTATCTAAAAATAAGGATACCGATAAATTGCATTGGGTATCAGCTAATGGAAAAAAATGGATAGTTATTACACCTGATCCGGAATTAGGGAGAGCAACTATTTTTGACCATGATCTCATTATCTATATCACTAGTTGTCTTGTTAATAATAAAAACAATGGCCAGTCACCATCCAAAATTGTTAGATTTCGTGTCTATGACTACCTTATAGCTACTGGAAAGAGCACTGGTGGATCTGAGTATTTACGTGTTGAAACAGCACTCAAGCGGCTATACGGCACGGACATCGAAACAAACATAACCACCGGTAAAAAATTGATTACTTCTAGATTCAGATTGGTAGAAAGCTATAAGTTGGTTAAAGAGGATGGTGAATTAACGCTTGCTGAGGTGAAATTGTCTGATTGGATATTTAATGGACTAGATAATTTTGATGTTTTTACATTACATCGCTCATATTTCAAGTTAAAAAAACCTCTTGAGAGACGTCTATATTCAATAGCTCGAAAGCATTGTTCAAATAAGTCCGCATGGTCGATTGGTATTGAAAATCTCACCAAAAACTCAGGTTCCAGAAGTACAGTAAAGGAGTTTAAACGAATGCTTAATGAAATTATAAAGGCTGATACGCTGCCGGATTATAGAATTTTAATTTCTGGCAAGTGTGTGAAGTTTTATCAAAAAGACCCGAAAAAATATGCAGAAGCTTTACAAACGGAGCGCAAAAAAAAGATGTTGATAACTCACAAAGGTATCGGTATATCACCCACCAAATATCGTTTTTCACCCACCAAACTATCGTTTTTCACCCACCGGAGCTATCGTTAGATCACCCACAAAATCATTGTTAGAACCACCGCCAATACTTGCTATTGGAAATCGTAACTACGCGCGCGCGTTTTAACTCTTTTTATACGTTTTTAACCTTGGGTGGTTAATTTCACGAATTTAATAATTCAAGACAAATTGCTACCTTTTCAAAAATGTAGTTTTAATCACAAAGGAAATTTTTATGTACATTGCATACTACACGTATAAACCAACTCACACAGAGCGACATTACCTTGTAAGCACTGACGAAACAAATACAAGATGCACGGTTAACGACCGAAATGAGTCAAATGCTAGAGAAAAAGCTTTGAAATTTTCATCCGAATACAAAGCATTTAAAGCTATTCACGAATTGTTGAAATCCTTCAACTACGGTCTTGATTGGGGCTATTCATTTACTGCACATGTTGAAAGAGTAGAGTCATAATTAATCCCCAAAACGGTCGTATATGGGAATTCTGAGGTCAGGGTAACTTTTATCCTGATTTTCTTATTTATACATTCCCGAAACTCATTACCTAAATCTAATTCCCATTAATAATCTTTTACTTGATATTCGGGAAATAGTTTGAGACTATGCAGTAAAACAATAAATAAAAAAGGTAATCATGAACATCAATGCAATGTCTTCATTGGTCTGGTCGGTAGCAGATCTTCTTCGGGGTGACTTTAAGCAATCGGATTACGGCAAGATAATCCTTCCTTTTACAGTCTTACGCAGACTTGATTGTGTTCTTGAGAAAACCAATGATGCAGTATTGGCCGAGTATCAAAAAAATAAACACCTGGCGCCAGAGGCACTGGATAGCTTTCTTACCCGTAAATCCGGCTATCAGTTTTATAACACCTCACCGATGACCTTTCAGGGGCTTCTGGGTGATCCAGCCAACATCCATGCCAACATCACCAATTATGTAAGCAGTTTCTCCAGTAGCGTGCGCGATGTTTTCGAGCGCTTCAGTTTCCAGGCACAGGTTGACCGGCTCGGTGAAGCAAACCTGCTGTATATGGTTACCCAGAAGTTTTCTGCGATTGATATGCACCCGAACGTTGTAAGCAATGCAGACATGGGTGCCATGTTTGAAGAGCTAATCCGTAAATTCGCCGAGCTATCCAATGAAACCGCCGGTGAGCATTTTACGCCGCGTGAAGTCATCAGGCTGATGGTAAACCTTTTATTCAATGCTGAAGATGCTGTGCTCAGCGGTGAGGGCGTAGTTCGTAAAATTTATGACCCGACTGCCGGTACAGGAGGCATGTTATCGGTTGCAGAAGAGTTCCTGACCAGAATGAATCCGGAATCTCGTCTGGTACTGCATGGCCAGGAGCTTAATCCGGAATCCTATGCCATCTGTAAAGCGGATATGCTGATCAAAGGTCAGGATATCTCCAATGTGGTCCTGGGCAACACGCTGTCCGAGGATGGCATGGTCGGCAAAACCTTTGACTTCATGCTCTCCAATCCTCCATTTGGCGTTGAATGGAAGAAGATAGAAGCTGTGGTACGCAAGGAATACGAGCAAAAAGGCTTTGCTGGCCGGTTTGGACCAGGGTTGCCAAGAGTTTCCGATGGCTCATTATTGTTCTTGCTACATTTGATATCCAAGATGCGTCCGGCTAAAGAGGGCGGATCACGTATCGGGATTGTGCTCAATGGTTCACCTTTGTTTACCGGGGGAGCTGGCTCAGGCGAGTCTGAAATCCGTAAATGGGTGATTGAGAATGATCTCTTGGAAGCCATCATAGGCTTGCCGACTGATATGTTCTATAACACTGGCATCTCAACCTATATCTGGATCCTGTCTAATCACAAGTCACCGGAACGCCAAGGAAAAATCCAGCTCATCAACGGCACGGACTTCTTCCAGAAAATGCGTAAATCCCTGGGCTCCAAACGTAAAGAGCTGGGTGAGCATGACATTAATACCATCACCGAGCTGTATGGTAATTTCATGGAAACCGTACACAGCAAGATCTTTGATAACGAAGATTTTGGTTATTCCACCGTTACCGTGGAGCGCCCATTAAAGGATGAGAAGGGTAATCTGATACTTGGTGAGAAAGGCAAGCAGAAAGGAAAGCCGCAACCTGATTCATCACTGCGCGATACGGAAAATGTACCCCTGAAGGATGACATTCAGGCCTACTTTCAAAGAGAAGTGCTGCCGCATGTGCCGGATGCCTGGATTGATCATGACAAGACAAAGGTTGGCTATGAAATCCCATTCAACCGCCATTTCTATAAGTATGTGCTACCAAGACCACTGGAAGTCATCGATGCTGAACTGAAAGAGGTTTCAGCTGAAATCATGGATCTCCTGAAGGAGATCACTGCATGAAGCTGAAGCCGTATCCGTCTTATAAAGACTCCGGCGTGGAGTGGTTGGGAGAGGTTCCGGCTAGCTGGGTTGTAAATAAACTAAAACGTATTGCAGATATTTACGGAAGGATTGGATTTAGAGGTTACACGACAGATGATTTGGTGTCCGAGGGGGATGGAGCAATTGCACTTGGTGGAGCAAACCTTGCGGATAATGGTCGCCTTGATTTGTCAAAACTTACCTATTTATCATGGTTTAAATATGATGAGTCACCTGAAATACAAGTTTCTATTAATGATTTAATACTTGGACAAAGAGGAACTTGTGGAAAGGTTGTTTTAATTGATCAAGATATTGGCAAGGCAACAATTAATCCAAGTCTTGTTCTTATTAAACATTCGCGAGTTGATAGTAGATTCCTATGCTATTGGTTGATGGGTCAAGTTATTCAAAAATTATTTGATTCATATTTAAATTCAACGGCTATTCCTATGTTAACCCAAGCTCAAATAGGGAATATATTTGTCTGCCAACCTAGTAACAATGAACAAATAATAATTGCCAGTTACCTTGACCGCGAAACAGCCAAACTGGACACCCTGATCGCCAAGCAAGAAAAACTCATCGAACTCCTTCAGGAAAAACGCCAGGTTATTATTTCTCTTGCTGTGACTAAGGGACTGAATCCGGATGCCAAGATGAAGGATAGTGGGGTTGAGTGGTTGGGGGAGATGCCGGAGCATTGGGAATCATTAACAATTCGTCGAGTTTCAAAATATGTTACTACTGGGGGAACGCCATCTGAAGTTTTAGGAAGTGAAGATATAAGTGATGGATTTACTTGGTATACACCTGGGGATTTTGGTGACAACCTTATACTTACTGGTTCTTCAAGAAAAACAACGCAAAACTCCATAGAAACAGGCGATGCTAAATTATTTCCTGCCAGAAGTGTCTTAATTGTTAGTATTGGCGCCACCTTAGGTAAGGTTGGGTATTCTGAAAAAGTATCCTCTGCAAATCAGCAAATAAATGCAGTAATTCCAAATTCTAAAATAAATGGTTATTTTTTAGCTTATTCATTATCAGTTAAATATGATGCTATGAAATTTTTATCCAACGCATCAACTATAGGGATAATCAATCAAGAAAAGACAAAGGAAATATGGTTAGCTGTTCCCCCGCTTGAAGAGCAAAATAATATTACTAAATATTTGGATTTGGAATCTGCCAGAATTGATACACTAATCGAAAAAGCCAGTCGATCCATCGAGCTTGCCAAAGAACACCGCAGTGCACTAATCTCAGCTGCAGTTACCGGAAAAATCGACGTAAGAGAGGCTGCCTAATGGCCATCCATAACGAAATCAACTTCGAGCAGGACATCTGCGATCATCTAACATCCCACGGCTGGCTATATTCTCCAAACGATACAGAATATGACCGCGAGTTAGCCTTATTCCCTGAGGATGTAATAGCCTGGCTGCAAGATACACAGCCTAACGAGTTTGCCAAATTAATGGCAATGCATAATGGCAGCACGGAAAGCACGTTACTTAAAAGGCTAGCTGAAGTCATGGATAAAGATGGCTCGCTATCTGTCCTGCGTCACGGCTTCAAGAATGTGAATGCCAAGTTCCAGATGTGCCAGTTCCAGCCACCACAGAAAATGAATCCGGACATCTTGGAAAAATACAGCAAGGTTCGCCTGCGCGTCATGCGCCAGGTACATTACTGCATGTCAAATCAGAACAGTATTGATCTGGTTTTCTTTGTGAACGGGATTCCCGTAGCAACCGCAGAACTCAAGACAGATTTTACGCAATCAGTACAGGATGCCATCAACCAATACAAGCATGACCGCCCGGTAAAAGACCCGGTTAACAAACGTGAGGAACCTCTGCTGGCATTCAAGAAGCGTTGTCTGGTGCACTTTGCAGCATCTACCGATGAAGTCTTCATGACTACCCAGCTAAAAGGCAAGGATACCTACTTCCTGCCATTCAACCTCGGTGATCATGGCGGTAAAGGTAATCCTGTGAATGAGCACGGATACCGTACTAGCTATCTTTGGGAGCGAGTACTGCAGCGAGATTCATGGCTGGATATCATTGGTCGTTTCGTTCACTTGGAAAAAGAAGTTGTTGAACTCGATGATGGCTCGGTTCGAGACAAATTTACCATGATCTTCCCACGCTTCCATCAGTGGGAAGTTGTAACCAAGCTGCTGGATGCAGCGAAAGAAGAGGGCGCCGGTAAGAAATATCTGATTCAGCATTCCGCCGGTTCAGGAAAGACCAACTCGATTGCATGGACTGCACACCAATTGGCAAGCCTTCATAATGCTGCTGACAAGAAGATCTTTGATTCAGTCATCGTGATTACCGACCGTACAGTGTTAGATGCCCAACTGCAGGAAGCAATCTATCAATTCGAACACAAACATGGTGTGGTTGCCAGGATTACTAATGATCACGGTTCCAAATCTAAGGAACTGGTTAAAGCACTGACGGATCGTGTACCGATTATTATCGTGACAATCCAGACATTCCCGTTCGTGCTTGATGCTATTCGTGAAAACGGAAGCCTGATTGACAGAAGCTTTGCTGTGATTGCCGATGAAGCTCATACCTCGCAAACCGGGTCTGCCGCCAAAAAGCTGAAACAGGTACTGTCTGCTGAGCGCATTAAAGAGATCGAAGACGGTGACGAGATCGATGTGGAAGAACTGCTTGAAGCTGAAATGGCGGGGCGTGCCGCACCGTCAAATATCAGTTACTTTGCCTTCACCGCTACACCTAAGGCCAAGACCATGGAGCTCTTTGGCCGTATTGGTCTTTCAGGCTTGCCGGAACCTTTCCATGTCTACTCGATGCGCCAGGCAATTGAGGAAGGGTTCATTCTGGATGTCCTCAAAAACTATACGCCCTATAAAGTCGCATTCAAGCTAGCCTATAACGGACAGGATTACGATAGCGAACAGGTTGATCAGTCCAAGGCATTGAAATCCCTCATGCGCTGGGTCAGGCTGCACCCATACAACATCTCACAAAAGGTACAGGTCATCGTCGAGCACTTTCGTGCAAACGTGATGTGGCGTCTCGATGGCAAGGCAAAGGCGATGGTCGTCACAGGTTCCCGTAAGGAAGCCGTGCGCTACAAGCTGGCGATTGATGAATACATCAAGGTGCAGGGTTACCGGGACGTTGCGACCATGGTTGCATTCTCTGGAGATGTCATTGACCTCGAGAGCGGGCCAAATCCCTTTAATGAGCACAATATGAACCCGGGCCTCAGAGGTCGTGATCTGCGCGACGCGTTTGATACCGATGATTACCAGATCATGCTGGTTGCTAATAAATTCCAGACCGGCTTCGACCAGCCTCTGCTCTGCGGCATGTATGTCGACAAGAAACTTGGCGGTGTAGCAACTGTGCAGACCTTATCTCGGTTAAACCGAATCTATCCAGGCAAGACCGATGTGTTCATCCTGGATTTCGTGAATGATCAGGAAGACATTTTATTGGAGTTCCGCAAATATCACGAGACAGCACA
>CAZUOQ010000006.1:0-5043 GCA_964622195.1 uncultured Methylotenera sp. | reverse complement strand
CGAACCTGATCCATGATCTGCAGACCAAGCTAGATCAGGTCGGCATTTATACCGACCAGGAAGTCCGTAACTTTGTGACGCTCTATTTCAAGGATAAAGTGAAGCAGGGTGATCTGCAGGCTGCCATTGCACCTGCAGTACAGCGTTTCCGTGTTCGGATTAAGGATGCCAAACTTGCGGAGGACAAGAAGACAATTGAAGTGCTTGAGCTGTTCCGCAAGGACATATCAGGATTTGTCCGGGCCTACGACTTCCTGTCGCAAATTGTTGATTATGGCGACACGGATCTTGAGCGGCGCAGCATCTTCTTCAAGCATTTGGCTCCATTGATCGCTGAGGGATATCAGCCAGAACAGATCGACCTGTCAGAAGTCCTCATGACGCACCACAACCTCAAGTCTTTAGGTAACCGCAATCTTGGATTATCAACTGATGATGGAGAGGATCATACGCTGGATCCGATGACTGATGTTGGCTCACGAGTGCCGCAGGATCCTAAGCTTGCCATGCTTAAAGAGATTGTTAGCCAGATGAACGACCTGTTTGAAGGTGAGTCGTTAACTGATGCCGATAAGATAAATTATGCGACTCACATCAGGGACAAGATGCTGGAATCAGTGACTCTGGAGAAACAGGCTGCCGCTAATAAAAAAGATCAGTTCGGTGCCAGTCCAGATTTCATGAAAGCATTCGAAGATGCTGTCATTTCCGCATATGATAACCATCGTTCTATGTCAGAGCAGGTGTTAAGCAAAGGCAATGTTAAGAAGGCGATGGCAGCGATGTTATTGGATATGGTTTATGGCGGCTTCGAAGAGAAGCGCACGGGAGCAAACTGATGTTGATAGGCTACGCTCGGATCTCAACCGATGGACAAACTCTTGATCCCCAGTTGGATAAATTAAAGGCTGCTGGGTGCGACAAGATTTTTACCGATATAGCCTCGGGTGCGAAATCAGATCGTCCGGGTCTTCTTGAGGCAATTAATTACGCACGTGAAGGCGACACTATTGTGGTCGCGAAACTGGATCGCTTTGGCCGGTCTATGTCAGACTTGATTGCAAGAACTAAAGATTTAGCTAGCCGTAAAATTGAATTTAAGTCGTTAAGTGAATCAATTGATACTAGCACATCGGCAGGCAAGCTGTTATTTCATATTATGGGATCTTTAGCTGAGTTTGAGCGTGATCTTATAAGAGAAAGAACGAAGGCTGGATTAGAATCAGCTAGAGCAAGGGGTAGAAAAGGTGGTAGAAGGCCAACTGATCAGAACAAACTTGAGGCCGCAAAGTTACTTTATGAAACAAAAACTAAAACTTTAGAGGAAATTAAACTGGCAACCGGAGTTAGTAAGTCAGCTCTTTATCGTTTTATGACCATATCAAAGGTAGTTAGTTAATTAATACGATGAAGAACCTAGAGTTCTTATTTTTGATGTCAATTTATGAAATTTACTAAGACAATAATCAGTGCATTAATGTTTTTGTCATCCATTCAAATTCACGCCGCCACACTTTCTGGTCGCGTGGTGGCTGTTGCAGATGGGGACACAATAACCGTTCTAGATAACACAAACACCCAACACAAGATCCGGTTAGCCGGTATTGATGCACCGGAAAAGAAACAGGCCTTTGGCAACGTATCAAAGAAGTCGTTATCCGATTTGGTTTATGGTAAGCAGGTAGACGTTGATTGGCAGAAACAAGACCGTTATGGGCGCACGGTAGGTAAAGTCATCCTCAATGGATTGGATGCTAACCTGGAACAGATTAAACGCGGAATGGCATGGTTCTACAGCAAATATCAGAATGAGTTGATCATGGATGACAGGTTAAGTTATCGCCATGCTCACGAATCTGCTCAGGCAGCCAACGTAGGGTTATGGGTAGACAAAGAACCTACGGCGCCTTGGGATTTTAGGAAAGTACAGCGGGCTAATTAATGTGCAGCAACTTTCAGCCAATTAGAAGTCAACATGCCGATTGGGTAAAGCAGCACTTTGGCTGTGACTTACCTAATTCGCATTGGCGTGAGGAGGCTTATCCTACCTACTCATCACCATTTATATACCTTGATGACGGAAAACCTTGTTGTGAACTGGCGCAGTTTGGACTTGTTCCTCATTGGGCAGCCTACAAAAAGAAATTCGGATTACATACCTACAACGCACGCAGCGAGACTGTTCACGAAAAGCCCAGCTATCGCAGTGCCTGGAAGGATCGCCGATTTGGTTTGGCTCTCGTGGAAAGCTTTTATGAGCCTAATTGGGAATCTGGTAAAGCTGTACGATGGCGCATCAAAAGATCAGATGGTCAACCTGCTGCTTTGGCTTCCATCTGGGAACGTTTTGTAGACAAGGAAACTGGTGAGATCATTTTCTCATTTTCAATGTTGACCATTAATGCTGGTGGCCATGAGGTCATGAAGCATTTTCATAAGCCAGAAGATGAAAAGAGGTCAGTGGTGGTTTTGGATGAATCAGAATATCAACCATGGTTACATGCTGATCATGAACAGGCGAAGGGGATGCTTGATTTGGCCCCAAGTGGATTTTTGGTGAGCGAAGCAGCACCTAGGTAATTTAAAAACATTCGATATTAATAATGCCAAAACTAGTAATAGCCCAACATTCTTCTGGCCGGATGATAGGCATCAAGGAAGCGAATAACGGTCTTGCATGTGATTGTACTTGTTCTTGCTGCGGTGACCGCCTGGTGGCGCGGCAAGGTGAGGAAAGGGGCTGGTCTTTTGCCCACGAAAGCGGGGCCGACTGTGCTGGTGCGATAGAAACGGCTCTGCACAAAGCAGCAAAGCAGGTACTGGCTGAAGAAAAGGTCTTATATATTGGAAAATACGACCCGATTGAAGCAGTACACCGTAATTTATCAAATGATATTCAATATGCGATAAAACATTATCCGCCGATGCAAGATTTCAAAGGCTCGATAGTGGACTCGTATTACCGCTTAGCCAAAGACGAGCTGGTAGGTCGTGTCCTGTCAGCACAGAGAATATGTGCAATCGACAGTCTGGAGCTGTCCAGGGTCACGACTGAGGTGGCTGCGGAAGACTCTGATAGGATTCCTGACGCGACAGCTATAACCAGGAACGGTAACAAGTTGTATGTTGAATTCGTGGTGACTAACGAGTGCGACCAGGAAAAGACGGAAGAACTGAAAAGGCTCGGTGTTCCCACTATCCAGATAGACCTGAAAGCACTCCGTCGATTAGAGTTCAGTCTGGACGACATCAGGCGCGTTATCACAGCTGGCCAGTTACCTGAACCATACGATGTCACTGCCCCGCGAGAATGGCTGGTCAAACCAAAGTACATTCAGGGCGCAGAGCAGGTAGCACAGGAGTTTAGTAGGGCGGTCATTATTAAGATGGCAGGTTGGAAGGAAGAACAAAAAATAAAATTGGATGCGCTGAAAGGGCAGCGTTCAAAGCTCCTGTTCATGAATTCAATAGTTGTGATAGAACAGCATGAAAGCTGGGCTACGGTATGGCTACCTCCATCAGCAGTTGAGGATGTTTTGACTGAACTAACAGCCATAATGGGCCAGATGAGAGCAACATACTTAAATAGTTATTGGTCTGTACGTGGAAATGACGTAAAGGAAAGATTTCTGGTGGTTGCAGAGCAACGAGAGCAAGATAGGATAGTCAGGATGCGAGCCATCAGTCGTGTATATGAACCTGACTTTCGTTTTGAGTTGGAGATACAGGATTTAGATGTCTCAACTGAGATTGAAATGAAAATTAAAGAGGAAGCCAGAAGATTAGCTGTGAAAGAGGCTAATGAAAAGCGAGAAAAAGTCATTACTGAAGTCATGGAGAGACATAAAGGCATTGTCGATCATCGCTGGCAGCGGATGAAAATTAACGAAGATCTAAAGGCGTTGGGTTATCCGCCGATTTAGTGCTTACTTCTGGTTAATATAGTCCATTCCGTTAGATAGTTTCACTATGTGCGATGTAGATAACTCTTGAGATGTTTAGAAGTGGAAATTCTTCGCTTCATAACTTTCAATTAAAGTTAATAAAATATCAAAAGTGTTGCCTTCAGGCGTATTTGGTTCAGGCTCATTATCGAAGAAACCAGATACAATTTTTAATGCTTCTTGATAATCGTTTTCTGTAAGAATTGGTTTAAAGTCCACATTACATCTCCGCATACAGCGATCTACGCGATTATATTTAGCATCTGTATTCATAAGCTTTATATAGGCCGCACCATACATGTATTTCTAATTTATAAGAAAGCTTAAATTACGATAATAATATTTTTTGTGATTATCTGATATCAAATTAATATGATAATTGTTACAATATTCAAATGAATAATGATAAACAAAATTCAAACCGAGGTGGTCCACGTGAAGGTGCCGGGCGTAGAGTTGGTAGCGGTAAATTCCGGGAGCCTACCAGCGTAGTTCGCATTCCCGCCAGCCAGGAACCTGTCATTAAAGATTTTCTTGCTGCTTACCAAAAAAAGCGCCTGAACACAGACCTGGACGCAGTAAGTGAGTTCGAGTTGCCACTCTTGCATCATGTGCAAGTATCTCTGCCTTTATATTCTTCAAAGGTGTCCGCCGGATTCCCGAGTCCTGCAGAAGAACACGTTGAAAAAAGATTGAATCCCAATGACTTCCTGATTGACCAGCAAGACGCGACATTCTTTGTGACTATCCAAGGTTACTCGATGATAGATGTCGGCTTACTGCCAGGAGACAAGGCTGTTGTGGATCGTTCCAAGACTCCTAACATCGGTGACATCGTGCTTGCCGTCATCAATGGTGAATTTACCATTAAAACACTGGCGAAAAATAAGTCGGGGGCGCCAATATTATTACCAGCGAACAAAGACTTCAATCCGATTGAGATTACGGAAGAGATGCAGTTTGAGATATGGGGCGTGGTAACTGGGTCGTTTAGACGCTTCTGATACTCTGATATTATAGTCAGTATGACAGAACAATTAATCGTGACAGAATCAGAGCAAGCACTGATCAAAGCAAGGGATGAAGTACTCCGTAAAAT
>CAZUOQ010000005.1:0-139101 GCA_964622195.1 uncultured Methylotenera sp. | reverse complement strand
AAGTGCACCAGAAAAAAATGGTGTGATGTATAGAACAGCGGTAGACCTTACCTTACCGTTATTTACCATTAAACAAAATAGAAGATTATTTCTGGTAGTGGTCCGGGAGTTCTTCCACTTTTGGTCCGGCAACCCCGATGCTGCCAGTATGGTGCTTAAAGACGGTTCCGGTAGTATTCTGCTGTAGTTATTTAGCACTACATTGAATACATCCTTGTAATTCTGCGTGTTATATCAAACTGTTTACCCCTGATTTGATATACTGATCCCGAAATATGTTGCAAATGCACAAATAAAGTGCACCCGCACTTGAGTGTGCACTTTATTTGTGCATTTCCTTATTTCATGTAATTTGAATATCCATATAAAACAAAAGGTTACCTTTTGGCTTGTTCTTTGCTTATATTTCTCCGCTTAAATGTTAAGAGGTGACATATAAATGGAAGCGTTAGTAACAGCAAATGATGTGCTATTTGTATTGCTTGGTGCCATTATGGTGCTGGCGATGCATGCCGGCTTTGCATTTTTGGAAGTCGGTACCGTGCGCAAAAAAAACCAGACCAATGCCCTGGTAAAAATCATGGTGGATTTTTCAGTGTCAACGGTCGCGTACTTTTTTATTGGCTACAGTATTGCGCACGGGATTAGTTTTTTCAGCGGCGCTGATGTATTGGCAGCTAAAAACGGCGTTGAACTGGTCAAATTTTTCTTTTTACTCACTTTTGCAGCGGCTATCCCGGCGATTATTTCAGGCGGCATTGCTGAGCGTGCGAAATTTAACCCGCAGATGGCAGCAACTTTCTTGCTGGTTGGCTTTGTATATCCGTTTTTTGAGGGTATTGCATGGAGCGGCCATTATGGCATACAAGAATGGCTGAAGCTCACTTTCGGTGCACCATTCAGGGATTTTGCCGGTTCTGTTGTCGTACATGCGATGGGCGGCTGGATTGCGATAGTTGCAGTAGTGCTTCTTGGTGCGCGTAATGGCCGCTACAGTAAGGATGGTCGTTTACACGCTTATCCGCCTTCAAATATTCCTTTTCTGGCTTTGGGTGCATGGATACTGACCGTGGGCTGGTTTGGGTTTAATGTGATGTCGGCGCAATCTATTCAGGGAATCTCAGGGCTGGTAGCAGTGAATTCCCTTATGGCGCTGGTGGGCGGTACATTGGCAGCATTGGTGCTGGGTAAGAATGACCCAGGTTTCGTACATAACGGACCCTTGGCAGGTTTGGTAGCTGTCTGTGCCGGTTCAGATATCATGCATCCGCTAGGTGCTTTGGTCACCGGTGCCATCGCTGGCGTAATATTTGTGCTTACATTTACCTTGACACAGAATCGCTGGAAAATTGATGATGTGCTTGGTGTCTGGCCTTTGCATGGACTATGCGGAGCATGGGGCGGTATAGCAGCCGGAATTTTCGGAACAACAGCACTGGGCGGGCTTGGCGGTGTAAGTTTGATGTCGCAGTTAGTTGGTACGGGCTTGGGTATTCTGGTTGCGTTGGCCGGTAGCTTTATCGTTTATGGTGCACTTAAAAAACTGGTCGGCATTCGTCTGAGCGCAGAAGAGGAGTTCGATGGTGCGGATCTGAGCATTCATAAAATTAACTCCATGGCTGATGACTGAGTCTGATTAAATCTTGATATTAATTAAAGCCTGTCAAAACAGATAATTTAACAAGCCCTGATCATTTCTCAGGGCTTTTTTATTGCCCCGTCTTTGCCTATTTGAATACCAACCCGGGTTTATTTTGATGTTGAGTCATGGCTGTCAAAGTTATTTGCAGACTATCTAGATATTTCTTGGTGCAAATATAATAATGGCCATGCCCAGCAAGGCTACACCTGCGCCGACTAAGTCCCAATGCGTAGGTTTAATGCCATCGACAGCCCATAGCCAGAATATTGCAACGCAGATATAAACGCCGCCATAAGCCGCATATACCCTGCCTGCGGCAGCAGGGTGCAGCGATAATAACCAGGCGAATAATGCCAGTGAAAGTGCGGCTGGAATCAGCAGTAATGGACTCTTGTTCTGTGTCAGCCATAGATAGGGCAGGTAGCAGCCTACAATTTCTGCAATCGCAGTGATAATAAACAATGCGATTGTTTTTAATTCAAACACGTTAATCCCCGGTTTTTATTGATTGATTTTTAGCACATAGATGTTTGCTTTTGGCAGCTGTAATTCGCTCTGCAATCACAGCTGATAAAAAAGGGCCTGCATTTTTTCAGGCCCTTCAACAGCTATATAGGCGTGGATAACTTCAGGCCAATGATGCCGGCAAAAATCAGCAGTAAACTAAGCAGCCTGCCCGTATTCGCCGACTCGGCAAATAATATGATGCCAAATATTGCCGTGCCTATCGCACCAATTCCAACCCAGACCGCATAGGCGGTACCCACTGGTAATGATTTCATTGCAATACCAAGCAGCCAGACACTCAGCACCATCGCTGACACGGTAGCCACTGTTGGCCATAATCGCGTAAATCCGTCGGTATACTTTAAGCCTATTGCCCAAACAACTTCCAATAATCCTGCTGTAATCAGAATAGCCCAACTCATATCAACACCTCTTAATAAAATTGGGTCGTCCCAGATAATGATAATGCTGGCAAGGTCGTCCTTGCTCAAAGCTAAGTTTAGCATTGGAATTGAATGGCTGCCATATAGTTGGTGTGTGATTATTTGTACTTCAGTTTCAGGTTTGTGTGCGTATGCTGCCAGTAACCATCAGATCGGGTGGAAATATTTTAATTATTTAGAAATTCAGCCATAGATAGCAAGTCACATCCATATAAAAATTTACTTAAGAAATTATTATTGACGAAAAGACAGGTCTGTCTATAATTGGTGCTGGATATATATTCATGTGCTCAATACAAAAATGATTATTTTTAAAATATACCTTTGAAATTAGCGGTGTTGAATTTTTTTAACGGGCTTGATTGCGATTGAAACTAAAAACAGGGAGTGCTTTATGGATGATTCATCTAAAAATGTAAAAACCTTTCACGGTGGTTGTCCGCATGACTGCCCCGATACTTGCAGCATGGTATATACGGTTGAAAACAATAAACTGATATCTGTCACCGGTAATAAAGAGCATCCAATGACGCGTGGTGGCTTATGCGTCAAATTAAAAGATTACGAAAAACGCCATTACCATCCAGATCGCCTGCTGTATCCACTTAAGCGCACCGGCCCTAAAGGCAGCAAGCAGTTCAAGCGTATTTCATGGGATGAAGCTTTGGACGAAATTACTTCCAAGTGGAAAGCGATTATTGCTACCGATGGCCCGCATGCGATCATGCCTAATAGCTATCTTGGCAACCAGGGGCTCGTGCACGGCTTGAATGGCGGCGATGCATTTTTTAATCGCATGGGGGCAACTGTCTGTGAGCGCACATTCTGCGGTGAAGGTTCTTGTACCGCATGGCTGCTGACAGTTGGCCCTACAGCCGGGGTAGATCCAGAAAGCTTTATTCATTCTAAATACATTGTGATCTGGGCCTGTAACTCTGTCAGCACCAATCTGCATCACTGGCACATTATCCGCGAAGCGCAGAAAAAAGGCGCCAAGGTGGTCGTGATTGATTCCTATGCTTCAAGAACTGCCAAGGAAGCCGATTGGCATATTGCGCCTAAACCTGGTACTGATGGCGCACTTGCGATGGCAATGATGAATGTGATTATCAGTGAGGGTTTGGTAGATCAGGACTATGTAGACAATTACACCGTAGGTTATGCTGAACTGGCAGAGCGTGCCAAAACCAGAACCCCGGAATGGGCCGAAGAAATTACCGGTATTCCGGCAGCAGATATCCGTAAATTTGCGCGTGAATATGCAACTACGCCACCTGCCGCGATTCGTTTGGGTGTGGCGCTGGAAAGAAGCTATGGCGGCAGTCAGGCCATTCGTGCGGTCGCGAGTTTACCTGCTCTGATCGGCGCATGGCGTCACGTAGGGGGTGGGGCGCTGCAATTCCCGGTATGGGAGCATCCTTATAAATTTGATGTGATCTGCCGCCCGGATTTAATCCCGGAAGGCACGCCTGTAGTTAATAACCTGCAGTTGGGGCGCGTGCTGACGGGTGAAATCAAGCTTGAAACACCGATTAAATCCATGATGGTGTGGAATACAAATCCGATTACGCAGGCACCTGAGACCGACAAGATTATCAAAGGCCTTGAGCGCGAAGATTTGTTCCTGGTAGTGGCCGAGCATTTCATTTCAGACACTGCGGCTTATGCAGACATTGTGCTGCCGGCTGCCATGGGGGCAGAAATGGAAGATATGGTGCTGTCATGGGGGCACCTCTACCTGACCTACAATGCGAAATGTATCGACCCGCCTGGCGAAGCGCTGCCTAACAACGAAATTTTCAGGCAGCTGGCCAAGCGCATGGGTTATGAAGATGATAACTTCAAATGGAATGACAGTGAATGTCTGGAGCATTATGTGGACTGGAATTCCCCAACCTGCGATGGCATTGACCTTGCCTATCTGCGCGAACATGGCTTTGCCAGATTAAAAGCTTTTGGTGACAAAGATGTGCGCGCACGTCATGCAAAAGGCGAGTTCCCGACGCCTACCGGCAAGTGCCACTTTCTGGCCGAGGGGGCCAAAAATTTTGTAGCCGGGCCGTTCCGCCAAATGTATGACGGTTTCCAGCCAGGTGAAGCATTGGATGCCTTGCCGGACTATGTGCCATCACGAGAAACCCCGGCGACTAATCCTGAATTGGCTGCTAAATATCCGCTCAACATTATTTCACCCAAGAGCCATGGCTTTTTGAATTCCTGCTACGCGAATGTGGCAGAAAAAATCAAAGGTCAGGGCGAGCAGTTTGTGCTGATTCATGCGCTGGATGCAAAAGCCCGCGGAATTGAAGAGGGCAGTAAAGTGCGCGTATTCAATGATCGTGGCGGCTTTGACTGTGTTGCACGCATTTCGGGTGACGTGAATGCGGGGATTGTGGTTGCCACTTTAGGTTATTGGCGTCAGCTTAATAACGGTACTGTCAATTGCATCAGTTCAGCCGAGTTTGGTGATATGGGACACTCCACAACGTTCAGTGATAATCTGGTTGAGGTGAGCCTCGCATAAATACCCTGCATTCATGCTGGTTTGGCATTGAATGCAGGAGGACTCTTTCATACACCTGTGCTGATTCAATGGTTGTGAATTGGTACAGGTGTATTGTATTTTCATTTCGCCAGTAATCAGCTGGCGGAATTTTCTGCAATACCAAACCCTGCATTTTCTACGGCTGCTTTCAATTGTGCAGCTGAGCTCAAGTTTTCATCGTAGTGCACTATGGTTTCGCCGCTGGCGAGTATTACATTAACTTCCTGCACGCCAGCAGCGGCTTTCAGTGCCTGTGTGAGGCTATTGACGCAGCCCCCGCAGGTTAAGCCGGTCACGGTTAAATGTTCTGTTTTCATGATTTTTTCCTAAGTTGCTGATGTTCTGACTATAGCCTGAGTCCTGAAGTGTGTTGGGCGTTTCTATAATTGCCCTTATACAAATTAAATGCCACCTTGGCTAAGCTTGCGCAAGTATATCTTGTTATTTCGACAGTTGGGTTGGAGTCGGGTTCAGGGCAATGTTCCGGTAGTTAAAAGCAGGTTTTGGAACTCTACAAATTTAATTTCACAGATAAATAACTGTTGACCAATCAAATGAGAATCATTATCATTTGTGTTTATGAAATTAAATACGGTAAATCAGGCAATGGAAAACCCGCTTGCGGATGCCCCAGGTCGCCTTCAGGAGCTGAGTAAGCCGGCAAGCGTGACGCGTGCAATTACGAGTGAAGTTTTATTTGCCGGAAAGCGTGAATTATTAATTCAGCATGCAGGCGATAGTTACCGTTTACGTATTACTAATCAGGGCAAGCTCATACTCACCAAGTAAGCAATGTAAATGGTAAGTGTTGAAGTTTGATGAAACAGCATGGTAGGCGTGATATTCAAAACAGCAGGAGTAGGGAATGGCAGCTAATTTAAGGCTGGTAGCAAATACCACTTGGCCCGTGGAAGAAAAAACCGTACTTGCGCCGGTTGCAGCTAAAAAACTGGATCAGTTTTTACTGGCTTCTGCGATCGACTTCAACCCTGTAAATGACAGCAAGCCTGCCTACAGAATGCTGACTATGGTAATTGCCGTACACGCTGCAATTTTGGCCGGAATGTTGATTTCCAGCACAGAAGTCAATGTGCTGGAAAAACCGATTACCCCGATGACAGTGAGTTTGGTCAATGCACCTTCGATGATAGAGCCGAAAATAGAGCCAGTAGCCGAACCAGAGCAGCCGAAGCCCGTCGTGGTTAAAAAACAAAAGCCGGTTCTTAAGGAACCACAGCAGCAGCGTGTGCAGCCAGCAATCGAAACGGCAAGCAATCAACCTGTTGTCAGTGAACCGGTGGCGCAGCCAGTCATGACTGAGGCTGCTGCATCAGATAATTCTGTTAAAACTGATTCTTCTGCGCATGTGGCAGAAGCACCGGCAAAAGTTGAGGCTGTAGCAGAACCAGTTGTAGAGCCGCCGAAATTTGGTGCGGCTTATTTGAATAATCCGGCACCGACGTATCCGCCTGTCTCACGCAGATTTGGTGAGCAGGGCCGTGTTTTACTGAGAGTGCTGGTTTCAGAAAATGGTTTGGCACAAAGTGTTCAACTGGATTCTAGCAGCGGTTATGAAAAGCTGGATCGTGCTGCAATGGAAGCAGTGAAAAAATGGAGCTTTATTCCTGCCCGGCGCAGCAATCAGCCAGTGAGTGCTTATGTACTGGTGCCGATCAAGTTTTCACTGAGCAGCTAATTGAATCGAACAGCTAATCGAATCGTCAATATACACAAGGAGTTATGATGCAAAACGGATATGAATTTAGTGCCTGGGAATTTATAGCGGCAGGCGGGGCGGTATCTTTTCTGGTGGCTGCAACCTTGCTAGCCATGTCAGTGGCAAGCTGGTATTTAATTATCACTAAAAACATTACAGCATGGCGTTTGCGAGCGGATTTTAAAAGTTACCAACAACAGTTCTGGAATGCGCCTAATCTGAGTGCGGCATTAAAAATCGACAGTAAAACTGCCTTGTCGGTGCTGGCAGAAAAAGCAGTGACAGCTGCGGAGCATCATCAGTTGCACGTAGTAAACCAGACGAACCACGCTGCTAACAGTGCAGAAAAAGTAGCGCAGGATGAATTTGTTGCACGCGCGATGAACCGCAGTATTACAGAAGAAAACGCAAGGATGGAGAGTGGGCTGACAGTGCTGGCTTCCGTGGGCAGTGTGTCGCCATTCGTTGGTTTGTTTGGCACGGTATGGGGCATTTATCATGCCTTGGCAAGCATCAGTGCCAGCGGCCAGGCAACACTGGATAAAGTCGCCGGACCAGTAGGCGAGGCGTTGATTATGACCGCACTGGGTCTGGCAGTAGCGATTCCGGCTGTATTGGCCTATAACGCGCTGGTGCGCAGCAATCGTGTGCTTTTGGCTGAACTTGAAAAATTTGGTTATAGCTTGCATACACTGCTCACCACGGGCGCCATGCTAAAGCCTATCCATGATGAAAAGAAACATGAGGAAATCAGGTTAGCCGCAGCTAAAGATCACATTCACATTGCAGAGATGCCAGCATGATAGGTTCAGGTAATGGTACAGGGCTGACATCACACACCGCGCCGATGTCGGAAATTAACACCACACCGTTGGTGGATGTGATGCTGGTGCTGCTGGTTATATTTATTATTACAGCGCCATTGCTTACGCATGCTGTAAAAATAGATCTGCCGCAGGCCAGCAGCCAGCCTTTGCCGGAAAAGCCTGAGGTGATTTCAATTTCTATCGATAGAACTGGCAAGATGTACTGGAATGATGCAGTGATCGTGCAAGGTGAGTTGAAAACCCGGTTACAGGAAATCGCAGGCAAAACACCGCAGCCGGAATTGAATATACGCGCAGACAAAGAAACGCGTTATCAGGTGCTTGCCGAAGTCATGGCAGATGCGCAGAACGTCGGCATCAGTAAATTAGGCTTTGTCAGCGAGCCAAAACCTTAAAAATTAACCGCGATATATATATCGCCCCTAGAATTCAGCCAGCCAGTAAGTCGTGTTGATATAACCTGCTTAGTTAGCCAGCCAATGACATTAGCGCACTTTTATAAGTGTTTATCAGGCATTAGGACAAAACTATGAAGTTGTACCAACAAAAGAACGTGGCGCAAAAAGCGCTTTATTTAGCGGTTATGCTGGCGATGCAGTCGATGACGGCAATCGCGGAAGAGGAGCTGGCAAACCCTGCCAAACAGCAGGAACTGGAAGAGGTGAATGTTAAAGCCAGTGCAGTGCCGGTTGCTGACGGTTATCAGGCAACCAGAACACGTGTGGGCAAAGTGCTGCAAGATCCGCACGATATTCCGCAGGCAGTCACGACCATTACGCACAGTCTGATTAAAGACCAGCAGCTTGCATCCTTGAAAGAAGCACTATCCAATGTTGCCGGTTTAACATTCAATGCCGCCGAGGGCGGCCGTGCCGGTGACAATATGATGCTACGCGGTTTTTACACGTTCGGTGATATTTATCTTGATGGTGTGCGTGACACTGCGCAATATAACCGCGAGCTTTTCAATCTGGAGCAGGTGGATGTATTGCGTGGCTCCGCTGCGATGCTGTTTGGGCGCGGGCAGGCAGGCGGTGTCATCAATCAGGTTTCAAAAATGGCGAAACTGACTGATGAAAACACCGTGAGTGCATCATTGGGCAGCTATAACTATCATCAGCTCACTGGGGATTTTAATAAAAAGCTGGGTGAGACTACGGCAATCCGCGTGAATGTGATGGACAGGGCAGAAGAGAACTACCGTAAAAACCCAACCAATGGCGATAGGCCAAGGCTGGATCGTGAAGGCATTGCGCTGAGCTTTGGTACCGGTATCGGCACTGATAATGAATTTTTCCTGAATCATGTCACGACCAAAACCGATGATGACCCGGATTTTGGTGTTTCATTTTTTAACAAGCGCCCTGTAGACAGAAATCTTGCGGTTGGAAAAATTGATGATTCTGTGTATTACGGCGGCAGCAAAAATTTTGACACCAGCAACACGTCGATTACCACGGCCATTTTTACGCATAAATTTAATGAGGATACGCAATTACGTACACAGTTAAGGGATGCCGATTATGAGCGTGCCTATTGGGCACAAAAGCCAAGTGCCTCTGCGTTGCCAACAGCAGATTTCAGCAGCACCGGTGCAGTCACGCGAAAAATGCATTATCAAACCCAGACGCTGCAGTCTGATTTCAGTACTAAATTTGAATTGGCTGGATTAAAACACCAGTTCTTAACAGGTGTTGAGTACCTTAAAGAGAAGAACTATCGTAATAGTTTGATTGATCTTGCATCCGGTTCTGCGAAATTCTATGAACCCGGTGTAGAAACTACCACTAACCCGGTAAAGTTTGATGCTGATAATTATGCAGTTTACTTTCAGGATACAGTGACTATTGCCCCTAAATGGGATGTGTTATTCGGTATGCGCAGGGACGAACTGCGCGCGGATTATTCCAGCGCAACATCACCCAAGTTGAGCTATGGCGAAAACAGCTACCGTACCGCCTTATCGTACCATTACACGCCAGATACGCATTACTACGTCAGCTACAGTGATTCTTTCAGCCCAACGGCTGATTTGTATCAGTTGACCGTGAAGCCGCAGCCGCCCGAGAGAAGTAAAACCATTGAGCTCGGAACTAAATGGCTGTTTCTGGATGGTGACCTGGCTTTTAGAACCGCACTGTATAGCACTGAAAAGGATTGGGAACGCAATACGGACCTGGAATCAACGGCAGCAATTCTCACCAAGAAACGCCGCACCAATGGCCTAGAGTTTGAAGTAGCTGGCCGTATCACAGAAAACTGGGAAGTATTCAGTGGCCTTGCTTTCATGGATGCCGAGATATTGGAAGTCGCTGAAAATGTGAATGCCGGTACTGGCGTTATCACAAAAGCCTATGACGGTTATAAAGGGCAACGACCAAGAAATACGCCGCCAGCGACTTTCAATATCTGGAGCACATACAAATTTGCCGAGAACTGGAAGTTTGGCATGGGTCTGGAAGCAAAAGCTGAACGTTTAGGCTATAACCCTTCTGGCGGAGCAGGCAGTAACTTTACTGATGGAAAATTTGATCCTAATAAACTGCCTGGCTATGCGCGTGTGGATGCCATGTTAAGTTACGAGCAAAAGCAATGGGCAGTCAAGCTGAACGTCAAGAATTTGCTGGATAAGACTTATTACGATGCAATTTATGACAACGGCAGCTTCAGTGTTCCGGGTAACAGCCGTACCGTGATACTCACCACAGAACTCAAGTTCTGATAAAGCGCTTGGCCGAAAGCAATCAAGCTATGCGTATTTGCATGGCTTTATTGCTTTAAACATAGTGACGAAAGATTCACAGTCTGCCGCATGTTTGGATATACCGCATGTTTGGATATAAAGAGGAAATACGATGCTATTACAGATACCGCAGGTATTGAATACAGAAGAGCTGGTGCAGGTGCAAACCTTGCTGGCAGATGCCAATTGGGTAGATGGCCGCGTTACGGCCGGGGTCCAGGCTGCTGCGGTGAAAAATAACCAGCAGCTGCCGGAGCAGGCAGTGCAAATGGCAGCACTGCGTAAAATCGTATTGACGGCTTTGCATCGCAATCCATTATTTTTCTCCGCGGCGCTGCCGTTAAAAATACTGCCGCCATTTTTTAACCGCTATGCCGGCGAAACTAATACATACGGCTTTCATGTCGATAACGCCATGCGCATGCTGCCCGACGGCAGCGGCTATGTACGTGCCGATGTTTCCGCGACTTTGTTTCTATCAGAGCCGGATGAATATGACGGCGGCGAACTGGTGATCGACGATACGTTCGGTACGCATGGCATTAAACTGCCGGCAGGCAGTATCGTGGTGTATCCATCGTCTTCTGTACATCAGGTCACCCCTGTCACACGCGGTCAGCGTGTAGCCTGCTTCATGTTTATTCAGAGCATGGTGCGTGATCCGGTCAAGCGCCGTTTGCTGTATGACATGGATATGTCGCTGGTCGAACTGCGGGCGAGCATAGGTGAAGTTGCGCCTGTTATTCAGCTCACCGGTACCTATCATAATTTGCTCAGGCGCTGGACTGAATGACACACCGTGCTTATTTAAAATCACCGGCTGCAGATATACAGACTGCAGTAGATTATTTACCTTATGCCGAACAGCGCTTAAGCAAGGATGTCTGGCAGTACCTGCAGTCAGGATCCGGCCGGGGCTTGACCTCAAGCAAAAATCGCAAGGTATTTGAAGATATCAGTTTAATGCCAAGACCGCTCTCCGATGTGAAGGGCGGGGATACACATATTGACCTGTTCGGGCAGTCATTTGACCATCCGCTCATTCTGGCCCCGCTGGCCTATCAGCGCTTGTTTCACCCTGATGGTGAAATCGCAACTGCTATGGCCAGTGCTGCACAGGGCGGACAGATGGCCGTCAGTTCACTGGCGAGCCAGACTGTAGAGGCGATAATCGAGGCGGCAGGTCAGGCGCTCTGGTTTCAATTGTATTGGCAGGCTGACCGCGAAACGACATTACGCCTGGTCAAGCGTGCAATAAATGCCGGCTACAGCGCGATTATGTTTACAGTGGATGCGCCTGTTAAGCAAGCTTCAATCGCTTTGCCTAAAGAAGTCAGTGCCGTAAATCTTGAGGCACCAATCGCTTTAATACAGCAGCCAAGTGGTAAAAGTAACGTTTTTGATGGCTGGATGCAGCAGGCACCTGATTGGGATGACCTGATGTGGTTAAGAGATCAGATCAATGTGCCGCTCATTATCAAAGGCATTCTGCATTCAGCAGATGCCGAGCGTGCAGTTATGCTTGGCTGCGATGCAATTGTCGTTTCCAATCATGGCGGACGTGTGCTGGATGGTGTGCCTGCGAGCCTGACCATGTTGCCGGAAATCACACGTGCAATCTCCGGCAAAGCCAAAATTCTGCTGGATAGCGGCGTTCGCGATGGGCAGGATGTTTTTAAAGCGCTGGCACTCGGTGCTGATGCAGTCATGGTGGGTCGCCCGTATATCTGGGGTCTTGCGACATCCGGCGCACTCGGTGTTGCGCATGTCATACGGCTGATGCGCGATGAGCTCGAAATGACCATGGCGCTTTGTGGCGCTAAAAACCTGCAGGCACTTAAAAGCGGTACTTATGTTTATTAGTTTTTGTATTTATTAGTTTTTATGTTGATTTATTTTAGAAAGGTCATGAGATGAAATTGTTATTAACGTTATTTGCGCTGCTGCCATTACAGTCATTTGCCGGTGCAGATTGCCCGGTACACCCGAAATCAGAGTGGGCCTCTGAAGATACGCTTAAGCAGGCTTTGGCTGAAGAGGGCTATAGCATTAAAAAATTCAAGGTAGACGGCAATTGTTATGAAATTTATGGCCGCAATAAACAAGGCAAGAAAGTCGAAATTTATTTTGATACCAAGACCCTGACTATCGTTAAAGCAGAAGTAGAAAAATAACAGGCAGTTTGCAACTGATGAATGCTGATGTTTCTAAAGCCAATATCGCTGGCTGGAGCTTGACTGTACGCTTGACCCATTGGGCAGTAGCTGCGGGCGTGGTTATTAATTTTTTTAATGAAACTGGTTACTGGCATCGCGTTACAGGTTATGCCTGCATCCTGTTTGTGCTGCTGCGCCTGATTGATGGGCTCTGGCTAAGTCGATTGCCTGCTTCAAAATTCTTTGTGCCGAAACTTGCGGACATCAAGTTACATTTGAATGAAATCAGCACTGGGCAAATGGCTCATCATGATGGTCACAACCCGCTCGGGCAATTGGCCGTTTACGTGATGTGGCTGCTGATTCTGCTGCTGGGGTTTACCGGCTGGCTCAGCCGCACAGATATGTATTGGGGTGAAGATTTGCCGGTACAAATGCATGAGGTATTGTCTGACCTGTTGCAGGTCATGGTAGTGCTGCATCTTTTTGCGGTCGTTTTGATGTCGAAGCTGCAACACAGGAACCTGGTTAAAGCCATGATTAAAAGGCCATAAGCAGAAATTGATACAAAGAAGCGCCGCTAGCTTAAATGGCTAGTGGCGCTTTTTCATGCAAAACAGGCAGATTATTCCTTGATCGCTTCTACCGGGATTGTAATCGTGACTTCATCGCCTACATAAGGCACATATTTTGCCATATTGAAATCAGAACGTTTTACTACAGTTGTTGCGTTGGCACCGCAGGCTTCTTTTTTCACCATTGGGTGGGGTTTGCACAGTGTAGAAGTCACGGTGAGTGTCACTGGCTTGCTGATCCCTTTCAGCGTCAATGTACCGTCGATGCTGGCAATTTTGTCACCATCAAATTTAACGGTGTTTGAAGTGAAAGTGGCGGTCGGGTATTTGGCTGTGTACAGGAAATCTTCGCCCTGGATATGCTCATTAAATAATGGGTAGCCGGTGTTTACCGAGGTTGTGTCAATCGTGATGTCAACAGAGCCGGTTTTTGCCGCACGGTCGATGGTGATTTTGCCCGAGGTTTTATCAAAGCGGCTCAACTGGGTTGAGTAGCCATGGTGATCGTAAGAGAAGCGTGGCAGGGTATGCGTGCCTTCAATCACATAGGTTTCCGGCGCAGCAAGTGCTGCCGTAGAAAAGGTTGCTGCAATAGCTAATAAAGTAAAACGTTTCATTTAGGTCTCCTGTTAAATCAATTATGAATAATAGTGTTTATTTTCCTGCATTTGCCAAAAAGTGAAATTTGATTTGAATTTCATTGGCGACAGTACCGAAATCGGACCATGCGCCTTCACCGATTGCATAATCTGCACGTTTTAAAACAAAGGCGCCATCTACAACAGCGTTGCTGCCTTGCTGATTCAGGGTAAATGGTGCGGTTACAGTCTGGGAGCGGCCTTTGATGCTCATTTTCCCGGTTACTTCATAACGGTTGCCGCCCAAGGCTTTAAAGCTGGCCGATTCAAATTTAGCACGCGGGTAGGTTTTGGCATTGAACCAGGCTTTGCTGACCACTTCGTCGTTGCCTTCTTCCGAGCCGGTATCGATGCTGCTGATATCGAGGTCCAGCGTTGCTTTCGCCGCAGTTAATTTAGCAGGGTCAAAACTGAGCTGGGCTGCAAATTTTTTGAAGCTGCCTTCCATCGGCACGCCCATTTGTTTATAGATAAATCCGAGCGTGCTTTTTTCGGTCTGGATCTGGTTGAATTCGACCGCAATTGCGTATGGTGAAAAAACCAATGCAGCGCATGAGGTCAAAATTATTTTTTTCATTGTCAATATTCTCTTCAGCAAAGTTAACGTTTAAAGCGCGGCAACATGCGTGACAGTACATCGTCTTTATTCATCAGCTGATGTTTAAGTGCTGCTGCCATATGTCCAATCACAATCACAGCCAGTGTGAGATTCAAGATCTCATGCACATCACGCAGCAGGTTGCCCAGTTCCTTGTTCTTGGCTAATAAATCCGGGATGGGAACAATGCCAAAATAAACAGTCTGCACACCTTTCGCCGAGCTCATTAACCAGCCGGTCAATGGAATGGCAATCATTAACAGGTACAGCAGGGCATGGCCTGCATGAGCCATCATTTTTTCAGAACCGGACATGTGGTCAGGCAGCGCCGGCGGGCGATGCGTTAAGCGCCATGCCAGCCTCACCAGAACCAGAATGAATGCAGTGACGCCTGCCCACTTGTGCCAGGAGTAAACCTGCAATTTCCAGGGTGATAGCGGCAGCTCATGCATGTAGATGCCTACTGCAAACAGGCAAATCAAAAGCATTGCCATCAGCCAGTGCAGGCTGATGGCAGTTCTGGTGTAACGATTGCTGTATTCGGGCTCTTGCATATATTATGAATGTTTAACCTTCATAATAAGTTTATCTAGTTACTGAAAAGAAATGCCGCCAATAGTTCCCTTCTGCTTGTTGCACGAATTATCTATATGCCATTTATCTATGTGCAATAATTTTAAACAATGATATTGTGCTGTTAATCTAATTCCATAATTAGTCTGCGTATTATGAAGTACAAAATTCCAGATGGAAAACGGAAACTTTATCAACCTATCATCGAAAATTTCGAATGTTTAGAATAAGCCTTGATGCCTTATTGATTCTTGATGCAATTGATCGCACCGGTACCTTTGCCGGCGCAGGTGGCGAATTGCATAAAGTGCCTTCCACGATTTCCTACACGGTCAGCAAGCTGGAGCAGGATCTGGGGGTGATGGTATTTGAAAGGCAGGGGCCAAAGGTCACGCTGACCAGTGCCGGCAGGGAGTTGCTCAGGGAAGGGCGCTATCTGTTACGGGCAGCAGAAGACCTTGAACACCGCGTACGGCGTGTGGCATCCGGCTGGGAAACCGAGCTGGCTATTTGTATGGATTCGGTTTTTTCGCCAACGGCTTTGATTGAGCAAGTGACGGAATTTTATAAGGTGGCTAACCTGACGCGATTAAGGTTTGCAGAGGAAACCTTGTCAGGCAGCTGGGAGGCGTTGCTGGATAGAAGGGTCGATCTGCTCATAGGTGCTGTAGGCGCAGGGCCGTCCGGTGGAGGTTATAACGCCGAGATCATTGGCACTACCGAATTTGTGTTTGCGGTTTCGCCGCAGCATCCCCTTGCCGCTATAAATAAACCGCTTGGAAAAGCAGAGCTTTACCAATATAAGGCGATTGCAGTCAGTGATACTGTCCGCAAAATGCCACCGCGTACAGTGGGCTTGCTGTTCGGGCAGGATTCATTGACGCTGCCCAACATGCGCAGTAAATACGAGTTTCAGCTGGCGGGTGTCGGTTTTGGTTTTTTACCGGAGCCACTGGCGCGCGATGCGATTGAAAAAGGGTTGCTGATTGAAAAGCAGGTCGAAGAACCCAGGCAGCCTGAACCACATTACGTGGCGTGGAGGAGCGGTGAAGAGGGTGCTGGCCTCAAATGGTGGATCGATAAAATGAAAGTCCCGGGATTGCTTGATAAGCTTTGGCGTGGCGCACTTAACTAAAACTTGCCAATTTAAACAAGCAGTTTGCATGATTAAGCGGGCAGAGTAAGTGTCGCGCTTGCAGCTTATTATGATTCATTGCGGATTATATTTTGTATGGCCTCATACATATTGTTCTGCGCCATGACCGATTTGTATGTTTTTTTGACGTGATGCTGCCATGCTGAAAAAGCATGATCATCGTCATGCTCAAACAATAAATAAACGGGCGTGTGTGCTGAGATGTTCTTAACAATTGCACTCATTTCAATAACCAGTCCGCTAAAGCATTTACAAAAGTTACTGTCTATCACGAATATGACACGATTAAAGTCTACCGCTGACGTAGAGCCTTGTCCTGTTATTGAATGTGCAGACATGCTTTCAGCCAGCCAACCCTGGTGAATAAATAGAGTTTTAATACTATTTATCCAGGGCTGGCTTCCTGAAATAATCAAAGCCTTGTTCTTTAATTGCGTCTGTTGGCAGTTGCGCATTTGCACTAAGCCGCATGCATGACGTTGACTACTCTCAGCAATCTTGATTGCTGGTTAGGAAACAGCCACTCTATTGTTTGACCAACCTGCAAACCTAACAAGGCAGAGCCCACAGGTGAAAGTACGGAAATTTTACCGGCACTTGAATCCGCTTCTTCCGGATAAACCAATTCTACTTCCCTGCTTGTGCCGTTGCTTTCATCTAAATAGGTGACACGCGAGTGCATTTTGACGACATCTGCCGGCACCTGATCAGAGGGAACTAAAACCGCGCGACTTAGCTCATCTTCCAGAATTTGGCTATCGCTGAGTTTCGATAAGCGTGTGTAGTCCTGATCTGAAATAATTAACTTTTCTAATTCCATATTGATATCCATAACCTCAAAAAAATCCCAGCATAAAAGCTGTCAGGCCTGAATCATAATGTCCTTGAGAAAAATAAATAAGTACTTGTAAATGCACATGACTGTTTCCTCTGACGCTACAATAATAGTATGTATGATTTAAATTTAATGATTATTTTTGCGCATGTAGTGAATGAGCAGAGCTTTTCAGGTGCGGCTAGAAAGCTTAATGTATCCAGATCTTCTATCAGCAAATCTGTTGCTAAATTGGAAAAAGAGCTGGGTGCCAGTTTGCTCAATCGAAACACACGGCATCTGAGTCTGACAGAGGTTGGGGCGGCTTTTTTTGAGTACTGTTCGCGTATCGGTTATGAGGCAGATGAAGCCCATGAGATGATTGATAACCTGCATGCCAAACCGCGCGGTGTGTTGAAAATTGTTGCAAGTGTCGCGTTCGGAACACTGCATATTGCCCCCGCAGTCGGGGAGTTCCTGCGTCTTTACCCTGAGCTTGATATTGATATGACAATTACAGACAGGGTTGTTGATCTGGCTGAAGAAGGTTATGACGTTGCTATCTCCGTATTGAGTGACTTGCCGCAGACGCTGGTTGCCAGGAAGCTGGCACCGATACGCCGCCGGCTATGCGCAACGCCGGCGTATTTTGAGGAGTTTGGAATACCGGACGTTCCTGAAGCATTGGCTAAACACAATTGTCTGGATTACATACACTCGGGTGACCGTGGTTTATGGCGCTTCACCGGACCTGACGGGGAAGTTTCCGTATCGGTGTCTGGCAAATTGCGGATTAATGATGATGAAGCCTTATCACAAGTGGTATTGAGCGGGTTTGGTATTGCGTTGTTGCCTACCTTCATTATCGGTAAAGACTTGCAGGCCAAGCGGCTGAAGTCTGTTTTGTCGGAGTATATTCCAACCAAGCAGCAGGTGTATGCACTGTATTTGCCAAAGCGTAACCTGCCGATCAAGATTCGTGTGTTTGTTGATTTTCTGGTTGAGCGTTTTGGTGTCGACCCATACTGGGATCAGGAATAAGTACATGGCGCTAATTTTGGGATAGGGATGAAGCCGCATGTTAGAATTTCACTATTCCTCTTCATGCTTAGATTTTTAATATGGCGCGTTTTCACATTATCATCCCAGCCGCAGGCGCTGGTAACCGTATGGCAACCGCCATTCCCAAACAATACCTGCCCCTATGCGGCAAACCGATTGTTTCACACAGCATACAAACATTTTTTAGCTGCCCGCGTATTGCAACCATTAACCTGGCGCTGAGTGCAGAAGATTTTTTCTGGCGCAGCCTGACGCTGGATAGCAATAGCCGGCTGAACCTGCACTACACCGGCGGCGATACGCGTGCGCAGACCGTACTGAATACACTGGAAGCCATGCGGCCTAATGTCGCGCAGGATGACTGGATTCTGGTGCATGATGCAGCGCGCCCGGGGCTGACTACATCATTACTGGACCAGTTATTGGATACACTGGAGCATGATGATGTGGGTGGTTTGCTGGCACTGCCTTTGGCAGATACCCTCAAGCAGTCAAATGCTGAGCAGCGGGTGGAAAAAACTATCCCGAGGGAAGGTCTATGGCAGGCGCAGACACCGCAGATGTTCCGTTTTAATCTGCTGCATCAGGCTTTAGTGAGCTTTGATGGCGCACCTACCGATGAAGCGCAGGCGGTTGAGGCGTTGGGGTTGCAGCCGAAGCTGGTTGTGGGTTCGTTGCGTAATATGAAAATTACTTACCCGCAGGATATGGCGCTGATGGAAGTGTTGATGCAAAAGGAACTCTCATCATGAGAATAGGTCATGGTTTTGACGTACACGCGCTGGTTGCCGGGCGTGAATGCATTATCGGCGGTGTAAACATTCCGCATGATAAAGGTCTCGACGGGCATTCGGATGCAGATGTTTTGCTGCACGCGATTTGCGATGCCCTGCTGGGGGCTGCAGCACTGGGGGATATCGGTAAACATTTTCCGCCCAGCGATATGCGCTATAAAGGAATCGATTCGCGGCAGCTATTACGGCATGTTGTTGGATTGCTGAAAGCTAAGGGCTTTGCGGTAGGCAATATAGATGCCACCGTGATTTGCGAAGCGCCGAAATTAAGCCCGCATACTGCGCAGATGTGCGCAAATATTGCCAGTGACTGTGAAGTTGCGCTGTCGCAGATTAATGTAAAGGCTACCACCACAGAAAGGCTTGGTTTCACCGGGCGTGGTGAAGGCATTGCGGCAGAGGCTGTTTGTATTATTTCGCCATTTTGATCGGATCTTATGTTTCGCTGGTTTGAAAACCTGGTCAACCCATTTCCTAGCCAGCCTATTCAGGCGAGTTCGAAAAGCTTCTGGATATTTGCCTGGGGTTGTACCGAGGGTATGCGCCCCTATATTCTGGCGATGACTTTGCTGACGGCTGTGATCGGCGCATTTGAAGCGCTGCTGTTTGCGATGATGGGCAAAGTGGTGGATTGGCTGAGTAAAGTCCAGCCAGACCAATTGTGGGCGCAGGAAAAAAATCATTTATTGCTGCTGGCCTTTGCCTTGATATTCAGTACAGTTTTCATCGGGTTGCAGACCTTGCTGAAACACCAGACCCTTGCTGGTAATTTTCCAATGCGCCTGCGCTGGAATTTTCATCGCCAGATGCTGAACCAGAGCATGAGTTTTTATCAGGATGAATTCGCCGGGCGCGTGTCTGCCAAGGTGATGCAAACCGCACTGGCGGTACGTGATGTATGGTTTATTGTTGCGGACATTCTGGTGTTCGTGATTATCTATTTTGCGACCATGGTCGTCGTCGTTGGAAGTTTTAATGCCCTGATTATCTGGCCATTTCTGGGATGGCTGGTGCTTTATGCCAGTGCACTGACTTACTTTATACCCAGGTTAAGCAAGGTTTCCCAGCAGCAGGCGGATGCGCGTTCACTCATGACCGGACGCATTACCGATGCCTATACCAATATCAGTACCGTAAAGCTGTTTTCGCATGCCGGGCGCGAGGCCGGCTATGCACAGTCTGCCATGCATGAGTTTTTAGGAACCGTACACCGGCAGATGCGCATGGTAAGCAGTATTGAGACGATCAACCACCTGCTGAATATGCTGCTGATTCTAAGCTGTGCCGGCGTGGCGCTGTGGCTGTGGAGCAAGGGGCAGGTTGGCGTTGGCGGAGTTGCCGCGGTGACGGCAATGGCTTTAAGGCTTAACGGCATATCGCACTGGGTGATGTGGGAGATGACGTCACTGTATGAGCAGGTAGGCACAGTGCAGGATGGTATCAACACGCTTTCATTGCCGCATCGTGTGGTTGATATTCCGGATGCAATGCCGCTGCAGGTAACAGCAGGCCAGGTGCATTTTAGTCAGGTTGACTTTGCTTACAGCAACCAGAACCTGCTGCTGAAAAAATTTGAACTCAATATCAAACCCGGTGAGAAAGTCGGGCTGGTAGGGCGTTCCGGCGCCGGTAAATCTACCATTGTGAATCTGCTGCTGCGTTTTTACGAGATTGAAGCTGGCCGTATCCTGATTGATGGGCAGGACATTAAAGCGCTTACGCAGAATAGCCTGCGTGCGCATATCGGCATGGTGACGCAGGATACTTCTTTACTGCACCGCAGTGTGCGCGACAATATTCTTTATGGTCGCCCGGAAGCGACAGAGGATGAGATGATCGCCGTAGCCAAACGCGCGGAAGCACATGACTTTATTCTGAATCTGCGCGATGCAAAAGGGCGCACCGGCTATGATGCCCATGTGGGCGAGCGCGGCGTAAAACTCTCCGGCGGTCAGCGCCAACGCATTGCCATCGCGCGCGTGATGCTGAAAGATGCGCCGATACTGGTGCTGGATGAAGCGACCAGCGCACTGGATTCGGAAGTTGAGTCCGTGATTCAGGGCAGTCTCTACGAGTTAATGCAAGGCAAGACCGTTATTGCGATCGCGCATCGCCTATCCACGATTGCCGCCATGGATCGGCTGGTGGTGCTGGATCAGGGGGCGATTATTGAAGAGGGCGATCATAAAGCTTTATTAGCCAAAGGCGGTTTGTATTCCCAATTATGGAAGCATCAGAGCGGCGGTTTCCTCGGGGGGCAATAATATTTCAGCTGTATATTTGTTTAACCATTAATTGCGGTTAATTTAAGCCAGATTATATAAATTTGAGATCATGCAGAAAAGGAGTAAACGATGACCATCAATGCTGAATCCCGTCCACCATTACCGCCATTCACGCGCGAAACAGCAGCACAGAAAGTACGGCTTGCTGAGGATGGCTGGAACAGCCGTGATCCGCAGCGTGTATCATTGGTTTATACACCAGATAGCCAGTGGCGCAACCGTGCCGAGTTTCCGGTAGGCCGTGAGCAGATCGTGGCATTTTTGACGCGCAAGTGGGCAAAAGAGCTTGATTATCGGCTAATCAAGGAGTTATGGGCATTTGATCACAACCGGATTGCGGTGCGTTTTGCCTATGAGTGGCATGATGATTCCGGCAACTGGTTTCGCTCTTACGGCAATGAAAACTGGCAGTTTGATGCTAACGGCCTGATGGAACTGCGTTATGCAAGCATCAACGACATGCCAATCAAGGAAAGTGAACGTAAGTTTTTCTGGCCGTTAGGGCGCAGGCCCGATGACCATCCCGGGCTGAGTGACCTCGGGCTGTAAGTGATATTTATTGAGATTTGAGCAATACGATGACGGCGCCGCTGCCGCCATCGGTCTTGCGTGCCTGTGCGTAGGCAATCACTTCATCGCGCTGCACCAGCCAGTTACGGAGCTTGTGTTTCAGTACAGGCTCTTTATTGCGTGAGCCCAGGCCTTTGCCATGCACAATGCGCACACAGCGCAAGCCGCGTTTTTTGCAATCGTTAAGAAAAGTGGCTACATAAAGCCTGGCTTCATCAGAAATCAACCCGTGTAAATCAATCGCGGCCTGAACTACCCAATGCCCGCGGCGTAACTTGCTTAAAATATCCGGGGAGTGCCCTTCACGCAGATAGAGCAGCTCTTCGCCGGTTTCGAGTTCATGCGCCGGAATATAGTGATCAGACAGCGAATCAGCCAATGCCTGCTGTTCATCCAGTATGAATTGCTTGGGGATTGGTTTTGGTTTCTTGGGCGGATGATGTAAACGCGCGTGCTTGATTTCGTCAGGCAGGGGACGCGCGTCCTTGACTGCCAGTTTGAATAACTCTTCAGGTACCGGTGCAGGTTCAACAGGAGCAGGAGCCTGAACAGGCTCCGCTTGTTTAAGTTGAGATTTGACTTGCCTGATTTGTTCGCCCAGCGTTTTCATCATTAAAGTCTTTTGTCTGGCTTCGCTACCGCCCGGCCAGACAGGCCGGGACGGTATTGGTGTTTATTTCAGGTGGTCCAGGTAACGTTCTGCATCCAGTGCAGCCATGCAGCCGGTACCGGCGCTGGTCACTGCCTGGCGGTAGATGTGGTCCTGCACATCGCCAGCTGCAAATACGCCTGGCACGCTGGTTGCTGTCGCATTACCTGCACGACCCATTTGCGTCACGATATAACCGCCTTCCATCTCCAGTTGGCCTTCAAAAATGTCGGTATTCGGTTTGTGACCGATGGCAATGAATACGCCCTGTAATTTAATATCCTTGGTGCTGCCGTCATTCACATTCTTGATACGCATACCCGTCACGCCGGTGTTGTCACCCAGCACTTCATCCAGTGTGGAGAAAGTCTCGAGTACGATTTTACCTTCCGCAACGCGTGCCATGAGTTTGTCTACCAAAATCGCTTCGGCCTTGAATTTGTCGCGGCGGTGTACCAGCGTTACTTTGCTGGCGATATTCGCCAGATACAGCGCCTCTTCAACGGCAGTGTTGCCGCCGCCAATCACCGCGACTTCCTGATTGCGGTAGAAAAAACCGTCACAGGTAGCGCAGGCTGAAACGCCCTTGCCGGAGAAAGCTTCTTCGGATGGCAGGCCCAGATACTTGGCTGATGCGCCGGTAGCAATAATCAGTGCATCGCATGTGTATTCACCGCTATCACCAACTAAGCGAATCGGTTTTTCTTTCAGGTGAGTGGTGTGGATATGGTCAAAAATCATTTCAGTATTGAAACGTTCAGCATGCTTTTGAAAGCGCGCCATCAATTCTGGGCCCTGTACGCCGTCAGCATCTGCCGGCCAGTTGTCTACTTCGGTCGTTGTCATGAGTTGACCGCCCTGGGCAATGCCGGTAATCAGCACTGGTTTAAGATTGGCGCGCGCTGCATATACAGCCGCAGAGTAGCCCGCAGGGCCAGAACCTAAAATGAGTAATTTGGCGTGACGTGTTGCCATAGTGTATTGCTTTCTAAATGAATATTAATACTGAAATCGGGGTTGATACTTATTTTTCAAGCAGGCTGCGCAGCATCCATACGGTTTTTTGGCTTCGGCCACTTCGCTTAACATCGCTTCGCGATATTTAGCCTGCACCGAAAAACGGCTGGATATCTATTTTTCCAATAGACTTCTTAGCATCCATGCCGTTTTTTCATGCAATTGCAGGCGCTGCGTGAGCAGGTCGGCAGTTGCTTCATCCGAGGCGGCATCCGCACTCGGAAATACACTGCGTGCAGTGCGGCATACGGCTTCATGACCTGCTACCAGTTCTGCAATCATGTCCTGTGCTTTGGGCACGGATTCTGTTTCCTTAATCGAAGTGAGTTTTGCAAAATCACGATAAGTACCTGGAGCATAGACATCCAGTGCGCGAATACGTTCTGCAATTAAATCAACGGCAAGTGCCAGCTCGTTGTATTGCGTTTCAAACATTAAATGCAGGGTGTTAAACATTGGACCGGTGACATTCCAATGAAAATAATGCGTTTTCAGATAAAGTGTATAAGTGTCTGCCAGCAGGTGTGATAAACCCTGTGCGATGTTTTTTCTGTCTTGTTCTTTTATACCGATATCCATTGCGAGACTCCATCATGTTTACAGTTAAAATTAGTTTGATATTCTAATCCCTACGCACTTACTTTGATACTGCTATAATTAAATCCAATAGTAATAAGCTAAGGTTTTGCTATCTTGTTTTTCAAAAAATCCAAACCAGCCAACGCCAGGCGTGAAGCTGAAGTCAGTAAATCAAATGCATTAGCCACAACGCTCTTGAAAGAAGCGTGGTGGCTAGGTTTGGTCTTGGTTGGCGTTTATATTACGGTGATTCTTTTTACCTATCATCCGGATGACTCTTCATGGTCGCACATTGCGCCTGATAATGCAGTGGTGCATAACAGCGGCGGTAGCGTAGGTGCCTGGGTGTCTGATCTGCTGTTATATGTGTTTGGTTTTTCAGCCTGGTGGTGGGCAGTGCTTGCTTTTTATGCGATGTGGTTCGTGTATCTTAAGCTTGAAGCGGTAGACCAGAGCGAGAAACCATTTTTACTGTTTAACTTTATTGGTTTTGCTTTATTGTTAGTCGCTTCCAGTGCTCTGGAAGCCGGCCATCTTGTTACATTACCGGCAAGCTTGCCGCTTGCGCCGGGCGGTATGCTGGGTGCGGCTGTTGATGCCGGCTTGCGTAGCCTGTTTGGTTATATTGGCTCCAGCATGCTGCTGCTGCTGATGTTCATGGTGGGTTTCAGCCTGTTCACGGGCTGGTCGTGGATCATGATTACTGAAAAGTTCGGTGCTGGCCTGATTGCCAGTTATGAGTTTATCAAGCTGAAATGGCATGACTGGCAGGACAGGAAAGCAGGGGAAGCAGTCAAGCAGGAGCGTAGCGAATTTGTGCAAAACGAGCGTGCACGCACTGTAGACCGTGAGCCGGTGCAGATTGAAGCGCCGGTACTGGAAATCCCCAAAAGCGCACGCGTACAGAAAGAAAAACAGGTGCCGCTGTTTGAGACGCATCCGGATTCGCCTTTGCCGCCGATTCACCTGCTGGATGAAGCCATCAGTAATGTTGAACTGCCTTCTACTGAAACACTGGATTTCACGTCCCGCCTGATTGAACGCAAACTCATGGATTTTGGTATTGAAGTCAAAGTGCTCACAGCCCAGCCCGGACCCGTGATTACGCGTTATGAGCTGGAGCCTGCGCCCGGTGTCAAGGGCAGCCAGGTGACCAATCTGGTAAAAGATCTGGCGCGCGCTTTATCTGTAGTCAGTGTGCGTGTGGTCGAAACCATTCCCGGCAAAACCTGCATGGGTCTGGAGATTCCTAACCCTAAACGCCAGATTGTGCATTTGTCAGAAATCATGGGCAGCCAGGCTTATGCCGATGTGCATTCTCCGCTGGCAATCTCGCTGGGCAAGGATATTTCGGGTAAGCCGGCAGTGGCTGACCTTGCCAAGATGCCGCACGTGCTGGTTGCAGGTACTACCGGTTCCGGTAAGTCTGTGGCTGTGAATGCACTGATTTTAAGTATGCTCTATAAATCAGATGCGAGTCAGGTGCGCATGATTCTGATTGATCCGAAAATGCTGGAGCTATCAGTATATGAAGGCATTCCGCATTTGCTGGCGCCGGTAGTGACCGACATGCGCCAGGCCGGCAATGCCTTGAACTGGTGTGTGGCCGAGATGGAGCGTCGCTATAAACTGATGTCCATGCTGGGTGTGCGTAACTTGGCGGGTTATAACCAGAAAATCAAGGAAGCGAAAAAAGAGGGTACTTCTATTCCGCACCCATTCAGCCTGACGCCGGACGATCCGGAGCCATTGGATGAAATGCCATTCATTGTGGTAGTGATTGACGAGTTTGCCGACCTGATGATGGTGGTGGGCAAAAAGGTGGAAGAGCTGATTGCGCGCCTGGCGCAGAAAGCGCGTGCATCCGGCATTCATCTGGTGCTGGCTACGCAGCGTCCGTCTGTGGATGTTATTACCGGACTGATCAAAGCCAATATTCCTACGCGCATCGCATTTCAGGTTTCCAGTAAGATTGACTCGCGCACGATACTGGACCAGATGGGTGCTGAGGCATTGCTGGGGCAGGGTGATATGCTCTACCTGCCACCGGGAACCGGTTACCCGGTACGTATTCACGGTGCATTCGTCTCTGACCAGGAAGTGCATAAGGTAGTTAACTATCTGAAGGCGCAGGGTAAACCAAATTACATCGAAGGTATTCTGACGAATGAGGCCGAAGAAGGTGGCGCCGATTTTGCCAGCGGCGGTGCTGGTGAAGGTGGTGCTGAGGTAGACCCGCTGTATGACGAAGCAGTTGGCATCGTGCTGAAAACGCGCAGGGCGAGCATTTCATCTGTACAGCGCCAGCTTCGCATCGGTTACAACCGTGCAGCACGCCTGATCGAGGATATGGAACGTGCCGGTCTGGTATCAGCCATGCAAAGCAACGGCAACCGTGAGGTGCTGGCGCCGCATCATGAAGCTTAACAAGATATTAAGACTTGAAAATTAGGAATTAAATGATACCCATTAAAAAAGTAGCACCTTACTTTGTGTTGCCGTTGTTGCTGGTGGTGCAGACAGCCAGTGCTGATGGCATGTCCAGCGTGAAAGCGTTTTACGAGCAGACCAAGTCGGTTCGTGCCAATTTCCATCAGGTAGTGACAGATAAACAAGGGCGCAAGGTACAGGAAGTTGACGGCGAAATGCAGTTGCTGCGTCCAAATAAATTCAGGTGGGATTATCGCAAGCCTTACGAACAGCAGATTATCAGCGATGGTAATCAGGTATGGCTCTATGACACTGAGCTGGCACAGGTTACGGTACGTTCGCTCAATAAGTCGATAGGGTCAAGCCCTGCGGCTTTATTGGCAGGCGGTGCTGAAATTGATAAAACCTTCAAGATGATGAATGCTGCAGCCAAAGATAAGCTGGAATGGGTGAATGCGATACCAACAGATAAAGAATCCGGCTTTGAGAGGATACTGATGGGTTTTAACGCCAATAAAATTCAGGAACTGTCGCTGGTGGATAGCTTTGGTCACACTACGAAAATCGTGTTTACGCAGGTAGAGGTGAATCCGGTACTTGAGGATAAAAACTTTCTGTTTAAGGCGCCTAAAGGTGTGGATATAGTGGGGGAGTAAGTTACTTATATTGATTAAATTGATATAAGCCTTTTTCTTTTAATACTGAATCTTGACGAGATTTACTGCATATTTTGAATAGTCTGTTTGCTCCCAATGCACCGCAAGCACCGCTTGCGGAGCGATTACGCCCCAAAACGCTGAATGAAGTCGTCGGGCAATCGCACCTGCTCGGTGCTGGTAAACCACTGCGACTGGCATTTCAGTCAGGCAAGCTGCCGTCCATGATTTTGTGGGGACCGCCGGGCGTCGGCAAGACCACGCTGGCGAGGCTGATTGCCAATACTGCAGATGCCGAATTTATTCCAATTTCCGCAGTGCTGTCCGGCATTAAAGATATCCGCGAAGCTGTAGAACGTGCAGAACTTACCTTGCAGCAGCATGACCGTAAAACCATTCTGTTCGTGGATGAAGTGCACCGCTTCAATAAAGGCCAGCAGGATGCATTTCTGCCGTTTGTGGAAAGCGGCCTGATCACATTCATAGGTGCCACGACTGAAAACCCGTCATTTGAGGTGAACAGCGCTTTACTAAGCCGGGCGCAGGTGTTTGTGCTTAATGCCCTTTCTGAAGCTGAGCTTTCCTTATTGCTTGACCGTGCACAGCAATTGGTGGCGTCTGAGATTACGCTGACCGATGCGGTGCGTGAACAAGTATTGGCTTATGCAGATGGCGATGCGCGCCGCTTGCTCAATTTTGCTGAAGGCTTATTCAATGCCGCGCAGGGCGCCGGCATTACCGAAGTCGATGAAACTTTCCTGCAGACGACGATGGCAAGCAAGCTGCGTCGTTTTGATAAAGGCGGTGAAGCATTCTATGACCAGATATCCGCACTGCATAAATCAGTGCGCGGCTCCAATCCGGATGCTGCCTTGTACTGGTTTTTACGCATGATCGATGGTGGCGCTGACCCGCTGTATCTTGGGCGTCGAATTGTGCGCATGGCAGTAGAAGATATCGGCATTGCTGACCCGCGTGCGCAGACCATGGCACTTGAGGCCTGCCAGATTTATGAACGACTGGGCTCACCGGAGGGTGAGTTGGCATTGTCCAATGCCGTGATCTATCTGGCAGTGGCGCCCAAGAGCAATGCAGCGTATATGGCGTACAATCAGGCCAAGGCGTTTGTGGCACAGGATAAATCGCGTCCGGTGCCGCTACATTTGCGTAACGCACCGACCAAGCTCATGAAAGCCCTGGATTACGGTAAAGAGTACCGTTATGCGCATAATGAACCGGAAGCCTATGCCGCAGGCGAAAACTATTTTCCGGATGAATTAGCGCCACAGCAGTTTTATGTGCCCACGCCGCGCGGCTTAGAAGGTAAAATAGCGGAAAAGCTGGCACATCTGCGTGAGCTGGATAAAAAAGCGAAAAAATAAATTAGCCACAGATGGCTAAACAAAGACTTTCAGGGAAATTAAATGTTAGACATTCAAGCATTACGGAACGATTTAGACGGTGTTGTTGCCCAGTTGAATCGAAGGGGCTTTGCCTTTGATGCAGCCAAATTCGCTGCCCTGGAACAAGAGCGTAAAGCCGTGCAGACACGCACGCAGGATTTGCAGGCAAAGCGCAATAATGTTTCCAAGCAGATTGGCATGGCCAAGGCTAAAGGTGAAGATGTATCAGCCATTATGGCTGAAGTAGCAGGCTTGGGTGATCAGTTGAAAGCCGACGAAACGCGCTTGGCTGAACTGCAAAAAGAGTTGCAGGACATGTTGTTGAATGTACCTAACCTGCCACATGAAAGTGTGCCGCAAGGCAAGTCTGAAGAAGATAACGTTGAGGTGCGTCGTATCGGTACGCCACGCGTGTTTGATTTTGAAATTAAAGACCATGCTGACGTGGGCGCGCCGCTAGGCCTCGATTTTGACACTGGTGCCAAGCTGTCAGGCGCACGTTTTACACTGATGCGCGGTCAGATTGCAAAACTGCATCGTGCCTTGGCGCAGTTCATGCTCGATACGCAGACCGACCATCATGGTTATACCGAGTGCTACACGCCTTACATGGTGAATGCCGAAAGCCTGGTTGGTACCGGCCAGTTACCTAAATTTGAAGAAGACCTGTTCTCTTTGAATCATAATGACAGCAAGCTGTACCTGATTCCAACTTCAGAAGTCACACTGACCAACACCGTGCGTGATGAAATCGTGCCGCTGGAAGCGTTGCCGATTAAACTTACAGCGCATACGCCGTGTTTCCGTTCCGAAGCCGGTTCGTATGGCCGCGATACCAAAGGCATGATACGCCAGCACCAGTTCGATAAAGTGGAAATGGTGCAGATCGTGCATCCGGAAAAAAGCTATGAAGCGCTGGAGCAGATGGTCGGCCATGCCGAGAATATTCTGCGAGCGTTGGAACTACCTTACCGCGTGGTTTCTCTGTGCACTGGCGACATGGGTTTTGGCGCTGCAAAGACTTACGATTTGGAAGTATGGCTGCCGGCACAGAATACCTACCGTGAAATTTCATCAGTATCCAACTGTGAGGCATTCCAGGCACGCCGTTTACAGGCACGTTTCAGAAACGAGAATGGTAAGCCGGAGCTGGTACATACTTTGAATGGTTCTGGTCTGGCAGTTGGCCGTACGCTGGTAGCTGTGCTTGAAAACTATCAGCAGGCTGACGGCAGCGTAAAAGTGCCGCAAGTGCTGCGAGCGTACATGAACAATCTGGAATACATCAAATACTGATTGCGTATCAGGGGTTAACAAACATCTAAAAAAACCGTAATTCCGGCATGGCTGCACAGGTTATTCACGCTCATCTAAGCCGCTTAAGCGGCAAGATGAAGTGCCATAGGCCGGAGTTCAGGCAGGGTGCGGGTGTAGTGTGGTAGTTAAGTAGCCCGTGATGAATGATGACACTTTCAATATGAGTATTCGTAGGTTTCTGAAAATGGTGGGGGTCAGCTCCCAGCATGAGATCGAACGTGCGGTGGCGCATGCCATCGCCAGCGGCAAGCTGAATGGTAGCGAGAAACTGCCTGCCAGGATGACGCTGGCCATCGGGTCGGCAAACCTTGACATCAGTTTGACTGCGTAATCGCGCTGGAGTAGGCATCTGTCCGGCATGACAAGGCTGACCACTGGCCTTGCCTGCTATTATTTTTCCTGACGCAATGCTGTTCTTAAGCCGCTACTTTGAGTGAGGTACCGGTTTTGTCCCGATGTTTATGCATGGAGTTGGCCAGCCGGTCCACCTTCGCTGCCATGATAAAGTCGTTTTCATGCAGGCCATTGATTTTATGGGTCTGGAACTCCACCCGGCAGTAGCCCCAGCCTATGGTAATGTCCGGGTGATGTCCTTCAGCCTCGCATAGCTCGCCAACCTTATGTGCCAGATTCATCGCATCTGCAAAGTTGCTGAATTTAAAGGTACGTTTCAGCCGCGTTGCATTATCCCGTAATTCCCATTCTGGCGCTTCGTGCAGGTATTTCTCCGCAGCTTCCTGGGTCATGGGTGGAATGCCACCTTGGCAAGGCGTACATTTCTTTGCAAGCAGATTCATTTTGTTCATGATGCAGTCTCCTTGGTTTCTGTACTACATGTTTATATCGCAGCTTAATGCCGCTTTTTACATGATATTCAGACAGTCATAACTGGTTAAGGTTTGGTTGTTTTCAGGTGCTCTATAAAACATGAACTAATAGTATACTAAATCAGTCAACTTAATTGGATGGGTCAGTCGGCAAATAAAAAAAGTTGTCGGCTTGAGACAAACCAATAGGACGAAGGAGGCAGTATGACCACTGCAACCAAACCGCTGGATTACCTGATAGGCCGCGAATACCGGCATGGCTTTTTTACGGCGATCGAGACTGATAGCGTGCCTCGTGGACTCAGCGAAGAGAACGTGCGTCTGATTTCTGCCAAGAAGCATGAGCCAGCATTCATGCTGGAGTGGCGGCTGCAAGCTTACCGTCATTGGCTGACGATGACCGAGCCGCACTGGGCGAATGTGCATTACGCACCGATCGATTACCAGGATATTTTTTACTACTCTGCGCCAAAATCAGAGAAATCCGGGCCGCGCAACCTAGCAGAGATCGACCCCGAATTGCTGCGCACATATGAAAAACTGGGTATTCCGCTTAAAGAACAGGAAATGCTGGCAGGCGTAGCGGTGGACGCGGTATTTGACAGTGTATCGGTCGCCACCACTTTTAAGGCAAAGCTGGCCGAACTTGGCATTATTTTCTGTCCGTTCTCGGAGGCAGTGCAGCTGTACCCCGAACTGATCCAGCAGTACCTTGGCACGGTTGTGCCTTATACTGATAATTTCTTTGCCAGCCTGAATGCGGCCGTGTTCAGTGACGGTTCATTCTGTTACATTCCGCCCGGTGTGCGCTGCCCGATGGAGCTTTCGACGTATTTTCGCATCAACGCGAAAAATACTGGCCAGTTTGAGCGTACCCTGATTATCGTGGATGAAGATGCCTATGTGAGCTACCTGGAAGGCTGTACCGCACCCATGCGTGATGAAAACCAGCTGCATGCAGCTGTGGTGGAGCTGATTGCGCTCAAGGGTGCACGCATCAAATATGCTACAGTGCAGAACTGGTATCCAGGTGACAAGGAAGGTAAGGGTGGTATTTACAACTTTGTGACCAAGCGCGGCGATTGCCGCGGTAACGGCTCGCATATCTCGTGGACGCAGGTTGAGACCGGCTCGGCTATTACCTGGAAATACCCGAGCGTAATCCTGCGCGGTGACGATTCACGCGGCGAGTTCTATTCCGTAGCACTGACTAATCATTTTCAGCAGGCGGATACAGGCACCAAGATGATTCATATCGGCCGTAACACCAGTAGCACGGTCTTGTCTAAGGGCATATCCGCCGGGCACGGGCAGAATTCGTACCGTGGCCTGATCAAGGTGCTGCCTGGCGCCGAGAACGCACGCAACTACACGCAGTGTGACTCATTGCTGCTGGGCGGCCAATGCTGCGCACATACTTTTCCTTATATCGAGGTCAGGAACCCCACCGCCAAAGTCGAGCACGAGGCTTCTACCTCACGCATCGGGGAAGACCAGCTGTTTTATTGCACGCAGCGCGGCATTACGCCGGAGGATGCTGTTTCCATGATTGTGAGCGGCTTTTGCAAGGCCGTGTTCCAGGAACTGCCGATGGAATTTGCGGTAGAAGCGCAGAAATTAATGGGTGTCAGCCTTGAAGGCGGTACCGGCTAGGGAGTGAAATCATGATGCTTGCTGTAAAAAACCTGCATGTGGCAATTGATGGCAAAGAGATTTTAAGCGGGCTGAACCTGAATATTAAAGCCGGTGAAGTGCATGCCATCATGGGACCTAATGGCTCTGGTAAGAGCACGCTGGCGCAGGCGCTGGCCGGACGGGAAGGCTACGCTGTTACCGATGGCAGTGTACGCTACCTTGGACATGACCTGCTGCTGATGTCACCTGAGCAACGGGCGCGTGAAGGTTTGTTTCTGGCATTTCAATATCCGGTGGAAATTCCCGGTGTGAGTATCTCGCTGTTCCTCAGAACCGCGCTTAATGCGATACGCAGCCAGCAAGGATTATCTGCACTGGATGCGATGGATTTTCTGGGTCTGGTGCGTGCCAGAATGCGCCAGCTGGGTATGGATGAGTCATTTTTGTCACGCGCTGTGAATGAAGGTTTCTCGGGCGGCGAGAAAAAGCGTAACGAGATCCTGCAGATGCTGATTCTTGAACCTAAGCTGGTGATCCTGGATGAGCCGGATTCCGGCCTTGATATCGATGCGCTAAAGTTTGTGGCGGAGAGCATCAATAAAATGCGCGATCCGCAGCGGGCAATTGTGCTGGTGACACACTACCAGCGCCTGCTGGATTATATCGTGCCGGATATGGTGCATGTGCTGTCGCAGGGGCGCATTGTCAAATCCGGCAATGCGGCGCTTGCGCGCGAACTGGAAAAACACGGCTATGGGTTGTGGGATGCCAAGACTCCGGAAAAGAATACTGAAAAGCGGGCAGCAAGACAGGTGGCATAGGAGATGATCATGAGCGCGCAGCTTGAGTCTTGGCGAAATATGGATCTGGAGCATGTGCCGTATGTATTGCCCGGCTATGAAGTGCCCTGGGTGCTCGCGGCACGGCAGGCTGCTTTTGCGCGCTTTTCTGAGCATGGGTTTCCTACCCGCCGTGAAGAGGATTGGAAATACACCGATGTATCACTGATAGGCAAGCGCACTTCGCTTGCGCCGGATCATATCCCCCATGAGCCGTCATCTGATGCCAAGCTGCTGGCATGGGCATTGGCTAATGAGCATATGCATCTGATGGTTTTTGTGAATGGGCATTACAATGCCTTGCTGTCTGCTATTGGTAAATTGCCGGAAGGCATGCGGCTGGATAGCCTGGCAAGCCTGCTGGATAATTCGAGCACGCTGCCTGAGCGGTTTTTTGAGCAGCGTCTGGAGTATACGGTTTTCTCATGCCTGAATAATGCCTTTGCTACCGATGGTGCAGTGCTGGTGCTGCCGCCCAATGCGGTGCTGGATGCGCCAATCTACCTGCTGTTTGTCGCCAGTGGACATAGTGTGGCGAATTATCCGCGCAATATCGTGATTGCCGGTGAAAACAGCCGGGCCAGCATTGTTGAGCATTACATGGGCACAATGGATGTGCACAATTTTACCAATGCCGTGACGCAGCTTGAGCTCGCAGCAAGCGCGCATATAGAACACTGCAAACTGCTGCAGGAAGGTCCCGCCGCCACGCATATCGGCGGCATTCATGCCGGGCAGGCCGCAGCGAGCAGTTTTGTTTCGCACTCGTTGGCGCCGGGCTGTCATCTGGGGCGGAATGACATTACGGTTGAATTGCAGGGCAGTGGCAGCCAGTGCACTTTGAATGGGCTTTATCTGCTGGATGAGCGTCAGCACATGGATCACCATACGCGGATCGATCACCTTGCGGCAGGTACCGTTAGCCGTGAATATTACCGAGGTGTGCTGGATGGTGCGGCACATGGCGTATTTAACGGCAAAGTGGTGGTTCACTCCGGCGCCAGCGGTGCTGATGCCCACCAGTCCAACCATAACCTGCTTTTGTCACGGCAGGCTGAGGTCGATACCAAGCCGCAGCTGGAAATATTTGCCGACGATGTTAAATGCACGCATGGTACGACGGTCGGACAGCTGGATGAGAACCAGTTGTTTTACCTGCGCTCGCGAGGTATTGATGCTGACCTCGCGCGTTCTGTCATGATCTACGGCTTTGCCAGTGATATTATTTCTCGTGTGGAGATGGATTCCATGCGTACGCATATTGAACATATGCTGCTGGACAGGCTGCCGCAGGGCGAGTTTGTGAAAGGTGTGCTATGAGTTTATTTGGCTTGTATACAGATGCTGAAAAAACCCATACGACAGTAATGGCGAAAGACGAGCCGGTACAGCGCTGGCGCGAAGATTTCCCCATTCTGCAAAGCAGTCTCTACGGAAAACCGCTGGTTTACCTGGATAATGCCGCCACCACACAGAAGCCGCTCAGTGTGATTGAGGCTGAGAACCATTATTACAGCAACGATAACGCGAATGTGCATCGCGGTATCCATGCGCTGAGCCAGCGTGCTACCGATGCGTTTGAAGCGGCACGTGCCAAGGTGCAGCAGCTTATCAACGCTGCTAGTGCCGGTGAAATTATCTTTGTGCGCGGTACGACAGAGGCAATCAACCTGGTGGCGCAGACATATGGCCGCAGCCGTTTCAAGGCGGGTGATGAAATTATCGTCAGCCACATGGAGCACCACTCCAATATCGTGCCCTGGCAGATACTTTGCCAGCAGACTGGTGCCATCCTGCGTGTGATTCCTGTCAACAATGTTGGGGAGCTGGAGTTCGAGGCTTATAACCGGCTGCTTGGTCCACGCACCAGACTGGTTGCCGTAGGGCATGTTTCCAATGCGCTGGGTACGATCAACCCGGTCCGGGCGATCATTGACCTGGCGCATACCAGAGATGTGCCGGTGCTGCTTGATGGCGCACAGGCGATTGCCCATCTGCCGGTAGACGTACAGGCGCTGGATTGCGATTTTTATGCATTCTCGGGGCATAAGCTATATGGACCAACCGGTATTGGCGTACTTTATGGCAAATCAGCTCTGCTTGCCGCCATGCCGCCTTATCAGGGTGGCGGTGACATGATCAGTGCCGTCAGTTTTGACGGCACTGTCTACAATGTTATTCCCTACAAATTTGAGGCAGGCACGCCCAATATTGCCGGCGTGATCGGTCTGGGTGTTGCTATTGATTACATTTTGGACATAGGTTTCGACGCGCTGCTGGCGCATGAACAGGCATTGCTAGCTTATGCAACAGTAGCGTTGAGCGGTATTGACGGCTTGCATATTATCGGTAGTGCGCAGCATAAAACCGGCATCCTGTCTTTTGTCATGGATGGGGTACATCCACATGATATCGGCACCATATTGGACCGGCAGGGCGTGGCGATTCGTACCGGTCACCATTGCGCCATGCCGTTGATGGAGCGCTTTGGCCTGTCAGCCACCGCACGTGCTTCGTTTGCGCTGTATAACACCACAGCCGAAGTGGATAAACTAGTGGCTGCAATTGACCAGGTGAAAGAGGTGTTTGGGCGATGAGTGACCTGCGCGAATTGTATCAGGAAGTCATTTTTGACCATTACCGCCAGCCGCGCAACTATGGCCAGTTGGCAGGCGCCAACCACAAGGCAGAAGGTTATAACCCGATGTGTGGAGACAAGGTGAAACTGTATCTGCAGCTGGAAAACGGCATGATTGCCGAGGCAAGGTTTGAAGGTTCCGGCTGTGCCATTTCAACTGCATCTGCCTCGCTGATGACGGAAATCATCAAGGGTAAATCCAGTCAGCAGGCGCTGAATTTGCTGGAAAGGTTCCACAGTCTGGTGACTGGTGCGGCTTCGGCCGAGGATATGGGCAAGCTTGCCGCGCTGGCCGGTGTGCGCGAGTTCCCACAGCGCGTGAAATGCGCCACACTGGCATGGCATACCATGAAGGCGGCGCTCGAGAGTGCGCCAGAGACCGTTACAACGGAATGAAGAGAATGTTTGACTGGAGAAAGTTCAGCGAGCAGCATCAGGAACAGCAGCCACCGAAAGCAAGTGAACTGGAAGCGCGTGTGATTGAGATGCTGCGAACGATCTACGACCCGGAAATGCCGGTGAATATTTATGACCTCGGCTTGATCTATGCACTTGATGTGGCACCAAACGGCAATGTGAATATCCGCATGACACTGACTGCGCCCAACTGTCCTGTAGCACAGAGTTTTCCGCAGCAGGTGCAGGAAACGCTGGCATGTGTGCCCGGGGCAGGCGATGTAAAAGTGGAACTGGTTTGGGAGCCGCCCTGGAACCGTGAACAGATGTCTGAGGCGGCAAAGCTGGAGCTTGGTATGCTGTAGATGGCGCCCGATATTACAGGAGGTGAAACATGAGCGAATGGATGGATGTCGCTGCCGTTTCGGATTTTCCGTCTGGCAGCTTTCGTATGGTGACTGCCGGTGACATGTCAATTTTAGTAGTTAATCTTAACGGTCGTTTTTACGCGGTCGAGAATATATGTACACATGAATACGCGCAACTGTCGGAGGGCAAGCTGCAGGGCGATCACGTCATTTGCCCTCTGCATGGAGCCCACTTTTCGGTAGTCACCGGCGAGGCGCTTACTGCACCGGCTTATGAAAACCTGCGCACTTTTCCGGTAAGGGTTGCCAATGGCTGGGTAGAGGTGGATGCCGAGGCCGAATGGGATATTGCCTGACTAATTCCATTTTCATATCAATACTGCACGTTGTTACCCTCGCTTGCCGTACTATTTGTACTGTCTTCGCTAAGGTGTCTAGTGCACTATTGATCTGGAAACGGAATAACAGTAAGTGCACAGTAAAGCCTACCGGTAATTTGCTTCCAATGCCCGGTCAGCTGCAATTTGTGCTTCAAATCTGTCACCCATGGCAAGCAGGCCTTGCTTATCAATCACCGCTTCGTCACGCTGCTCCATATGGAACTCAAAGAAGCGTGTCATGACAATGGCATCGGTAGGGCAGGCTTCTTCACAGAAGCCGCAGTAAATACATTTGAAAAGGTCGATATCATAGCGTGTGGTGCGGCGTGTGCTATCTGCCCGTTCTTCAGAGTCTATGCTGATGCACATAGCCGGGCATACTGACTCACACAGTTTGCAGGCAATACAGCGTTCCTCGCCGTTAGGGTAACGGCGCAGGGCATGCAAACCGCGAAAGCGCGGGGAAAGCGGCGTCTTTTCTTCCGGGTACTGTATCGTAATCTTGGGTTTGAACAGGGCTTTCCCGGTCAGCGCCAGGCCGCGCAGTAACTCTAACAGCAGCCATGTGTTTAATTGTTCACGTAATGGGCGCATATTTGCCTTCGCCCAAATAGGTCTTGGCTATCTGGGCATGTGTATGACCCTTATGCTGGCAAGCATCAAGGGAATATGACATGCTCCGTAGGCCAGATGCCGCTGTAAGCTGCTTCCGGATGTTTTTCTTCCACCAGTCTGCGAATCTCCTGCACGCGGTGGAATGGTGCAAGTATGATCATTAAAACCTCGCCCTTGGCAATTCTTTTTTCAAACGGTTTGAGATGATTGTTGGGTATGCTGGTTGCTGCCAATGCAGTCCACAGTCCGCCAACCAGAAACCCGGTCAAGGTGCAAATCAGTATCGTGGCTGAAACTGGAATTGGCTTGGTATACCACCAGGTTGGAATCATCAGGGCTACCAGTCCAGATGCGAACCCTACCAGTGTGCCCAGGCCCATGCCAATCTCCCAGCCTTCGATCAGGTCGGTACGTTCGGCTACCGTAGCTTCCGGCAGGTCTCCCATCGAGGTTCCGGGCTTTGCAATGAAATGGACACGGTCAGCGTTGACACGTGCCAGTAACAGGTCGTTCAGCATGACATGTGCACTGTCTACATCTGGTAGCATGAAATATAGTCTCCGGTTCATTTTAATCTCCTAAAGATCGATAAAAGCGGGTGCATCAAGATCAATTCCCTGCTATTTATTGGGCAGGGCTGCCATGATTATGCGTTTACCTTGTTCCTGTTCTGTATTTGTTAGCTTCTTCCCAGCCTCCGGTAGCGTTGCCCATGCTGTAAGAGTGGGCACCGGCTCCGGCCAGTTGGCCGCCATCCACGATCAGGTATTCTTCACGAATCGGCCTGCCTTCAAACCAGCATTCCAGAATTTCGCGCGTGCCTGCCGCATAGCGTGCCTGTGCACTCAGGCTGGTACCGGAAACATGCGGTGTCATGCCGTGATAAGGCATGCTGCGCCACGGGTGGTTCTGCGGGGCTGGCTGCGGAAACCATACATCACCTGCATAACCGGCGAGCTTGCTGCTTTCAAGTGCGCGGGCAATGGCGTCGCGGTCACAGATCTTGCCGCGTGCCGTGTTGACAATATAGGCACCGCGTTTCATTTTCGCGATCAGCCTGTCATCGAACATATGTTCGGTTTCAGGATGGAGTGGGCAGTTGATTGTCACTACATCACATACCTTGACCATTGATTCCACATCAGGGTGGAATGTGACATTGAGTTCTTTTTCAATGTCAGCCGGCAGGCGGTGACGATCGGTATAGTGCAGATTTACGTCAAACGGTTTGAGCCGTCTCAGTACCGCCAGCCCGATGCGTCCTGCGGCAACGGTGCCAACATGCATGCCTTCAAGGTCATAAGAGCGTTCAACGCAGTCGGCAATATTCCAGCCGCCCTTGACTACCCACTGGTAAGAGGGAATATAGTTACGTACCAGGCTCAGAATCATCATCACTACGTGTTCTGATACGCTGATGCTGTTGCTGTAACTCACTTCCGCAACAGTCACACCGTGCCTGATGGCAGCCTGCAGATCCACATGGTCGGAACCGATGCCAGCGGTAATCGCAAGCTTCAGCTTCTTCGCTTTATTGAAGCGTTCTTCTGTGAGGTAGGCAGGCCAAAATGGCTGCGAAATAATTACATCAGCGTCGGGTAGCTCTTTTTCCAGCCTGGAATCCGGGCCGTCTTTGTCTGAAGTGACTATTAGCGTATGTCCTTGAGATTCAATATATTTCCGTAATCCGAGTTCACCGGAAACGCTGCCAAGTAATTGGCCGGGTTTGAAATTGATCGCTTTCGGGGTGGGGAGTTTCTGCCCGCCAGGATAGCTGCTGATGACCGGGATGCTGTCACGCGCATAGGTTTTCGGGTAACCGGTGACAGGGTCATCGTACAGTACACACAGTACTTTAGCCATTTCTGCCTCCTTTGCTTAATTGGTGTGCGGGCAGTTTTTTCATTGCAAAATACCAGTCTGCAACCTGGTATTCCATATTGGTTGCCCTTGTTTCAGCATCAGTCATTGTCTGCGGTGCAAGGACAATTACATCTTGTCCAATAGTCCAGTTGGCAGGGCATGCTACATGGTTGGCATCTGCTGTCTGCAGCGCGTCAATAACGCGCATGATTTCACTGAAATTGCGGCCTACGGTCATTGGATAATAAATCATGGCGCGCAGCACGAGATGAGGGTCAATGAAAAATACGCAGCGCACGGTTGAAGTGTTGCTGCTTTGTTCATGAATCATGCCATAAAGCCTGGATATTTTTTGATCAAGGTCGGCAATGATTGGGAATTTGATAGTAACGCCGAATTTTTCCTGAATATTGCGCATCCAGGCAATGTGGCTGTAAACACTGTCTACCGAGCAGCCCAGCAAGGCGACGTTCTTGCGTTTGAACTCATCTTGCTGCGTAGCGAATGCCATGAGTTCCGTGGTGCAGACAGGAGTGAAATCGGCCGGATGGGAGAACAGAATAATCCATTTGCCTTTTTCCCAATCCGAGAGACGAATCGGGCCGTCGGTGGTTTGTGCCTCAAAGTCAGGTACTGGAGCATTCAATTCCAGCCTGGCTGTGGCGCTGTCCGTTGAGGCTGTGTTCATAGGATACCTCCTTGCACACAATGTGCATATGCTTAGCCACTGCGACTGCGGTGATGTATAAGCCTATGCTTTAACAGATTTTCCATAATTAAGACAGCAAACACAGAAAAAAGTTTATGCCAAAATTATCCAAATTAAGTAATTGATATTTATTTATTTTTTTATATAAATTCAGGTTTTTATTAATTGAAATTCTTCTTGATTGACTTTTAAAAACCGCTTGGTGGTTAATAGAAAACATATAAAAAGTAAGGGTTTTATTTGTAGCTGTACTTGTTAAGTTTTAATTAAGGTTGGTTTTCTAGAATGAAGCTGCTTATTCATGATTTAGGAGATTCAAATGAAAAATACTTTTAAAACGGCTTTTGTTGTTTCCGGCATAGCGCTAATCTTTAATGCATCATCTGCATATGCAGATGATGATGCGCAGGAAATGGCTGCAATTACCAAGGAGTTTGGATTGATTACCCTGGATCAGGCCAAGGCAAAAGCACTAGCGGCTAAGCCTGGTGTTGTGACGGATGCAGATCTGGATGACCGTGATTTCGGCAAGGGCTGGGATTATGAATTTGAGATTGTGGATGCCGATGGGCGTGAGTGGGAAGTTGATGTCGATGCGAAAACCGGTACCGTAGGTAAAGTTCGGCGTGACTGGTTTTAACAGGTCTTCGTCTTGTAACTAATTTTGTTATTGCATTTTTATTATTGCATATATACCTGAATTGGTAACGGTAAGAACGGCGCAGAACAGCGCCGTTTTTTATACACGTTTATACTCAGAAATCGAACAGCTCGCTTAAAAAGCTTTCTTTCTTTTTCTTTTTATAATGCTGATTATCATACGATGCTTCATAGCCGCGTTGTTTATAGGCATGATCATCATTGGGTTTTGCTTGAGTAGCTGGCTGGCTATTTTTGTCTATTATTTTATCCAGCTCGCCGCGATCTAGCCAGATGCCCCTGCAGGCAGGGCAGTAGTCGATTTCTACGCCTTGTCTTTCACTCATCATTAAATTCACATTGTCACATACCGGGCATTTCATTCAGTAGCACCTTTCTTATTAAAAAATGTCTTCTACCTAGACCTTTGCGACATTAAACAGTTCTTTAGATTCCATGACTCAAACCAAACAAGATTGGTAAGAGTCAAGATTGGCCCAGATTTTGTATGCAGGTATTTGATCTTTATCACCAAGCCAATTTTTATTGGTAAGATGATTACAATTCAGATTACTCATTTAATGTCAGGAAAATACCATGATTAAAGCATCAAAAACTTTGCGTGAAATTGTTGGTTTGGGTCTGGCGCCTGCGCCGTTAAAAGAATCTGCGTTGATCATGATCGATTGCCAGAACACCTACAGAAAAGGCCTGATGCAGTTAACAGGTGTAGAGGTTGCTATTCTGGAAGCCAGAAGGCTGCTGGCCAGGGCCAGGGAGCTTAAAATTCCTGTTATTCATATTCAGCATGATGCCGGGGTCGGTTCGCCTTATGATGTCTCGGCTGAGATTGGTGCCATTTGTGATGAGGTGGCACCTATTGCCGGGGAGCCAGTGATTACGAAAAACTACCCGAATTCGTTTGTAGCGACCGATCTTGATCAGCAACTGAAAGCATTGGGCATCAAGAATATTGTATTGGCCGGTTTTATGACGCATATGTGCATTAACTCTACAGCACATGGCGGTTTTAACCTTGGTTATGCTGTGACTGTCGTGGCCAGCGCTACTGCGACGCGCCCGTTACAGGCAGCCAACGGCAAAGTGTTATCTGCACAGGAAGTACAGGATGGTGCGATTGCATCTACCCGTGACTTATATGCAGCAATTGCTGATAGTGTTGATGACTTGATTTAGATTTTAACTGGCCTTTATGTGAGACTCTGCTTTGTCCGGTGCTGTTACAATGGGTTGTTCAGCACTGGATAAGCCTCCCAGCCGTTGTAGTCAAAGTGCCACCATTCATTCTGGTAAACGGTAAATCCTTCGGCTTCCATTGCCGTTCTTAACAAATCCCTGGCTTTTGTTTGTTCCGGCGTGCCGCCCTTGTAATCGGGGTGCGCACGTTCGGTAAATTCATCATAGCCACTGGGCATGGTGACTTCCTTGCCGGATTTTAAATCATATAGCGTGATATCGAGTGCGCAGCCCCGGTTGTGGCGGGAGCCTTTCAGCGGATCTGATAAATAAGCGCGGCTCAGAGGATATTTATCCCACATTTCACGCGTAACCTGCCATGGCCGGTAAGCATCCAGTACCAGCAGGCCGAATCCGGCAGCGCGTAACCTGTCGTGAGCCCTGGTCAAGGCTTCGGCGGCGGGGCGCTGCAACATTGCGCGTGCACTGATATATAAAGGCTTCGCCATAAAGTTATTGGCTGTGGCGTAGCGGATGTCAAATTGCAGGCGTTTATCGAATGTAGCCAAGTCAACCAGGTCGACGGTTGCTGTCGCATTCGGCGTGGCTGGCGGTGTGGTTGGGGCAGTGGTGATTTCAGTGAAATCAGTGTTGTCAGTACCCAGAAACGCAACAAATATCCGGGCCGGCATTGATCCCAGATTGGAGCCTATGTGCGGCACAGCGATCGCCTCCATGAGCGCTTCACCTTGTTTGAATTGAATGCGCTTGCCATCGGCGTATTCCATCTCCAGTTCGCCGTCCAGCAGATAGGCGACCAGCGGCACTTTGTGTTTATGCCATCCGGTCGATTGTCCTGAAGGAATTGTAATGATGGCAGAGGTAATTTTTGCCTGCCCTGACTGCGGGTACGTGAGTGGCTCGCCGGCAATAGTCTGCTCGGTTTCCAGCAGTATTTGCATGCGCGGGTAATTATCAGCAAATGCGTTTGCTTGCAGCAGAGTTGTACAGATGATGAGGCTGATTGTAGCTGTCAGCGCACGAGCGAAGCTTGGCTGATGCATATTCAAAATATTTCCCAATGAATAAAGGTGTCTCGAATTTGAAAAGCTAATTACGTGCAATTCTGAGTTTGTACATGTCTGAATTATGCTCAGGCTGGTATTTTTCCAGAATGCGCTGGTAGCTGCGCACGGACTCTACGAAAATCACCGGAGCGCCACCGCTGGCGTAGCCATATTTCAATGTCGTGTAGTATTCCGGGTTTTTAAGCAATACCAGTGTTTTCTTGATGTCTGCCCAACTGTCCGGGTTGAGGCCAAGCCGTTTTGCCAGCACGCGTGCATCCTCTACATGCGCGTAACCAATGTTATAGGCGGCAAGTGCCATATAGGTTCGATCAGGCTCCGGTATGCGTTCCGGCACCGTATCCTTGAGCTTCATGATGTATTTTGCCCCTGCTGGGATGCTCTGTTTCGGGTCTAGTCTGTCGGTGACCCCCATCAGGTCCGCAGTGCCTTCTGTCAGCATCATCAAACCACGTACGTTGGTCGGTGAGGTATTGTAAGTGTCCCAGTGCGACTCCCGGTAACTGACTGCGGCCAGCAGTCGCCAATCCAGACCGGTGATGTCCTGCGCCTGTTTGAACAGGTGGATATACTTCGGCAGCAAGGTGTTGCTGCGTTTGAGGAATGTGGTGACATCCAGTGTATTTAAACGCTCATTGTGTCCGTAGTAGCGATCCAGTAAGTTTCGCAATGAGCCATCTTTTTTGATTTTGTTGAAAAACGCATTTACGTTTTTAACCAGTATCGGGTCTGCATTTTTAGACATGGCCCAAGCGATTTTATCTGCAGGACCGATAGGTAGCGCGACTTCTAAATTCGGGTAGTAGTTTTGCATCAGCGCAGCGATATAGCTGTCTGCAACCGTGTAATCCAGCACGCCGTCGGCAACCTCTTCTAGCAGCGATTCTGTATTAGTATGCTTCTCCGCATGCCAATGCAGGGTGGGGTGCTGCTTCTGCAGCGCAGCCAGGCGCTCAGCGTAACTGGTACCTTCCGGAACAGCAATCTTTTTATCTTTGATTTCAGCCAGGTTTTTTGGTTTTTTATTGATTTCGCTGTTAAAAATCAATTGCTGCTGCGTTTCCTGATAAGGCGGCGAAAACAGCACCAGATGCTCACGCAGGTGCGTGACTGTGAGGTTAGCTGCAGCGATGTGTGCTTTGTTTTTAAGCAGGCTGGGGATCACATCGCTGATGCTGTTAACTAATGTAAAGCGGATTTCATAGCCGGGATAATATTCACTTACGAATAATTTTGCTAAATCGTATTCGATGCCGGTTGGCTGGCTATCGTTATTTAAATAATAGGTGGTAGGGCCGTTGTGGGTGACAAAAACGATTTCTTTTTTAGCCGGGTTAATCGATGGCAGTTCGTTGATCGGGTCAGCAGGTTTGCAGCCTGATAGCACTATCAGTATTAAGATTAAAAACGGCTGAATGAAAAATAAACGCATCAAGTGTTTATCTGGCACTGAAACAATCAACGCCGGCGCTCGTTAATTTGATATTCGGTCACGATGCCGTTGTCGGCAATTAAAACAGTATCGGCGAGCTGGTAGAAAATGCCGTGCTCAACCACGCCAGGGGTGTTATTAATCAGGGCATTCAAGGTCGCAGCATCCAGACTTTTATCAAACTTCATATCCAGCACATAACTGCCATGTGATGTTATCCAGAAGCCATCTTTGGCTGGATTGGGACGCAGGTCGCCTTGTGCGCCGATATCTTCCAGGTTCTTTTTGGCGAGTTGCCAGGCAAATGGAATGACTTCGATAGGAATCACAAAGTTCTGGCCAATGTAATCCACTAATTTGCTTGAGTCGGCCACGGTAATAAATTCGCTAGCGGCTCTGGCCAGCAGCTTTTCTTTGACCAGATCGCTGCCGCGGCCTTTAAGCAGGGTTTTATCCGGCGTGATTTCATCGGCGCCGTCTACATAAAGGTCAATCTGGCTGATATGTTCGAGCGCGACAATAGGCAAGTGCAGTGACTGGGCTCTTTGTGCGCTGATGGTGGAACTGGCGACGGTAGTGACTTTCAGGCCTTGTTCACGCTGTAAGCGTGCCAGTTCGTCGATGAAGTGATTGGCGGTGGAGCCAGTGCCCAAGCCAACGAGCATGCCGCTCTTCACGTATTTTGCTGCTTCTAGTGCGACCAGTTGTTTGTCGTTCATTTTTCTGCCCCTGGTAACCGTTGATTTTGATATTGCGTAATCTTAACGCGATTTATGATGCATTAGGCAGAAAAAAAGGGAGCAAGTTGCTCCCTTTTTATTTTTTTACCCGTTGTTATGAGTAAAAAACTTATTTCATTACGCGGTTTTTGTATTCGCCGGTACGTGTGTCGATCTCGATTTTGTCGCCTTGGCTGACAAATAAAGGTACAGAAACTTCAAAACCGGTAGCGATTTTAGCTGGTTTCAATACTTTACCTGATGTGTCGCCTTTAACTGCTGGCTCTGTGTAAGTAATTTCACGTACTACAGAGTTTGCAATTTCAACCGAGATTGCTTTGTCGTTGTAAAAACGCAGGTCAGCAGCCAGGCCGTCTTCCAGGTATGGTAAAACGTCAGTCATGTATTCGCCGTCAACGTCGTATTGGTTGTAGTCGGCATCCATGAATACATAAGCTGGATCAGCGAAGTATGAGTAAGTCACTTCTTTCTTATCCAGAATCACAACTTCAAACTTGTCGCCAGCGTTGTATACGTTTTCGCTAGGCGTATCAGTGAGCAGGTTTTTGAATTTCATTTTAACTACGGCAGAGTTACGGCCAGATTTGTTGTACTCTGTTTTAACAACAACGAGTGGATCGTTGCCTACCATAATCACGTTACCAACGCGGAGTTCTTGTGCTGTTTTCATAGGTTGCCTTACAAATTAAAGGGGTCATGCGTAAAACCGGGCATTATATCTTATTGTGATGTAATTTTTCAATATAAATCACCAAGTTAGTTGCAAGGTCGGTTTGTGCTGCCAGCGCGCTGGTTTGCTGTGCCGTAAATGTTCTAACTGAGCTGATATTGTCCAGATAATTCTGCCATGTTGACGCGCTGATTTGTGCTGAGGACCATGCGTTATGCATGGCAATCGTAGCTTGTTGTGCAGCCTCCTCGCAGTTTGCATAAAACACATCCAGAAACGCTTTCAGTTTGACCAGATGTGTGTCTTCGGTTTGCAGGTAGGGTTGCCAGATAAAAGGTTTGCCGGCCCAGATTGCGCGTATCCAGCTATCTTCACCGCGCACGAAATTGATGTCGCAGCTTGCCAGCAGCCTGTCATAATCATCCTGGCTTAAGAATGGCAGCACATACAGGGCTAAATTGCCACATGTAAGATTGTTGCCTGCACTGATGGAGGCTTTGCCGAAAAATTCCGCCACTTTGGGCAATATGCCGGTAGCAGGAACGTAACAGCTGATAGCTGTCATTGAATCTGCCATCGCTGCTAGTAAGTCGCTAATCGGTGCATGCGGGTAGCTGAATAATGAGATTTTAAGAACATCGCTATTCTCATCCGGGTTTAGATTGAGCTGCTGGAAAAAATCGGATTTTTGCTGTTTGTCAGAAGCGATTTTCTGACTGTTTGTGACGATGTCATGTTCACGCAGCAAGCCGCCGGTAGCTTCTGTAAATCCAGGAAAGAAGAAATGACGCGTCAGCTTGCCGCGTTGTGAATCTTTGGCATGAAACCCCTCGACCCAGGCTTCTGCAGACAGATATTCCAGATTAATCCAGATATTGTCTGGCTGCATAAGTGCCAGGTAGCTTTCAGGAAGTTCGCAGCCAAAGGCTTCAATGACTGCATCCGCAGCCTGTTCAAAGCGGGTGTTTTTATCCCAGATGGCGATCGTAATGTTGTCAATTGCTTGTGTTCTTTTGGTAGTATCCAGTGCAGGAATAAGCTGTCTGGCTACGTTCAGGTCATCAATCCATAAACGGATACTAATGCCATGCTCTGCATCAAGCTGCTTAGCCAGGCGCCAGCACACGCCGATGTCACCGAAGTTGTCGACGATTTTGCAGAATATATCCCACTGTTTCATGCTTCTGTAGATGGGGCTTGATAGCTGACATCAATCACTTCAAACTCCTCATCACCTTTTGGTGTTGTGAGTCGCACGGTATCGCCTATAGTCTTGCCGAGCATGGCTTTGCCCAGCGGCGATACCCAGCTGATATAGCCTTTGGATGGTGCCAGCTCATCCTTGCCGACAATGCGGTAGACGCGTTCAGTTTCGTCATCCAGATTATACAAAGTGACCCAGGCACCGAAGAAGATTTTCTCCAGATGCTGCTGCTGGCTTGAGTCCACGATTTCAGCCAGGTCCATGCGTCGCATCAGGTGGCGGCAGCGGCTATCAATCTGGCGCAGGCGGCGCTTACCGTAGATATAATCACCGTTTTCACTGCGGTCGCCGTTGCTGGCGGCCCAGGCCACGGTGCGTACCACTTCAGGCCGCTCAATTTTGTAGAGCTGGTGGAATTCTTCCTTGAGTGCAGCAAAGCCTTCTGGCGTGATGTAGTTTTTTTCGTCTGTTGCGGCCATTATTGTTCTTTAACCATTATTTTTCTTTATCTAGCGGCTGTACATCGGTAACAAAATAAGCCGTGTCGCCGAAACAGGTCGTAGGCAAGCCTTTATGCTCTTCGTAAATCAGGCGCACGCGTTGGCCTACGGTTTCGTTGATTTTTCTGGCTACAGCTTTATTCCTGACTGTAAAAAAGAACTTTTCTGCCTGCGTGCCGGGCATGGAAACCAGTATCAATTCACCCTCGTAAGTTTTGCATACCCAGCCTTTTTCCGAGAGCTTCTGCACATAGCCGGCACGCTCTCCGGATGAGTAGGTCCAGGTCAGCGCTGCCCAGATGTAGAGAACAAACAGCCCGATTGGAATGCATAAAAGCAGGATGAAATATTTAATAAATTTTTTGAATTGAGCGAGCATGTGATGCCTCTGACCTTATTTGTCTGAATTACTGTATTTTATTTGCCTAATGCCTATTATCCAATAGAATTGTGCAATGTCCGATAATTCAATGATTTTATGCCCGTCCGCGCGTTTGGCGCACAGTATCCAGAACGATATTGCACAGCAGCAAACGCAGTCAGGAAACACGCAATGGCATAGTCCCAACGTACAGACCCTATCGCAATGGCTGGAAAGTATCATTGAACAGGGTTTGTTGAGCGGTGCAATCAATGAAGCATCACCGCCTTATGCACTTAGCACTTTTAACGAACAATTGTTGTGGGAAGAGGTGATTGCACAATCACTGAAAAAGAATGCTTTCGGTGACTTGTTTGATATTTCCGGATTAGCCAGTGCAGCGATGGAGGCTAACCGTTATATCGTCGCATGGAACTTGCATGTGCCGCGTGAGCATCAAGCCGAAGAAACGCGTCAGTTTCTGCACTGGCAGCGCGCGTTTCAGCAGCGCTGCCGTGAGCTCGGCGCATTGGAGAATGTGCGTTATGTGGATTGGCAGTTAGCATATCTGGCGCAGGGCGCCGGAAGCTTGCCGGCACGTATCGAATTTGGCGGTTTTGACCAGACCGCGCCGCAGGAACAGCGTTTGCGCGATATTTTAGCTAGCCGTGGCGTAGATGTGGCGGAATACACAACAACGGCGAATGTCCCGGCACAGACGCAACACGTGCAGCTTGAGAATCAGGAGGCAGAATGCCGTGCCGCCGTCGCTTGGGCGCAAGCGCAATTGACAGAAAACCCTGCTGCCAGACTCGCGATAGTGACACCGCGCCTGAGTGAAGTAAGAAACCAGCTGGCAGACTTGCTCGATGACGTGTTTTATCCGTTAAGCTTGCGTCCCGGATTGGCTGATATGCCGCGCCATTATAATTTTTCCCTGGGCACACCTTTAGCCCAGCAGCCGGTGGTACAGGCCGGTTTGAATCTGCTGCGGCTGCTGACTGTGCATCAGTTACAGCAGTCTGATGTCAGCATGCTATTGCTATCGCCGTTCTGGTCAGCAAGTCAGCGCGAGGCCGATGCACGTGCACTGCTAGATGCCAGCATGCGTGAAAAATTGCCTATGCAGTTTACGCTTTCACGTCTGATGGAGTTCATACAGGAGCAGCAGGCAGAGGGCTTGCGTCTTGAATCGTTATTGGCAAATATCAAGGCAGCACAGGCGATTCCAACCGCTAGAAAACTGTCGGCCGTGCAATGGGCGCAGACGCTGGATACGATGCTTGAAGCACTTGGCTGGCCGGGCGAGCGCACGATTAACAGCCTGGAATATCAGGCACTCAATGCATGGCAGAAAGCTTTGCAGCAGTTTGCCAGAATGGATGTGCTGGATAAAAAACTCGCTGCCGGTGATGCGGTGTATTACTTGCAGCAGATATGTACTGCACAGGTATTCCAGTCAGAAACCGAGCTTGAACCGGGGATACAGATACTGGGCATTATGGAAGGCCTGAGTGCGCCGATAGATGCCATGTGGTGCATGCACATGAATGACCATATCTGGCCGCCGCCAGCGCGGCCTAACCCCTTATTGCCGGCATTCATACAACGTGCAGCAGCGCTGCCAAATGCAGATCATCATGTGCAGGCGATTTTTGCGGCAACGATACAGCAGCGTCTGCTGCATTCAGCCCGGCATATTGTTTTTTCAAGCAGCCAGATGGATGGCGAGAGCCAGCTACGGCCTTCGCCGCTGATGCAGGATATTGCGCCTGTGGGCGCGGAGGTGCCCTTGGCGAGCACGCTGGCAGAACAGTTAAGTGCAGCCACCTATGATGCGCTGGAAGATATTGATGACCATACTGCGCCGGCAATTCAGGCAGGCGAGCATGTTTCGGGCGGCACCGGGTTATTGAAGGCCCAGGCCGTTTGTCCGGCTTGGGCTTTTTATCAGTATCGGCTCGGTGCAAAAGCGCTGAAGACGCCGATATCCGGCTTGGATAACATGGCGCGCGGTTCGCTGGTGCATGGCGTACTGGAGCAGTTCTGGCGCAAGCGCCATTTTGCCGATCTGCGCGACATGAGTGCCGAAGACTTTATGGTCGCCTTGACGAATGCAGTAAATACTACGCTGCAGGCTTTTGCCGCCGAGAGCAGCGTCGCATCCTCTGCCGTGCTTGAGCTGGAATCCGAGCGCTTGATACGGCTGGTTGGCGACTGGCTGGCGTATGAGAAAGCACGCGGGGTGTCATTCCGCATTGTCGATTGTGAGGTCGGTAAAAAGGTGCAGATCTGCGGTATTGAGGTCACTTTGAAAATTGACCGCGTGCACAGGCTTGAAAACGGTGGACTGGAATTTGTCGATTACAAAACCGGGCAGATGCCAAAAATCAAAAGCTGGGGTGAAGACCGCATCACGGAGCCGCAGTTGCCTATTTACGCCACGTTTTATGCTGATCCTGAAGAACAGGTGGCAGGCATACATTTTGGCATGGTGAAAACTGCCGAGCATGGATTTTCAGGCATATCAGTCGAAAATTTTGAAGCGGAACAGGGTAAACGCAAGCCTGCATTTGCCAATGATTTCACTGACTGGCAGCAGTTGCTGCAGCATTGGAAAACAGCGATTGAAGCGATTGCAACCGAGCTGCGCGAAGGCGAGGCTGCGGTACGTTTCAGCGATGAAAGTGAACTGATGTACTGTGAAGTGACTCCGCTGCTGCGTCTGCCTGAGCGCAAATTACAGTTTGAAAGATTCCAGGGAGCGGTTGAGTGAGTAGCGGGCACACTTTTAACCTCGAAGCCGATGCATATAACCGTGAGCGTGCGCTGGAACTGACTTCGTTTATTGTCGAAGCTCCTGCGGGTGCGGGTAAAACCGAACTGTTGACACAGCGTTATTTACGGCTGCTGCAAACCGTGAACGAGCCGGAAGAAATCATCGCGATTACCTTCACCAACAAGGCTGCAGCCGAGATGCGGCTGCGTATTCTGGATAGCCTCATGAAGGCGGCCACGCGTGATAAACCTGCACAGCCACACAAGCAGGTGACCTATGATTTAAGCCTCAAAGCACTGGAGCGCTCTGCCGGTCAGGACTGGCAGCTCATTGAAAACCCGTCACGGTTGCGTATTTTTACGATTGATAGCTTGTGCGCACATCTGGCAAGGCAAATGCCATTGATGAGCCGCTTTGGTTCACAGCCGCGCGTGGCTGTGGATGCAACAGCCTTGTATGCACAGGCTGCCGAGCAGACGCTGGCTTTGCTTGAAGACAGTGCACATGGTGAGGTGGTAAAAGCGGCTTTACGTTATGTAGATAACAATGCCGGCCAGCTCAATAACCTGCTTATCACCATGCTGGAAAAGCGCGACCAATGGCTGCATCATGCCCAGTTCGAGGTGGATGCGGCAGCATTGCGGCAGACTTTGCGATTTATGGTAGAACAGGAATTGCAAGCTGCTTTACTGGCTATTCCGCAGCCATTGCAGTATTTGCTGATGCCTATAGCACACTTTGCTGCCTCTAACCTGCCGGATGACAGTGCTGTATCGTGCCTGAAAAACTGGCAGGCGCCAATTGGCATGCAGCATGAAATGCTGCCGATGTGGCGTGCGATTGCTGATTTAATGCTGACTGCCGGTGGCGAGCCTCGTAAAGAGGGTGGTTTGAACGTCAAGTTTGGTTTTCCTGCCACTGATGACGGGCGTGCGCAGAAAGCGGCACTGGTGCAGATTATTTCTTCCGTGGAAGATTTAACTACGCTGCATCGGGTGCGTGCATTACCGCAGGCAGATCATGAAAACTCCGGCTGGCAGATGATTGCTACATTGTCTCAGTTGCTTAATCTTGCTGTTGCCCAATTGTGGCTGGTATTCCAGCGCTCTGGTGAAGTCGATTTCGTGGAGATTGCGCAGCGGGCAACGCGTGCCTTGGGGGATGATTCCGGTGAAGACTTTAGTCAACCTAGCGAGCTGGCGCTTAAGCTGGATTACCAGATCAAACATCTGCTGGTAGATGAATTTCAGGATACCAGCCCGAGCCAGGTCAAACTGCTGGAGCAGCTTACGCTGGGCTGGCAGATGGATGATGGACGCACCCTGTTTGCAGTGGGCGACCCCATGCAGTCAATTTACCGCTTCCGCAAAGCAAACGTAGGTTTGTTTATTGATTCGGCAGAGCATGGCATCGGTGATATTTATCTGGAGCGTTTGCAGCTATATCGCAACAATCGTTCATCACCGGCGATTGTGGAATGGATTAACCGCACTTTTGCGCCAATCTTCCCTGAACATGACGAAGTGATGCAGGGAGCGATTCATTACCGCCCGTTTATCGCTACCAGGGATAATCTGCCACAGGCGGGCGTAGCCGTGCATCCGGTGATTAAACAGCCGGATGAAAGTGCTGAACAGGCGCAGCAGCGCGAGGCTGAGGCAATCGTGCGTGTGACTCAGGCGGAGCGGCTTGCCAATCCGGATGTGAAAATTGCAGTGCTGGTGCGTTCTAAAAAACATCTGGCGTCGCTGGTTAGCAAGCTGCGCCGTGAGCATAAAGACATTGCATTTCAGGCGGTAGAGATTGAAGCGCTGGAGGGCAGGCAGGTGGTGCAGGATCTGCTCGCACTTACACATGCACTGCACCATCGTGCAGACCGCGTGCACTGGCTGGCGATATTGCGTGCGCCTTGGTGCGGCCTGAATCTGCATGATATGCATGCACTGGCCGGGCATGACCATGCCAGCACGATATGGGCGCTGATGCATGATAACGAAAATGTGAGCCGTTTATCAGCCGACGGCCAGGCGCGGCTCAAGCATGTGCGCGAGATACTGGATGAAGCCTATGCGAGTCAGGGGCGCATGCATGTGAGCCGCTGGATACGCGGTGTATGGCTGATGCTTAATGGTAGCTCATGTTTATGGGAACCGGGTGATGTGGTTGATGTACAGGCATTCTTCAGCTGCCTGGATGCATTGGACCGCAGTAATCAGTTCTCGCCAGAGCGTATGGCGTTTGAGATTACCAAGCTGTTTGCTGCGCCGGACAGTCACGGTGAAAACCTGCAAATGATGACAATACATAAATCCAAAGGCCTGGAATTTGATACGGTGATTCTGCCCGGCCTGGGTGCCAGCACCGGGGGTAATAATGGCGACAAACCGCTGGTGCTGTGGGAGGAGGTCAGTGTTGGCCAGCAGCAAGAGTTACTGGCCGCGCCGTATATACCCAAAGGTGCACGTGATAAGGAAACAGTCAGCCCGTATGACTATCTGGAAGCGCGCGAAAAAGAACGTGATGCCAATGAGTCGGCACGTGTGCTCTATGTTGCTGCAACACGTGTAGAGCGTAAACTGCATCTGGTGGGCGTTGCGAACCAGAATGCCAAAGGCGAAATCAGTCCAACCAAAAATACATCTCTTGATTTGCTCTGGCCAACGATTGGGCCAGAGTTCGAAGCTGCTGTAGCCACTACTGAAGTAATACTAGAAGAAATTGCCGATATAGCAGATTTCACAGCTGATCTGGTGCGCTTGCAGCAAGCGCAGATACCGGCAATTCTGCAAACTACCGCACCGGTTATCAGCACTAATAAACCAAATAACAAGCCAGCAGCAAGCAGTGCAAATATAGATGCTGATGTTGGCACGCTGGCGCACCGTTATATGGAAATCATTGCGCAGCAAGGTTTGGCAGCATGGCCTGTATCGCGCGTCAGCGCATTATTGCCGGCCATGCATCACTGGCTGCGGCAGCAGGGACATGCCGAGAGCTTGGCAAACGCATCAGTTGCAAAGGTTGAGCAGCTGTTAATAAGCACACTAAACAGCGCCGAAGGGCAGTGGGTGCTGCAATCGCGAGAGGGTGCCGCTGTTGAGTTGGCGTTGATGAAGCTGACTGGCGACGGTGCTAAAAAACATATTGTAGACCGTACATTTATTGACAGCGGTACACGCTGGATCATTGACTATAAAACGACAGAGTTGAGCGCAGCCGCTTCAGTTGAAGATTTGAAGTCGGCTGCCGAGAGCCATCGCAAGCAGTTGGAGAACTATGCTGCATTATTTGCAGATGAAGGCTTGCCGCTGAAGTGTGCGATATTTTTTATGCACATAGGCAAGCTGGTGCCGCTGCCATAATATTTGAAACGTTGATTTGAAGTTTTTGTTTCGCAAGGCATGAACTTTAAACGAGTCGCGAAAATCATACAGACACATGAATAAATCAGAATGGATACGATAAAAATGCGTGCAATCACTATTTTTGGTTTTGTAGCGTTGTTAGCCGGCTGTGCCACAAACCCGCAGGCAGAGCAGCAAAGGGCAACCAAACAGATGGAGTATAAAATCCAGGTGTATGGCCCTGCCTGCGAAAAGCTCGGCTTTGCCAAAGATACGGATGCATGGCGTGAGTGCATTCAGCGTGAGTATGAGCAGACCATTATGCGGCAGCAGCGCAACTGGGATTATCCGTACTGGAGCCCGTATTACAATCGCCCGTTCTATTGGCGCTAAAACTTGGTCACTGCCCTGTCACTGCACATGCAGTGCATGTACACAGCCTGTGCTGGAACATTTCTAATGCAGCCCAAGCGCCTTGAGTTTCCTGTACAGCGTATTACGGCTGATATTTAATTGGCGCGCTACCGCAGAAACATTGCCTGAATGTTTTTCCATGGCTTTAATAATGGCATTCGTGGTTACTTCATCCAGATTCTGGTTATTGAACGCGGGTGTATCACTATCTGCTTCAGCTTGACCCGCGGTTTCAATTTCATCCATAAAATCCTGAGTCAGATGCAGTTCGCTGATTGGTGCGCCATCAGCCAGTGCCAGCGCGGTCCTCAAAACATTATGCAGTTGCCGGATATTGCCCGGCCAAGGGTGCTGAGAAAATATATCCATGACTTCAGGCATGATTTCTATATCATCTGCATGTTCAATCTGCAGAATAATATTGATGAGCGCAGTTAAGTCCGAACGCTGCCTGAGCGGCGGCAGTGAAACACTGAGGCCATTCAGGCGGTAGTAAAGGTCGCTGCGGAACTCGCCGCTTTCCACTTTCTCTTTAAGTTTGAGGTTGGTTGCACTGACGAGCGCAAAGCTGACTGGAATCGACTTTGTGCTGCCTAAAGGCGTCACGGTGCGCTCCTGCAATACGCGCAGCAATCTGGCTTGCAGTGACAGCGGCATATCGCCGATTTCATCCAGGAACAGCGTGCCGCCGTTGGCTTGCTCGATTTTGCCCGGGCTGCCTTTGCGTTTTGCGCCGGTAAATGCACCTTCTTCATAACCAAACAGCTCGGCTTCAATCAGGCCTTCCGGCAGTGCTGCACAATTGACTGCAATCCACGGCCCTTTATGCTGGGCACCGGCTTCGTGAATGGCACGCGCAAACAGTTCCTTGCCTACGCCGGTTTCCCCTTGAATCAGGATAGGAATATCACGCGTGAGTACCTGCTTGACCTGTGCGATTGCACGCTCAATTTTTGCGTCGCCGCTATTCAGTAAATCCAGATTGGCAGCGCTGGTTCTTTTACTCACAGGTGCAGGTTTAGAAAGCTGCGCTTTTTTATGCAGTAACTCAACCTGTACATACAGTCGTGCACCGTTGTTCAGCCGTAAAGGAATCACCAGCTTATCGGTGCCGCTTATCTGCCTTAGCAGGTTTTCAATTGACATATCGAACAACTGGTTGAAATTTAGTTGCGGTTGCGCTTGACCAGTATGCAGGCCAAGCTGGAACTGACCGCTGCGGTTGGTCGCAATAAGCTCACCATGATCAGTAAACATGGCGACGCCTTCCCATAACGTGCCGATGAACTCAGGGCGCGCATGGAAGTGCAGCACCACGTCACTCTGGTAACTGGCGAGGAACAGCCTGTTCTCAATCATCTGTGCCGACATTTTCACCAAAGCAAGAGTGTGCTGCTGCGATACGTTGTAGTCGTTGGAGACATCCAGTGTCGCGATCAATTGGTTCTCAGCACCAAAGATCGGTACGGCGGAGCAATTGAGCGAGTGATGGTATGCCATGAAGTGTTCCGCACCCTGAACCGTCAATGCAGACTGTTCAAAGATGGCCGTACCAATAGCGTTAGTCCCGCGCTGGCTTTCATTCCAGGAAGCACCGGCAGACAAGGCAAGGCGCTGCTCTTCGCCAAACAGGTGCTGGCTGCCCATGCTGTGCAGAATCAGGCCTTCATCATCGGTCAGTATCACGACATTGCGCGTATGTGCAATCTGTTCGCTCAGTGTTTCCATCTCCGGCCGGGCCAGTGCCAATAGCTGGTGGTTTTGCTCGCGTTTGCGTGCCAGCTCCTGCGCGGTTACAACCTCGATGTTGGATGGCGACTGCGTGTCTATGCCACTGGCAAGACAGCGCCGCCATGAGCGCTCAATCGCTTCTGTGATGGCGCCTTCCTGCACATGCCCATTCGCCAGAAACTCGTTTCTGGCTTGCAGTATGCTAGGTGTGCTGTCTGATGAAGAAGAACTCATTAGCTGACCTTATAAAAATGAACAATTGTCACGTGACAATTGTTCCGTTCTGACACAGTCGCAATATTCAAACCCTTTGGGTATTCAAACTTTGCCTGTCATTAAAAACTATTTTTCTTAAAAATTAGTTGATTGATTTTAAAAGATTTTATCAGTCAATCTTGATTATGAATACAAAAAAATACAGTGAAAATGCAGTGCTGGCATATCGCTTGCAATACGAGTACTGCTACCAATCTCGGTTCAACGCATGAGATTGAGATTAGTCATACAACAATTTAACAGATCTTAATATTTTGGGGATGTAGAATGAGTCATCAATTTAAACGTAAATTAAGTCTCGCATTTAGCGCAGGTTTGCTTACCGTATTGAGCACAACTGCTTTTGCCGCAGATGAGTTGTCAAAACTCATGCAGGATGATAATCAATGGGCTGCTCCACGCAAGGATTATAGCAATACCGGTTATAGCAAGCTCAGCCAGATCAACAAAGGTAACGTCAAGAACCTGAAGCTTGCCTGGACGTTTGCTACAGGTGTGAATCGCGGCCACGAAGGCGCACCGCTAGTTATTAACGGTGTGATGTATGTGCATACGGCTTTCCCGAACAATATCTATGCACTGGATTTGAATGATAACCAGAAAATCCTGTGGTCATATTTTCCTAAGCAAGACCCGGCCATTCAGGCTTTGCTGTGCTGTGATAACGTAAACCGTGGCTTGGGCTACGGCGACGGCAAGATTTTCCTGCAGCAGAACGACGGTAAGCTGGTAGCGCTGGACGCAAAAACCGGTAAACTGATCTGGGATGTTCAGGTAACGGATACCAAAGTAGGTGAATCCAATACCAATGCGCCACATGTGATTAAAGACAAAGTGATTACCGGCTGTTCAGGCGGTGAGTATGGCGTACGCTGCCACATTACGGCTTACAACATCAAAGACGGTGCTTTGGTTTGGCGTGCTTACAGTACCGGTTCCGATAAAGATGTTTTAATCGGTGATGATTTCAACAAGGATAACCCGCATTTCAGCGCGCTGTCACTGTATGAAGATGTGAATGGCGGTAATAAGGTTGGCGGTTCATTCAATGCTTTGCCAAAAGACAAACTGAAATTCCCGGAAAAAGATCTGGGCATCAGAACCTGGCTCAAACCACAGGCCAGAAAAGATGGCTATCAGAATGGTGGCGGCGCGACATGGGGCTGGTACTCATACGATACCAAACTGAATCTGATGTATTACGGTACAGGCAACCCTGGTGTATGGAATCCTGATGTACGTCCTGGCGATAACAAATGGTCGATGACGATTTTTGCACGTGATGTGGATACCGGCGTCGCAAAATGGGGTTATCAGATGACACCGCATGACGAGTGGGATTATGACGGCATGAATGAAACCATTCTATGGGATTCTAAAGGTAAAAGTCTGGCAACCCATTTTGACCGTAACGGTTTTGCCTATACTTTTGATCGCACCAATGGCTCACTGGTTGTAGCAGAGAAAATGCAGCCGTTCGTTAACTGGGCAAAGAGCATTGACCTGAAAACCGGTACGCCGATTAAAGATGCGGCTTATTCAACACATCAGGATTACAACGCAAAAGGTATCTGTCCTTCAGCGCTGGGTGTGAAAGATGAGCAGCCTGCTGCATTCTCACCTAAGACCAAACTTTTCTATGTGCCGATGAACCACGTTTGCATGACTTATGAGCCGGTTGAGTCTAAATACGTTGCCGGTCAGCCATGGGTAGGTGCAACACTTACGATGTTTGCAGGTCCTGACGGCGTGATGGGTGGCTTTATGGCCTGGGATGGCTTGAAAGGTAAACAAGCCTGGTACAACAAAGAGCGTTTCTCTGCCTGGGGCGGTGCGCTGGTAACCGGTTCTAACCTGGTGTTCTACGGTACATTGGATCGCTGGATGAAAGCAGTGGATGCCAATACCGGTAAAGAACTGTGGAAATTCCAGGTAGGTTCAGGCGTTGTTGGTAACGCGATTACTTATGGTCATAAAGGTAAGCAGTATGTGGGTGTGCTTTCTGGTATTGGCGGCTGGGCTGGTGTTGCAATGAACCTTGGCTTGACTAACGATACTGATGGTTTAGGCGCAGCTGGCGGCTACAAAGAACTGGTGAAATACAATGCGGCACCTGGCGGCGGCGCAATGAATGTATTCAGCCTGTAATCCGGATTGTTTCAGAAAGGAAAAATGAATGAATACATTCTTTAAAAAAACATGTTTATCTGCTGCCTTGATGTTTAGTTTTACTATCGCCAATGCCGCAGACCCTGCGGAAGCGCTGGCGCAAAAGAGCGGGTGCCTGATGTGCCATGGCATACAGAACGCCGTGCTTGGCCCGTCTTATAAGGATGTCGCTCAGAAGTATAAGGGCGATAAAACTGCCGAGGCGCGCTTGATTGAGAAAGTCAAAACGGGTGGCGGTGGTGTATGGGGCAAGATGCCTATGCCTGCCAATAGCCCGAAAGTAAAAGATGAAGATATTAAAACGGTCGTTAATTGGATTTTGACCAGAAGTTATTAAATTCTGATATCGCTTTACTGATGTTGTTTTAAACAGAAAGACCAGCCTTGTGGCTGGTCTTTCTGTTTGTTAAGTCGTTACTCACGCATCAAACATCAATTGCGCAATTCAAGTGCGAAGAGTAGTATTTTTTCAGCAGAGGCATATTCAGGTCTTGAAACGCCCGTTAAAAGAAACGTCCGCTAAAAATAGAACAGCATTTTCAGCGATTCATTTGAATGACTAAGTAATGCGTGAGGATCAATTGACGATGAGAACCTTATCCTGTGTTTTTATAATCGCAATGCTTTTTTCCGGGCCAGCACTGGCTAATCAATCTCCCGATAAGATTGGGCATATCCAGAACCTTGAAGGCACAGCTACTATTATGCGTGATGGTGCAGCCTTGGCGGGAACTGCCGGCGCTGCGCTTTATCGCGGCGACCTTGTGCGCACTGGCAAGCCCGGCGCTGTTGGTATCGTATTGACCGATGATACGAGTATTTCACTTGGTTCCGGCAGTGAACTGTCGTTAAATGACTACGCTTTTGAACCTAAAGAAAGCAAGTTTGCCTTGGCGATTCGTATGGTCAAAGGTACGTTTTCATACATCAGCGGACAGATTGTTAAACTGGCGCCAGGTAGCGCGCAGTTGCATACGCCCGATGCGACGATTGCGGTGCGCGGTACTAAACTACTGATCGAAATTAAGGAATAATCATGCGCTGCCAGTTAACAGTTTTGACAAGTTTTTCACTTAGGAAATGCGCAGCAAGATTGACGCTTGCGAGTCTTTTGCTGATGGCTTTGGCTGGTTGTCACCGGCAATCTATCGTGCTGGTACCTGACCAGAATGGACACGTTGGCAAAGCGGAAGTAAGCACCGCGACCGGTACGCAAACGCTTGAACATGCCAACGATATGACGCAGACGCGTGGCAAGGCAAAACCGCCATCTGCTGTGACTACCGCAGATTCGGCTTTCATCGAAACAACCTTTAAAGAGGCGCTTGCAGTAGAGCCATTGCCAGCGCAAAGTTTTACCTTGATGTTTGAGAGCGGTGGCGCTGAACTGACAGCCGACTCCATGCAGGAAATTCCTGATATTGTCGCAGCCATCAAAGAACGTTCTGCAATCAGCGTGAGCATCAGTGGGCATACCGATGCAACGGGCTCAGTGCAGCTAAATGATGCACTCTCGCTCGAACGCGCAAGGCGGGTAGAATCGTTGCTGGTGCAGCAGGGAGTGGCACCAGACCTGATCACGGTAAGCTCACACGGCAAGGGCAATCCATTGATTCCAACGCCGGATGGCGTTGCTGAGCCGCGCAATAGGCGTGTTGTGGTGATTATTCACTAGCAAATCACCATAATAAAACAGCCAGTTTCCAACGCATGATCGAACGCATGATCAAAACCAGCATAAATAATTGGCGTCAGCAGTTTTCCAGTCAGTTCTGGCATGAGCGTTTGATCCTGATTGCCGGCGGTATTGCCTTGACGCTGCTGGCTGCGCTGCTCACGGTCTTTCAGCCAAAATTCCTGCAAGAATCAGATTTGCTGATCTATGACCTGATGGTTGCTGGACGTGCAGCGCCGCCAAAGTCTGATGTGCCGGTGATTGTGGGCGTAGATGAAGCCAGCCTGGCGGCTTTTGGTCAATGGCCATGGCCCCGTTACCGGCTCGCTGCGCTGGTAGAACGTCTGCAGCAGCTTGGTGCCCAAGTAATTGCGATTGATATCCTGATGCCGGAGCCAGATCGAAGTTCACCTGAAGTCGTGCAGGCGGAGCGGCAGCGTGACCTTGTGGATGGTGAATCAGAACAGTCGCTAGAGGTGAAGGATAGCAATTCACAACGTCTGGCGGATGCCTTGAAACAAAGTCCTACTGTGCTGGGCTACTACCTTAATTTCTCTCAGTCTACACAAATTGGATTACAACAGGGCGTGCCGACAGCGCCCGATGGTATGGCAGTGATTAGTCCGGAGCACAGTACGGATTTATGGCCTAAGCCGCTGGGTTTGATCCGCAGTTTACCAGTGCTGACCGATGCGGCAAGTGCGGAGGGCTTTACCAATGCACTTGTCGATTTAGACGGCACATTACGCCGCGTGCCATTGCTGCTGGCACCACAGAAGCAAATACGACCTTCACTGGCCATGGCTGCGTTGCTGCTTTATTCGACAGAACGTCAAATTCAGCTGACTGCAGGCGAAGGTGATGCATTGATTAACTGGGGTAAGCGTTCCATTCCTGTTGATGGGAGCGGTAATATGATGCTGGATTATCGCAGTGCACAGCCTGTTTACTATTCAGCGCAGGCAGTCATGAATAACGAGGTGGCATCCGGCAGTCTGCAAGGCAAGATAGTGCTGATAGGGGCATGGGCGAAGGGGTTGCAGGACATCCATCTGACGCCGTCCGGCAAATGGATTAACGGATTGGAGGTGCATGCCACGGTCATTGATAATATTCTCAGCGGTACTTTTATTTCGCGTCCGGGCTGGGCCAAAGGTGTTGAACTGTTTGTCGTGATGCTGTTGGGCGTCAGCTGTACGCTGGTGTTGAGCCGCTCCGGCTTTGCAATGTCACTGCTGACACTGGTTTTAGGTGCCTGCGCCTGCTACGCAGGCGCTAGCCAGTTGCTGGTCAGGCAGGGAGTGCATCTTTCACCTTTGATGCCGATACTGACGCTGGTGCTGATCACCAGTGTGATGGGTCTGCTGAAATATGCGATTGAAGCACGCAAGCTGCTGATTCGCACGCAGGAGCTTCTGGAGGCACAAGATGGCATCATCATCAGCATGTCGACATTATCAGAGGCGCGTGATAAGGAAACCGGAGGACACATTCTCCGTACCCAGAACTATGTAAAAATACTGGCAAGGCAATTAGCCAAAACTCGTCAATATAAACATCTGACCGCTTCGGATATTGAGTTGCTGGCTAAATCGGCACCGCTGCATGATATAGGCAAGGTCGGTATTCCCGATAGTATTCTGCAGAAGCCTGGCAAGCTGAGTGAGGATGAATATAAGATTATGCAAAGCCACCCTTTGATTGGTGCTGATGCTGTGACTAAAATTGTGACTAGCGCCAAGCACCCTGAGGCAAGGAGTTTTCTTCACTATGCGCGTGACATGATCATATCGCATCACGAGAGATGGGACGGAGAAGGTTACCCGCAAGGCTTGAAAGGTGCTGAAATACCCTTGGCAGGACGGCTGATGGCACTTGCCGATGTGTATGATGCGCTGATCAGCAAGCGTGTCTACAAAGAAGGCATGTCGCATGCTGAAGTCTGTGATTTTATTACACAGGAATCAGGCAAGCATTTTGATCCGGATATTGTGGCCGCATTTGTTGCCAGGAATAAAGACTTTTTAAGAATAGCGCATCAATATGCGGATGTTGCAGAATAACTGTGGTGTCTATTCGCAGTGCTGGCAGCTCTTCTACGCCTGATGACAGACTTTTAATGCAGCCTTGGAGTAGCAATGCATCTGTCATCGCTGCTGGAACCGTTATAATCAGCGAACTATGAAAGAGTGTTCTTCTATTCGTTTTCCCGTCATTGATGGCTTTAAGGCGATAGCCTCGCAATTGATCGTGCTGCATCATCTGGCAGCCTATGGCCCCATTTCTACCGCTGTGCAGCAGGCAACCCCTGCGCTGATTAACTGGTTATATGATTATGCACGCATGGCGGTGCAGGTGTTTTTTGTAATTGGCGGTTATCTTGCAGCGCGCTCTATGTTCTCAAACACCACCAGCACGCCGCAGCTGACGATTAACCTGATTAATCGGTATTTAAGACTGGTTGTTCCATTTTTCTTTGCGCTGCTTCTAGCCATCCTTAGCGCGTTTGTTGCACGGCAATTACTGGCAGATGATTTTATTCCTGCAGCGCCTGGATTATTGCAGATTCTGGCGCATGTATTTCTGCTGCATGGTGTTCTGGATGTTGATTCGCTGTCGGCCGGGGCATGGTTTATTGCCGTTGATTTTCAGCTCTTTGTGATGATGCTTGCCATAGCATGGCTGGGTAGCAGCAGGGTTGATTCCAGAACGATCATTCTTGTCATAGTGACGCTGCTGGCTGCTGCATCCCTGTTCTGGTTTAATCGACATGCCGGTTATGATGACTGGGCTTTATATTTTTTCGGTGCTTATGGCATGGGTGCAATGGCTTACTGGGCGGGGCAGCACAAGCAGCAGGCTGCCTGGTTTTGGTTAAACCTTGCAATCGCACTGGCGGCGATTTTTGTTGATTTCAGGCTGCGTATACTAATTGCGGCAGGTGTTGCGCTCATGCTGTTTCAGACAAGAAATGTTCGGATGAGAGAGTCGTTCAGGTTACAGAAAATCACGCATTATCTGGGTACGATTTCCTATGCTTTATTTCTTGTGCATTTCTCGGTGGTCATGCTTGCCAATGCTGTTTTTGGCTGGTTTAAACTCAGCGACCCAGTGACGGGTTTTATTTTTACGCTATTTTCATGGCTGGCCAGCCTGCTTCTGGCTGATATTTTTTATCTCAGGGTTGAGAAACCGGCTATTTCTGTACTAAAGCTAAGTGCTAGCGGTAAGTAATTGCAATGATGCCTGAACTTGAGTCATTGCCGGTTTTTATATGTAATGTTTGGGGTAAATAATGATTAGATTTTTTAATGCAGGTGTTTGCTGTATTGTTATTGCCTTGTTTTTGTCCGGGTACGCCACCACCAATGGCAGTTCGGTACAGGAAAGACGCCATAAAGTGCTCACCATGAAGAACGATGTTTTAAGCGAGTTGTACAAACTTTATCCGCAGGCTCAAAAGCAAATCGCATCGGCACCAGGTTATGCAGTGTTCAGTAATGCCAATGTGAATATCATATTTGCCAGCTTTAGCGGCGGTTATGGGGTGGTGCAGGAAAGCAGCGGCAAACAGACCTATATGAAAATGGGGGAGGCCGGTCTCGGGCTGGGTTTGGGTGTGAAGGATTTTCGCGCCGTCTTTATTTTTAAAAATAAATCCACGGTCGAAAGATTCATTAACAGCGGCTGGGAGTTTGGCGGGCATGCAGATGCCGCTGCTAAGACCTCGGATATGGGCTCGGCAGTAGGCGGTGAGGCCTTGGTCGACCATATTATTATTTACCAGATTACGAAAAGTGGATTGGTATTGCAGGCTTCAGTCAAAGGTACTAAATATTGGCGGGATGACGAGTTAAATTAAAATGTTTACCTACCATAGATAAAATGTATAGTCGATTCGATAACCATTGTTAGAGGAAAAATATGAAAATTAAAAAACTCCTGATCAGTCTCAGCCTGTTCACGATGCTGTTCCCAATGGCGCCCCAGGTATATGCAGATCCGCCACCCTGGGCGCCGGCACATGGCTGGCGCAAAAAACATGATCCTTATTACACCGGTTATGCCGGCCGTCAATGGTCTGATGACTACGGTATTGCAAGTGGGCGCTGCAATCGCGAGGCAGTAGGTACCGCATTAGGCGGCGTGGTTGGTGGCGCGATTGGCTCTACTGTTGGTAAAGGTGACGGAAAAACGGTAGCCATCATTCTCGGAACTGTGATTGGCGCTGTGATCGGTAACAAGATCGGGCGTGATCTTGATAATGCAGATCGTGGCTGTCTCGGCCATACTTTAGAGCTTGGCGCGCAAAATAAACCGGTTACCTGGGTGAATGCAGACAATGGTCTTAACTACACGGTAACACCGCTTAGCGGTTTTAATGCCAACGGGCAAAAATGCCGTAATTACAAACTCAATTTGCGTGGAGACGGTATTAACGATACCAGTACAGAGCGAGCCTGTCTGGCTTCTGATGGTACCTGGAAACCTTATAAAGGCTAATTTTCTGCTGTATTCTCAAGGTTCATTTTATTCGCAGTCAGCTGGCCTGACTGTTTTTTTATCTGGGTTCATTTTTTTATTTAGGTTCACTCGCAAATATGGCCAGCTATAAACGCATTGAAATTTCGCAAGCCTTTCACGGGTTCGACGACATTCTGGATGTACGCTCACCGTCTGAATATGCTGATGACCATCTGCCTGGCGCAATGAGCGTGCCCGTACTGAATGATGAAGAGCGTGCCCGTATTGGTACTTTATATAAGCAGGTGTCACCATTTGCTGCGAAAAAGCTGGGTGCGGCGCTCATAGCGCGTAATATTGCACAGCATCTGGAAGAAAAATTCAGTGATAAGCTAAAATCCTGGCGGCCTTTGGTGTACTGCTGGCGCGGCGGCATGCGCAGCGGAGCAATGGCGCATATTCTGGCCCAGGTCGGGTGGAATACTGCCCAGCTTGAGGGTGGCTATAAAAATTACCGGCGTCATGTGCTTACCGAGCTGGAGACATTACCAGGCCAGCTCGATTTTCGTATCATCGCCGGCGGTACCGGTTCAGGTAAAAGTCATCTATTGCAGGCATTGGCTGAGCAAGGCGCGCAGGTGCTTGATCTGGAAAAGCTGGCGCAGCATCGCGGCTCGCTGCTCGGCAGGTTGCCAGGCCAGCCGCAGCCTTCACAGAAAACCTTTGAAACCCGGCTTTGGCAGGTGCTGGGCACTTTTACGCCAGAACGTCCGGTTTATGTAGAGGCTGAAAGCCGTAAAGTGGGTGTGTTAAGTGTGCCAACCCAGCTGATTGAGCGTATGCGCGCATCTGCTTGTGTGAAGATTGAGGTACCGCTGGCAGCGCGCGTGAGTTTCCTGATGCAGGATTATGCGCATTTTCTGAATGACGCGAGCTTATTGACCGAGCGTTTGTTATTGTTGGTAGAAATACATGGCCGCGAGGTTATTAAGCGCTGGTGTGAAATGGCACAGCAGCATGATTGGGAGCCATTGGTAAGCGAACTGCTCACTAAACACTATGATCCAGCCTATAAGCGTTCATCCGGGGTCGGTTTGCAGCAACTCGATAAAGCGCAGGTGCAGCACATAACCTCGTTGGATAACAGTAGCCTCAGTAAAGTGGCTGCAGATTTGATTGGTAATGAAAGAAATAAATAATGACTGAAATTCGCCTGACACAATATTCGCACGGTGGTGGCTGCGGCTGCAAAATTGCGCCTTCTGTTCTTTCCGAGATTCTTTCCGGTTTGCCGCAGGCAGGCATGTTTCCGGATTTGCTGGTTGGGCTGGAGTCCAGCGACGATGCCGCAGTTTATCGCCTGAATGATACGCAGGCGATTATTGCGACCACGGATTTTTTTATGCCGATTGTCGATGATGCTTTTGATTTTGGCCGCATTGCCGCGACCAATGCGCTGTCAGATATCTACGCTATGGGCGGGCAGCCGATTCTGGCACTGGCTGTGGTGGGCATGCCCATTGATAAACTGCCTATTGATACTATCCAGCAAATTATGGCTGGCGGGGCGGCTGTTTGCCAGGCAGCCAGCATTCCTATTGCCGGCGGGCATTCGATTGATTCGCCGGAACCGATTTACGGTTTGGTCGCGCTGGGCATCGTGCATCCGGATAAGGTCAAACGCAACGATAAGGCACAGGCGGGTGATGTGCTGGTGTTGGGGAAACCATTAGGCGTTGGCGTATTAAGCGCTGCGCTGAAGAAAGGTGAACTCAGTACAGATGGTTACCGGCAGATGATAGAAGTAACGACCCAACTCAACCGAACCGGTACGGCACTTTCCGCGATGGAAGGCGTGCATGCCATGACGGATGTGACCGGGTTTGCATTGCTTGGCCACCTGCTCGAAATCTGCCGTGGTTCACAATTGCAGGCGCAAGTTGAATTTGATCGGATTCCGTTTATTGATATTGCCTTACAATTGGCGCAGGATGGCTATGCGACCGGCGCAGCAGCCCGCAATTGGGCCAGCTATGGCGAGTCAGTGGTGTTGCAAAGTCATATTGCAGAATGGCAGCGCAAGCTGTTGTGCGACCCGCAGACCAGTGGCGGTTTGCTGGTCTGCTGTACCCCTGAAACTGTGGATGCAGTATTGGCGGCCTTCAATGCAGATGGTTTTCATCATGCGGCTGTAATTGGCACCATGCAAGCTGGCAGTGCTCGGGTCACCGTGTCTTAATGGCAATATGAGGCACTTTTTAACTCTGTGCCTCACATCACATCAAGCAAACTCTTTGAGTAAAGATTTTACAAAATCCGTACGCAGGTTGATTGCCTCAAATCCTACCGAAACTCTCAATTTATCCGGCCCATTCATGCGGCAGCGTCTATCGCGCTGCAACAGGTTGATCAGCTTGAGCGGGTCAATGTCGGCCTTGGGGTTGAACTGCAATTGAATCGCATCGGCGCTGGCGTCAATTTTTATGACGCCGATATTTTTAGCTGCAATGCGCAAGCGGTGGCAGGCCATTAACGCTTCGCCCTGTTCCGGCAGCAAACCAAAGCGGTCAATCAGCTCTTCCTGCAAGTTGTCCAGATCATCATCATCGTTACAGTTGGCCAGGCGTTTGTAAATTACCAGCCGCTCATGTACATCCGGGCAGTAGGCGTTGGTGAGCAGGGCCGGCGTGTGCAGGTTGATTTCTGTGGTGACCCCCAGTGGCGCATTCAAATCCGGCTCTTTGCCGGCTTTAAGCTGTTTCACAGCATGGTTCAGCATATCTGAATACAGATGGAAGCCGATTTCCTGCATCTCGCCGCTCTGGCTGTCGCCCAGCAGTTCACCGGCGCCCCGAATCTCAAGATCATGCATCGCCAGATGGAAGCCAGCACCCAGATCTTCCATGAGCTGGATTGCATCCAGGCGCTTCTGTGCCTGCGGTGTGATCTTGCGATCAGGGTCAGTCAGCAGATAGGCATACGCCTGATGATGCGAACGCCCGACGCGGCCACGTAGCTGGTGCATCTGCGCCAGGCCGAACATATCGGCCTTGTTCATGATGATGGTGTTGGCGGTCGGTACGTCAATACCGGTTTCAATAATCGTGGTACACAACAACAGGTTGTAACGCTGGTGATAAAAATCGCGCATCACATGTTCCAGCTCGCGTTCGCGCAGCTGCCCGTGTGCAACGGCAATGCGGGCATCCGGCAGAATTCGTTCCAGTTTTTCGCGCATGGAGTGTATGGTGTCGACTTCGTTATGCAGGAAATACACCTGACCACCGCGCTTGAATTCGCGCATGGCGGCCTCGCGGATAATGCCTTCTGAATATTCGGCGTGGAACGTCTTGATGCTGAGGCGTTTTTGCGGCGGCGTGGTAATCACGCTGAATTCGCGCAGCCCTTCCATTGCCATGCTCAAGGTACGCGGAATCGGTGTTGCGGTCAGCGTCAGCACATCCACTTCGGCGCGCAGGGCCTTGAGCTGTTCTTTCTGGCGCACGCCGAAGCGGTGCTCTTCATCCAGAATGACCAAGCCCAGATTCTTGAACCTTACATCTTTCTGGATCAGACGATGGGTGCCGATAATGATATCGATGTCGCCGTTTTCCAGTCCTTGCAGCGCAGCAGCCTGTTCTTTGGCGGTTCTGAAGCGTGAAATTTCGGCCACCTTGATCGGCCATTCTGCGAAACGGTCACTGAAGTTGTTGAAATGCTGCTCGGCCAGCAATGTTGTCGGTACCAGTACAGCAACCTGCCTGCCGCCCATCACAGCGACAAACGCAGCGCGCAGCGCGACTTCGGTTTTGCCGAAGCCCACATCGCCGCACACCAGCCTATCCATCGGGCGGCCGGACTGCATATCTTTAATAACGTTTTCAATCGCTTCCAGCTGGTCCGGTGTTTCTTCAAACGGAAAACCTTCGCAGAAGGCTTCGTAATCGTGCAGGCTCAAGGTAAAGGCATGGCCGCGGCGTGCCGCGCGCTGTGCATACAGGTTAAGCAATTCTGCCGCAGTATCGCGAATCTGCTTGAGTGCCTTTTTCTTGGCTTTTTCCCAGTTTCCGCTACCTAAACGATGCAGCGGTGCAGATTCCGGTGGGCCGCCGGAGTAGCGTGAGATCAGGAATAGTTGAGAAACCGGTACATAGAGTTTGTCGTCACCGTAGTATTCCAGCTGCAGAAATTCAGTTTCGCCTTCGCCCAGATCCAGATTCACCAGGCCTTTGTAGCGGCCTACACCATGCTGTTCATGCACCACAGGGTCGTTGATCCGCAGTTCGGATAAATCCTTGAGCATGCCCTCAGTGCTGCGCGCTTTTTCTTTTTCGCGGCGGCGCTGCTGGCGCACGGTTGCTGCGTAAAGTTCAGCTTCGGTAATGATGGCAAAATGACTCCCTACCCCTGCTAGGGGGAGGGCTGGGGTGGGGGTGTTATCGGCTGATTTTTTGCCGTCATTACCCCCATCCTTACCTTCCCCCTGGGAGGGGGAAGGAATTAAGGAAAAGCCCGCATGCAGCGTGCTCACGCCCAGCATCACTTTCGCTTTGCTGGTGACAAAATCATTCCATGATTCACAGATGCTGACTTCCAGTTCATGCTCGGCAAACAGCTGTGCCATGGTTTCACGGCGACCCAGGCTTTCGGCAACAATAAAAACATGGCCTTTGAATTGGCTGATAAATGCTTTGAGTTTGTGCAGCGGTTCATCTGCACGTCTTTCAATATCAAGCGCCGGTAAACCGTTGCCGGTTTTATCAATCGATAGTGCCAGCCGTGCAAAGGCATGGGTAGATGCAAAAAAATCTTCTGTTTTTATCAGCAGGGTTTCCGGTGTCAGCAGCGGGCGCTCTGCATCATGCGCCAGTGTGCGGTAACGCGATTGTGCCTCGCGCCAGAATTGCTGCGCGCTCTGGTCAAGGTCGCCGTGCAGGCAAAGCAGGCTGTCGGCTGGCAGGTAATCGAGCAGGGTAGCAGTCTGTTCAAAAAACAATGGCAGATACCATTCGATACCGCCGGAAGCGATGCCTTTGCTGACATCCTTGTAGATCTTTGCACGCTGCGGGTCACCCTCGAAGGTTTCCCGGAACTGGCTCCTGAAAGTGGCAATGCCGGCTTCATCGAGCGGAAATTCACGCGCAGGCAGCAGTCTGATTTCCGGCACCGGATAGAGGCTGCGCTGCGTATCAACGTCAAAGGTGCGGATGGTCTCGATTTCGTCATCGAACAGGTCAATGCGGTAGGGCAGGGCTGAACCCATAGGGAATAAATCCACCAGCCCGCCACGAACGCTGAATTCACCGTGTGCCACTACTTGTGTGACATGATGATACCCTGCCTCGGCGCATTGCTTGCGCATGGCTTCCAGGTCCAGCTTCTGGCCTTTTTTGAGCATGAAGGTGTTGGCGCTCAGATAAGCCTTGGGGCTCAAGCGTATCAGTGCAGTTGATAGCGGCACGATAATGACATCGCAGGCATTCTGCGCGATGTGATAAAGCGTCGTTAACCGGTCTGAAATCAGGTCCGGGTGCGGTGAAAACTGGTCGTAAGGCAGTGTTTCCCAGTCTGGCAGCAGATGCACGCTCAGGCTTGGCACAAAGTAGGGGATTTCCTCGAGCAGGCGTTGTGCATCAAATGCATTGGAAGTAATGATTACTAGTGGCCGATTATGTTTTTTTTCTTTTAATTCGGCTGCAAGGTTTGCAAGCGCCAGACTGTCTTCACCTGTAACAGGAAGCGTAACGCGGGCAACTTGCCCCGGTTTTGGAATAGACCATGGGTGCTGCAAGGATGACTGCATGAGATTTATGATGCCGTATCTATTAAAATGATAAACACGATATTATAGCTGTTTCGTCACGCTAACTGTTATGCGCGATGCTTAATGCTTTTTTTATATGCCGGTGCTATCTAGATGCAGCTTGTTCAATAACAGGTTCATTCGCTGGGTGTTGCTGCTGGCTAAATTGCGACAATTGCTGTGCGATTGGCTGCATTGGCATACCTTGTGCGGTATTTTTGGCAATGATTTCATCCATGCGCGCGACAAATGCCTGCGGGTGGCCGCTGTTTTGTGCAGCTGTGTGCAGGTCTGCCTGTATTGCCAGATTGGGGTGTTCTTTTTTAAATTGCGACCAATCGGTTTCCGGATATTGGGTTGCAGCGATGAAGGTATTGGCCTCGGCTTTCCATTGTGTTTCCAGTTTGATTTTCATTTCTGCGAGATTGGTGAGGGTGCTGGCAGCGGACATGCCATCAATTAAATTGCCATGTTCTTTGGCCTCAAGATAATGCAGTTGATACTCGGCCAGGTGACGGTCAATCGGCGCCAGCTTCATGTTTGACTGCATGCTGGTCAGAGTTGCAGTATCTTTCGGTAATGCGTCAATCACCGCTTGCTGTTCTTTGGAGCGTAAAGTTTCGGCTAAAGCCTCGTCAGCGTAGGGTACAGGTATCAGTTCTGCAGCTTTGTGCAGTGCCTTTTCATAATCCCCGGCTACTGCCGCTCGGGCGGCTCCCCCCCCAATATCTTCCGTAGCAGCGTTCAATATCTTGCTTGTTTTGGTAAGTGTGTCGTCCGTAGTGTTTGCAGTGGCTGCCATGGATGCTGCATATAAACTGGTTATCGCTAAAATAGGAGCACCTAGTTCAGGGATTTTTTTTGCAATTAAAACACCTTTTTCTTTAGCTAACTTAACATAATTCTCTGCATTTTCTTTCAGATAATCATAAAAATCGTACTTCGCATATCCAGTGCGGCCTGCCAAATTAGTGCTGTTTACTGTGTTGGCTAATACTGCATCTACTACATTTATTGTGACATGCCGGTCAACATGATTAACTACCATGTTTGCAAGCTCTGTCCGATTAAGTGTCGGCACCGTGCGCCCATCTGCAAACGTATGCATTGGTTTAGTACTTTCTACCGGGGTGATTGAACCATCCGGGTTCTGGCTAAATGCCCAGCGAGTGTCTTTATTGGTATCCTTAAAAATATTATGCAGATTAGCCGTCGATAATTCACCTCTTAAATGTGCACCGGTTTCTCCCAGCGCTTCTGCGTTTAACAATGAGGTATGTCCTGCTTCCAGCATGGTTGCTTCAAACACGTGTAATAGTCGGGTTTGTTTGTCCTGGAATGTTTGAGTTTTTTCTTTCTGAATGTTCAGTGGTAATCCCAGTTTGTCTGACACAGCTTTAGCCGTGTTGAATTTATCGACTTTTTCCGCATCACTGTAGGATCCACCTAAATGGTTCACGTTGGCGATGCTTAAGAAGCTTGTGTAGTTATTGACGCTATCGGCTGCCACAGTAAGTACCTCCTGATATTTAATTTTAAAAAAGGGATTTTTTCCCTTTTTTATCAGGCTAACACTACATTAAATGACTGTCAAATATCAGCTTCTTACAATTAAAAGATATGTGGGTGTGACATGTGGAATATGGAATGAATCTGTACTTGAGTTGATTCTGAAAACAAGAACTAAATTCTGCATAGAATGTGATACGCAAGTGTAGAAAATAGGTAAATAGTGCTTATTCGCGCAAACCATTAAATATGCACGGTTCAATTAGATAGGCTGCTTTTTAATATTAATACTTAATATTAATACGCAAAAGCCAGTATTTTAAAACAGCGAAGTTACTTGCTGATTTGTTGTTCTGCCGCAATCCAATATTCTACTGGGCTGCCGGCAAAACCATCTTTTTCTGCCAGATAATAGGCAGCCACTTCTATCATGCGATAGCGATGCTCTGGTGTAATGTCTGTGGTTTTGGTTCTTTTAGCGGCCGGTTTTTTTGTGCTTGTAGTAGTTTTTTTTGCGGTAGCTGTTTTGGCTGCGGGAGCTTTAGCAGCTGTTTTTGGTTTGGCTGCAGTTTTTTTCGGTTTGGCAGCTGTTTGTGGTTCTTTAGTGTCAGTCATCATGAAGCCCCTTTCTGTATATGGTTATATGCTACTCTTATCTTACATGGAGTTATATATCATTTTTATGAAAGTGCGCCTATATACGTGCTCGCACGTGCTACGCAGTGTATCAATTCAGCAACAAAGCCTGTCAGGCGCCCGTTCCACCGACTGTGAGTCCGTCAATTTTGAGCGTGGGTTGGCCTACACCAACTGGCACACTTTGTCCTTCTTTACCACAAGTACCTACACCACTATCCAGTAACATGTCATTACCAATCATGGAAACACGTTTGAGCACTTCCGGCCCATTGCCAATCAGGGTCGCGCCTTTGACCGGATAAGTGATTTTGCCATCTTCAATCATATAGGCTTCGGCGGCGCTGAATACGAATTTGCCACTGGTGATATCTACCTGGCCGCCACCGAAATTAGCTGCATACAAGCCTTTTTTCACTGATTTGATGATTTCTTCTGGCGGAGTGGTACCGTTCAGCATGTAGGTGTTGGTCATGCGCGGCATCGGAACATGTGCGTAGCTCTCACGGCGTGCATTGCCGGTAAGCGGCATGTTCATGAGACGCGCATTGAGGGTATCCTGAATGTAGCCGCGCAGAATACCGTCTTCAATCAATACGGTTTTGCTGGTTGGGTTGCCTTCATCGTCTACGCTTAATGAGCCTCTGCGATCTTGAATCGTGCCATCGTCTACGATGGTAATGCCTTTTGCCGCGACTTGCTGGCCGATCATGTTGCTGAACGCTGAGCTGCCTTTGCGGTTGAAGTCACCTTCCAGACCATGGCCAATCGCTTCATGCAGTAAAATGCCAGGCCAGCCTGCGCCCAACACCACAGTCATGCTGCCGGCCGGGGCAGGGCGTGCATCCAGATTCACAAGTGCCTGATGTACGGCTTTTTGTGCATAGTCATGCAGCACTTCATCTGTAAAGTAGCTGTAGTCAAAACGGCCACCACCACCTGCTGAGCCTTGTTCACGGCGGCCATTGCTTTCTGCAATAACGTTGATGCCTACGCGCACCAGTGGGCGCACATCAGCCGCCATTACGCCGTCGTGGCGTGCCACCATCACAACTTCATATTCACCGGCGATTGAAGCAGTCACCTGTGTGATGCGCGGGTCGAGCTTTCTCGCGATAGACTCCAGATGTTCCAGCAGTTTTACTTTGGCCTCCGCCGATAATGAGGCAATCGGGTCATGCGGTAGGTACAGTTGCGGAGATTTTGAAGTGATGATTGATTTTGCCGTTTGTTCATTGCCAACTGAGGCGATGGATTTGGTGGCAATAGCTGCCTTTTGTAATGCTTCAAGGCTGATATCATCGGAATAGGCAAATGCGGTTTTTTCGCCGCTGACTGCACGTACGCCAACACCCTGATCAATCGAGAAGTTGCCAGATTTAACCTGGCCTTCCTCAAGCCCCCAGCTTTCGCTGCGGCTATACTGGAAATACAGGTCTGCATAGTCAATCTTGTGCGACATCATATCGCCAAGCACGTTTTGCAGTTTTGCAATGTCCAGACTTGCCGGAGCAAGCAGCGCACGCGTGGCCTCGTCAAAGTGGGAGCCGATGATGGGACTGGAGCTGTCTGGTATTTCCTGATTTTTCATTGTGTATGTTTTAACTATGTAAATTTATGATCAACTCGGGTTGACCACATTAATCGTGCGATGTTGCAATGCCGGTAAGCTTTTTCTGAGGCTTTCCTGATATTTGGGATTCATGGTCGCCATCACCACGCCAGAACCGCGCGGCAACCTATCCAATACGACACCCCACGGATCAACTATCATACTGTTGCCATGTGTTTCGCGGCCTGAAATATGGTAGCCACCCTGTGCTGAGGCAACCACATAGCACAGGTTCTCAATCGCGCGGGCGCGTACCAGGGTTTCCCAATGCGCTTTGCCGGTCGTATCGGTAAAGGCGGATGGCACGACGATGATATTGATTTCGCCCATTGCACGATAGAGTTCCGGAAAACGCAGGTCATAACAGATAGACAGTCCGATCTTGCCGAAAGGTGTATCTACCACTTTGATCGCGCTGCCGGGTTCAATCGTGGTTTCTTCATGGTAGTGCTCATTACCTAAATCCAGCCCGAATAGATGAATTTTGTCGTAACGTGCGACCTGCTTGCCTTTGTCATCATAAACCAGGCAGCTATTTCTTACCTTGTTTGGCGAGTTGCCTGAAAGTGGTACGGAGCCGCCGATTAACCAGATTTTATGTTTTTTGGCAGTCTTGCTTAAAAACTCCTGGATCGGCCCTTGGCCTTCCTGCTCACGGACTTTAATCTTGTCAGTATCTTTCAAGCCCATGATGGCAAAATACTCGGGTAAAACCACTAATCTTGCACCCTGATTCACTGCAATCTCAATGAGTCTCTCCGCCTCACTGAGGTTTGCGCTGACATAAGGACCTGATGCCATTTGGATAGCAGCTATTTTGACAATGTCATTGGCATTTTCTTTGCTAAGTTTAGCTTTGGTAGTTTTTACTCGGGAGGTGATCGCCATATCTAATCCGGTGAATTATTGTTTTGTTGGTGAAATAAGGCTGCTGCCTTGCTGTTTGTTGCTATCTTCAGCAGGTTTAACTTCTTGCGGGTTATCCCAGGTGCCCGTAATTTCATATTCGGTAGAGATGATTTTATTGAGCGGGTCTTTCAGGACTTTTTGTGCTAAAAACGCCACAGCCCCCGCTAAAGGACCTCCTGCTAGCGCAGCCAGAGATAGACTGTCACTAATGCGCGGCATTACTTTAACAAAAAGATGTTGAGTTTCTTTTTGCAAATTGGTTTCGCCTTTCATTTCTACATCAGCAGCCGGGCCTGACATGACGAAGTTGTCGCTCCGCATGACGCCTTGGCTAATTTTAACCGTTGCATTGATTTTGTCAAAAGCAAAGCCATTGCTGAATAAATCCCTGAAGTCCAAAGTCAGTCTGCGCGGCAGGCTTTGCAGGCTTAACAAGCCAAGCAGGCGGCCAACACCAGGCTGTACTTGCAGAATCTGGCCATTACGGACTTCAAACTCCAGTTCGCCGTTGAGGCGTGTAGTGTCAAACTGTGATGGGCTTCCAGGCCAATGCAGCCTGCCTTTTAATTCTCCGGCACCGTCTTTGACCGTATCCGGGTAACCAAACCTTTTCAGTGTATTGCCCAGATCCTTGATGTCCCAGCTGACGTTCAGGAAAGTATTCGGACTTCTGATCCAGTTGTTCCACTGGCCTTCTGCACTGATGACACTGTCTGGGTTGCTGAATTTGATTTTCTGGATGTCCCAGTTGTCATTTTGCGGATAAGCAACCAGTTCCAGCGCACCGAAATTTTTCTTATTAAATTCAAAATTATCTGCAACGATGTCCAGTGCCGGGTAATCCTGCTCAAGTTTAACAAACTGCTGCGGGGCAGTGTTACCCGAGTCTTTGATTGCCGACAGCTTGTCCGGGGCATTGCCAGGTATGGTCAGGTTGCTCAGGCGTGCAATCAGTTTGCCGTTATTCTGGTTGATCCACTGCAGGTCGCCGGTGATTTCACGGCTCTGAATATTTGCCTGTAAACCTTCCTTGTTGGCGATGTTGGAAATTTTCAGGTTGTTGATACGGCGGTCGAAGATGTCCAGTGCATTGATAGTAAGCGCAGTTTTCTGGATTGAGAATTGTGCCTGCTGCTTGCTGCCATTTGCGATATTTTTTATGACATAGCGCCAGTCATCAGCATTGAGATAATCCAGTTTACCATTGATTGATATACCGGCTAGCTGGCTGTTCTGAGTGGTTTCAGTGTCCGCGCTGCCGAAAGATGCATCAGGGTTGAACCTGATATCAGCGTGCTGAAATTTAAGCTTATTGTTTTCTGCTGAACGGATAATCCTTGCCGCAATTTTATTGCCCAGCGTGACACGGATAGTATCGGAGCTTGCATCCTCCTTTTTATCTATGAGCAGATTTAGCTGTTGGTCAGCAGCTTTATCTAGTGGTGCCGGAAATTTGGAGCTAATACCTGCCAGGTCAGAGCGAATGCTGATGTCAACGTGCGGTTTCTGAATCAGGATATTGCCTGTCCATTCAGTGCTGCCGCTAATGTAGTTTGAGACTTTCTCAAAGCTCTGCTCTCTGAATAACTGTTTAAGACCATCTTCGCTCAAACGGCCTCTCGCTGCAACGCGGATCGTTTTATCCTTACCGGAACTCAGGTTGAATGCCAGCGGTGAGCCAAATGCATACGCTTTGATATTTCTGGCTGCAAGGCTGCTTTCGGTAAATTCCAGCAGCCCGTTAATCTGGCTAAGTGCAGGAATATTCGCGCTCTCCATACTGCCGTTCGTGATCTGGTATAAGCCTTTGTATTTTGCCGCATCCAGGTTCTGCATGGGAATCATCAGGCCAAGGCTCAGTTTGCCGCTACCGCTGGTTTTTAAGCTTTCGGTGAAGCCTTGCGTCACTTCCAGCACCGGGCTTTTGTTTACGAAATTGATGCCTTCGCTGACTGGACCGGTAACTTCGGAGGTGATGTTGAGAATAGGGTAGTCAGCATCAAGCTGGGCAATGGTCGTTTTGCTTTTAATGATCTGGTTGCCAAGTATCTTGCCGGTATGCGCATTAAGCTCCATGCGTTTGCCTTCAAACAGGAGGTCAAGTCCAAGATTGTTAATCACCGGCCAGCCGGTGCCGTACTCCAGGAGTATATTACTCAGTTTTGCGCTCGCCCTGAATACCCCAAGTTTTGGATCCAGGCGGTTATTACTGTCAACAAATGGAAAATCTGCCAGGCGTCCTTTTACCGTGAGATTAATATCTTCAGCATGACCGGCCAGAATTGACGTATCAAGCCAGTGCAGGGTCGCTTCGCCGAGCATGATGGGGTAGTAATAAAGTGCATATTTGGCATCGCCTTTATCAAACTTACCGGTCAGGTCCAGAAAGCCGCCTTTAATACCATCCATTTTATAGCTGGCATTCAATGTGCCGGATAAATGTGGATTACTGATATCCAAATCTATCACATTGATCTCGGTTATTTTGTCTTTAATATTCCAGCTGACTTTTCCGTTCAGGCTGTTTATCGGTACCGGCCAGCGCAGGATACCTTTAAGGTCCAGTTTACTGTTCGTTGTGTCGAGCAGCAGTTGGCCACCTTTCTGGCTGGCCTTTAATTCACCTGATAAATTGTTAAAGCCAGGTAGCTGCTCTTGTGCGTTAATGCTTAAGTTTTTGAGCTCTGAGTTAACACGGTAAGCAGTAGTCTGGTTGTTAACTGCCTCCCAATATAGCTCCAGATTTTCAAGCGTGCCACTAGGGGCTGCCGCAGCGATATGCTGATGCAATTCCGCAGGCAAAGGCAGCAACTCGAGATAGTTATGCACACCTGCCAGATTAAAGCTCGCGAGTTCAAGGTTAAAGGTTTGCTTGCCAACTGTTGTATTGGAATAATCGGCTTTTAGATCCTGAAGCTTGAGTCCATTATCGGCACTGGCAGATAGGCGATCCACACTGAATTTGTAGCCGGTTTTTGCTGTGGTGGCGCCAATCAGTTGAAACTTGCTTAAGTTCTCAAAGTTAAGGTTGCCGCTTAGTTTGTACAGTTTTAGCGGTGATACGCCTGGTTTGGTTTGTATTTGCAGGTCCTGAATATCAACATTGCTGCTAACTGATTGCAGTTCATGGTTCTTGAAGTCAGCTTTTATATTTGTACTGCCGATACCGGTATGCACATCAATTGGATAATCAATCCAGGCTTTAAATGCAGCCAGATTGGTGTTTTTTAATGCCAGATTGATGTGCCCATCCCATTCCTGCGTCTGGCTTGCATCGTCGCCATAGAAGCTGCCATCGATCAATATGGGGTTTCTGGTGCCGACAGAAGGGATAGTGCTCACTTTGAAACTGTGATTTTTAACCAGCCCTCTCCATAACGGGCTATGCAGACTTAGGTTAAAATTGTCCAGGCTTAGTGCTGGGGCATTACGTTTTTCATCAAGCCAGATAATTTTGGCTTGGGTAATTTCTACTGCATTTTGCCGCAGCAGCCAATTAGGTAACGCCGGTTTGGATTCACCACTCATGCTGATGCCGGCTACAAAAATTTCCCCGGAAGCAATGCGTCGGATGGTGAGTTCAGGCGAGCGGATGGTCAAAGCGTCCAGTCGCGGCTCCAGTACCGGTATGCTCAGCCAGGACAAGGAAGCTTCGGTGTTTTTAAGCTGCAAAGCAAGGCGATTTTCTGCATCGAATATATCGATATTGCTAATCGAGATCTGCGGGTTAATGCCGTGCCAGTGCGCATTGATGTCACCGATAGTGACTTTTTGCCCGACAGCTTTTGTAGCAAATGAGGCAATCGTGTTTTTATATTCGCCAATATTGGGCATTACCCAGAACTGAATGGTTAATGCTGCTATCAGAATAATCGACAACATAACCCCGGTGAGCCATAGTGCTGAACGCCATAACCAGAGCATGGATTTTTTAAGCATTATTTGATCAATTTTATTTGAATTATTTGTTAAGCCTGCATTTTACTGCAATATGAGTCAGCTAGTGCGTTTTGCAAGCGATTTCAGATGTAAATACAATGTAAATCCGACTGTATTGCTGATGCATTTTATGCGCAAAAAATGAAAGTTTTATGAGAACTGTTTCCTGAATCATTTAGAATAGCGGGTTAATTAAAGTTTGGTTGACGAGCTTTAGCCAAACTTGCCATTATTTTAGAGCGTAATTACTTGATTCAATTTAAACAACTTACATTAACTCGCGGCACAAAAATCCTGATTGAGGGTGCTAATCTGCAACTGCATCCAGGCCACAAAGTTGGTCTGACCGGTGCAAACGGCGCAGGAAAATCTTCGCTTTTTGCCATGCTGCGCGGCGAACTTCATCCGGAAAAGGGTGATTTTGAAATGCCCGCAAGCTGGGTAGTAGCGCATGTGGCGCAGGAGACGCCGGCACTGCCGATGCCTGCCATTGAATTTGTGCTGGATGGTGATGTAGAGCTGCGCGAAATCGAGTCGGCCTTGGCCAAGGCTGAGGCTAATCATCAGGGTGAACTGATTGCCGAGCTGCACCAGCGCCTGGCTGATGTAGATGGCTACAGCGCCAAAGCGCGAGCGGCTGAATTGCTGAGTGGCCTGGGTTTCAGTCAAGCCGCATTGCTACAGCCGGTTTCTACATTTTCCGGCGGCTGGCGTGTGCGCTTGAATTTGGCACGGGCACTGATGTGCCGTTCCGATTTGCTGCTGTTGGATGAGCCTACCAACCACTTGGATCTGGATGCGGTAATCTGGCTTGAGAGCTGGCTGCAAAGCTATCGCGGTACTTTGTTCCTGATTTCGCATGACCGCGATTTTCTGGATGCGATTGTGAATCACATTGCGCATATTGAGCAGCAAACGTTGACATTATATCGCGGCGGTTACTCGGATTTCGAACGCCAGCGTGCGGAAAAACTTGCCCTGCAGCAAGCCATGTTTGAAAAACAACAGCGCAAAGTCGCGCATTTGCAAAGTTATATTGACCGTTTTCGTGTGCAGGCGACCAAAGCACGTCAGGCACAAAGCCGCATCAAGGCTTTGGAACGCATGGAGATGATTTCTGCCGCACACGTTGATTCACAATTCAGCTTCGAGTTCAGGGCGCCGACTGCCGCCCCTGACCCGCTGCTGGTGCTGGATAGCATGAGTGTGGGCTATGGTGATAAGCCGCTGATCAGTAATATAGAGCTTGCAGTACGGCCGGGTGAACGTATTGGCTTGCTAGGCAAGAATGGTGCAGGTAAAACTACGCTGATTAAACTGCTGGCACATGAACTGGAACCCTTGTCAGGTAAGCGCGTGGAAGGCAAAGACCTGAACATTGGCTATTTTGCACAGCACCAGCTTGAGCAACTGCGGCCGGATGAGTCGCCGCTGCAGCATATGATGAAGCTGGACCCGCTGACGCGTGAACAGGAGCACCTGAATTATCTGGGTGGTTTTGATTTTAAAGGCGATATGGCAAGGTCGCCCTGTGCTAATTTTTCCGGTGGCGAGAAATCACGGCTGGCACTCGCATTGCTGATCTGGACGCGCCCGAACTTGTTGCTATTGGATGAACCGACCAACCATCTGGATCTGGAAATGCGCCATGCCTTAACTTTGGCTTTGCAGGATTTTGAAGGTGGCGTCATCCTTGTTTCGCATGACAGGGCATTGCTGCGCGCTACCTGTGACCAGTTTGTTCTGGTCGCGGACGGTAAAGCACAAGCTTTTGACGGTGATCTGGAAGATTACAGCCAATGGCTGAATGAACAGCGTTTAAAGGAAAAGCAGGCAGCACAATCGCAAGCGCCGGATAAGCCAAACAAAAACGACAGAGCACAGAGCAAGGCAGAGCGCCAGGCGCGGATTGCCGAACGTCGCCCGTTGCTGAAAGAGCTGGAGCAGATTGAGCGTAATATGTCGCAAATGCAGACAGATAAAAAAACCTGCGATGAGCGTTTAAACGATACTGCACTTTATAGTGTATCTGATAAAACAGAATTGCAGCAGTTACTGAAAACTCAGGCAGAATTGGCAAGCAAGCTCGAAACTGCCGAGGAACGCTGGCTGGAGCTGCATGAGCAGTTGGAAGCGATGCCTGTAATAGATTAAGTATTTTATTAATCGGCGAACGTCGGCGGTTTAATAGTTTTTAGATTTTAAAATTAGATAGGATTTAACAATGCAAACTACTTATTCACAACGATTAAAGCTCATGCATGCCATAAGTATGGCTGCTTCATTGCGTGATGATGAAACGCCAAACACCAATCTGGATGAATACGACGCATTAAATGCCGCGGATTACCTGAGCTGTTATGTAACTTTCAAAGCGATACAGGCTGCCGGCCGTTCGCCGCTGGAAGAGCGCACTGAAAATTTTGATATGCTGAGTGTGTATCAGGCATTTGCACTGTTGGCGTATGCCTTTTTCACAACGCCGTTGGCACGTGAGGATATCAACCCGGAGTTTCCAACCGCACAGATTACGATTGCGAAGACTTTATTTGCAGGCTTGCCGGATGCTGAACTGATTGAAATCATTGAGTCAGGCTTTAATAAATTTCAGCTGATTGCAGAAGCAGAGGCTGAGCACTGGGTGGAGTTCAGGGAAAATCTGGATAAGGTGGTGATTGCATTTGTGATCGCAGGAACGGATGATGACAGTCCGCACGATGTAGATGAAATATTGCCGATTTTTGGCCAGTTGTTAAGTCAGCTCTGCGAAGCGTTCGAGAGCGCCTGATTAGCGATAGGCAGCTCGGCACGTTAGTGCTGCGGCTGCCCGTTATCATTTGCAGCTACAGCTTTGCCTTCTATAAGTTTTCCTTCCAGGGTCTGGTGAATCTGCTCCATTAAAAAACTTGCAGATTCACGTCCCAGTTTTGATTCACGCATGGCCATATGCCAGCTTGAAATTGACTGTCTCAGGCTATCTTCATTTTCACAGGCTTCAATCTTCGCTTTGATGCCTCGCCCCATAATACCCAGGTAGTCATCAGCCGCTTCAATGAGTATGGCTTTTACAGCCGCTAGCTTGACCGGGCAAATAGACGCAGTCGTATCCTGAACATCTAAAAATGAAAGTGTGGCAGGAAAGGTGTTTGTGTGTTGCGGCTGCTGTTGCTGGTTTTGTTTATGATCAAGCGGCAGATAAATATAGCCTTCCGATTCCAGCTTTCTGATCGTATCAATTAGCAGGTCTTTTTTAAAAAACTTTTCCAGGTCATCTAATTTACGTACACCGTTAACAAGCAGTAGTACCTGCCGTTCACGTACACCCAGTGTGCGTTTGTCAGTGATAAATTCATTAAAACCAAGCGCAGATTTTTCGTACACCATGATGGTCATCTCATGTTGAGCTCAACTTTTTTCGGATTTTTGCGTGAGCGTTACGAAAGGTATATTAGCCAGCGGATATGAATTTAGCGTGAAGTTTTTATGTAGGATTTATGATGGAATTATGAAAAAATTTATTGAAGATGCAGTCGTTATTGATAATCACCATCTACATAATACCAGCGACTTTCGATGCGCTTGAAGCGACTGGTTTCGTGTAGTCTTTCAGCTTTTCCACCTGGGTTGTCAGCAGGTTTGTAGCGCGCTACAAATTCGACAATGGCATTTTCTGCATCAATATTATGATGTCGCTTAATCTGCAGGCCCAGCCATTTTATTGCGCTTTCGCCGCTCAGGTCCAGGTGTTGCGGCCTTGTGTCAGCATGCCAGCTTTGCAGCAGGTAATCGGTTAAAGCCGGGTTCTGGTTCGCGAGTGCGTAAGCACTGTAACGTGAGCGCATCAGGGCTTCAGCGCTTGGGGCAGGGGTTCCCAGATGGTAAACCCCGCAGCATTTGCTGTAAGGTTTACCGCTTTCACAAGGACAGGTTGACATCATAGGAAGTAGATTGTCATTCCGGCGGAGGCTGGAATCCAGGCAAGGTATCTAATTAAAGACGCTATTAAGGCCATGAAAATTTCACCATGATTTTAGGTGTTAAATATCAAACCATAAAATTATTTGTAAATTGTAAGTTGAGTTCACCAAATTTCTTTAATGCCATTTCGCGCTGTCTGGATTCCGGCCTTCGCCGGAATGACGAAATTGATATGGGTTTAAGCTAAGAATAATTTAGTAAAAAGTTCTCATTAAAGTAATTTAAGCAATTTCCCTAGTTTCTTTAAACTCTATATCTGGATAGCGTTCCTGTGCCATTTGCAGGTTAACGCGATTCGGCGCCAGATATACATAATCATCTGCGCCATCCAGTGCTACGTTAAAGCCATACTTATCAGCAATCGCCTTCAGGTCTGCATCTTTGCCATGCAGCCAGCGTGCGGTATAGCAGTCGTATGGCTCAAATACCATGTCCACACCATATTCATGTTCGAGACGGTGTGCGACCACTTCAAACTGCAGCATACCTACTGCACCCAGAATCAGGTCGTTTGAAAGCAGCGGGCGGAACAATTGTGCTGCGCCTTCTTCAGCCAGCTGTTTGAGGCCGATTTGCAGTTGTTTCATCTTCATCGGGTTCTTGATGCGCGCACGGCGGAAAAACTCCGGCGCAAATGAAGGAATGCCCGTGAATTTCAGGTTTTCGCCTTCGGTAAAGGTATCGCCCAGTTTTACCGTGCCGTGGTTAGGAATGCCGATAATGTCGCCGGAATAGGCTTCATCCATCGTGGTACGGTCCTGCGCCATAAACGTAATGGCGTTGTTAATGCTCAGTGTTTTACCGGTGGCAACCTGCTTGATTTTCATGCCGCGTTCAAAGCGGCCCGAACATACGCGCAGGAATGCGATACGGTCACGGTGTTTCGGGTCCATATTGGCCTGAATTTTGAACACAAAACCCGAGAACTTGCCTTCATCTGCCGCAACCGGGCGGCTTGCCGTGTTGCGCGACTGTGGCGGCGGTGACAGTTCAACGACCGCATCCAGCAATGACTGCACACCAAAGTTGTTGATGGCAGAACCGAAGAATACCGGTGTCTGTTTGCCGCTTAAGTAGCGTTCTTTGTCAAAAGTATGCGATGCACCGCGCACCAGTTCAATATCCAGGCGCAGTTCTTCTACCTGATGGCCAAGCAGCTCATCCAGGCGTGGGTTATCTAGGCCTTTGATCACTTCAGAGGTGCCTTTCTCTGCGCGTGGGTCAAAGAAGGAAATTTCATCGTTATACAAGTGATACACGCCGCGGAAAGTCTTGCCCATGCCGATGGGCCAGGTGATCGGCGCGCATTCCATGCCGAGTGTGGTTTCGATTTCGTCCAGCAGCTCAATCGGGGCACGGCTTTCACGATCCAGCTTGTTGATGAACGTGATAATCGGCGTGTCGCGCATGCGGCATACATTCAGCAGTTTGATGGTCTGCGCTTCAACTCCGTTGACCGAGTCGATCACCATGACTGCGGAATCCACGGCGGTCAGCGTTCTATAAGTGTCTTCAGAAAAGTCATCATGGCCCGGTGTGTCGAGCAGGTTAATCATGTGCTCACGGTATGGGAACTGCATCACGGATGACGTGACCGAAATGCCACGCTGCTTCTCCAGTTCCATCCAGTCCGATGTGGCATGGCGTGCCGCTTTGCGGCCGCGCACTTCACCGGCAACCTGAATCGCACCGCCGAACCACAGCAGTTTTTCAGTCAATGTGGTTTTACCCGCATCCGGGTGCGAAATGATGGCAAAAGTGCGGCGGCGGGAGATTTCTTCTTGCAGTGACATGAGTGGTTGATAGTGCGAAAAATACAAAAGTCCGTATTTTACCTGAAATACAGGTATCACCGTTATTTCCAAATGTTAGTGAGTCGAAATACCAGGCTAGGTGACCGAATGTACTCATGAATATACCTATCGATGACTGTTTGATAGAGGTTAGAAGCGACTGATTAGTCTGCATATTTTTCTGCAGGGCAACTGCGACAGGTGGGGCAGTCGATTTTCTTTATATTAACGGGAAAATTTCCCGTAAAATTTAAAATGTGATTATAATGAAGATGTTATTCAATAGGAAATGCATCGCAACCATACCAATCCAGACATATTGCTTGTGCAAATGGCTTTAAGTGGACTCGTGGTTGATTATAAAAACACTTAAACTTTATATCGTAGGAGTTTAAATGACTACAATGGATCAAGATATTCAAGAGTCTGTATCAACAGAGTCGCCCTCAATTTTGCAGCAGGCAATTGCTTTGCAGGCGACAGATATGCTCGGTTTCGCTATGCAATATAAAGCTATTCGTGACCGAGCAGATAATATCGTAAGTGATGCCAAGCAAGCTGTAAAAGAGGCGGTTACTAACTACGTAGTAGACAGTATCAATTCACAAAATGACAGTAATGCTACCAAATTAGCCCATACAGCACAGGGCGCAGTATTATTGGCAGCAGCAGAACTATTGCCGGAATCTGTGCCAGGTGCCATGGCGATGGCAATGCCTGTGAAGGGTTTGGGTGGGGCAGTACAGGCTGGAGATTTACCTATCGCTGGTGCAATGTTTTCTGCGGCAGAAAATCTGGGCGAAACATTGCCTTCAGCAACTGTAAACGAATTGGCTGTATATGACACGGAAGAGTTTCGACTTTTAATGCTTAAGGCGCAGAAGCCACAGTTGTTAGCAGAGGCAGAATCAAAATTAAATGCTGCCGTAGACACTGCTGATATCCAAGGAATGGCGCAAGCCGCAAACCAATATTCAAATGTGGCAAAAATCGCTGCACCGGATCTAACGGATATCGCAGGAGCAGGTCAATTTGCTAGGGCTGCAAGCCCCAATCTGCAATATGCGCAAAAAGTAGAAGCACTCGTAGAACAGCGTTTGCAATTAGCAATTGCGATAGAAAAAGGTGACTTTCAAGGGATTAAGTCTTCCGCCCATCAATTTCAGGACAAAATGGCTCAAGTCTATGAGCATAGAGCATTGTCAACTCCGGGTGCGAAAGAATTTGAGCAGGCAAGTTTAATCGCTAATCGCGTAGAAGAAGCCGTTAAGCAATTGGATAAAGTAACAGATCAGCAAGCCGCACTGCAGCAGTTGATTAATTTAACAGCTGAGCGTGATGCGCTGGAGAAGAGCATGACAAATACATTAAGGCAGCCAACTTCCCTGGCATCCAGAGTATTGATGGATTCAGCAAAAACGCTTGCGGAAGAAGCAATTGAACAGCGTACTGCAACAGCATTGCCAGGGATGCAACTATAGCGACCTTTTGATTTCACGATGTGATTGTAGCTTAGATATGCATTTCAGAAGCCGGAAATCGGAGTGCTTGCATAGCGTGTCAAGATGAAAATTCACGGAAGCATTCTCAGGAAAACTAATACCACGGCTTCTCCTGAGTATACAGATTGCGTAGATTAAGCGATTATCCTTATTGCCAAGAGTTGTTATTCAAGTGCTGTAATTTAGGTGAATGGACATTAGCGCTGTGTACATTTTTCAGTACCGAAATTGCCGCCTTTGAATTCCGGCTCATAGTAAAACTTGCTGAAACTCCATTTGCCGGCCTTGTTCTTTTGGAAGCTGGCAATGCCGGTGCCATAGTCTTTTGTCGATTGGTCAGCCAGTGCAAAGTGCATGGCGGCATGGGTGCCGTTTGCCGCAGCCTGGCCTAGATAGGTACCGTAGTTGGGCACTTCCAGTTTGAATGTGTAAGCGCCATATTGGTTAATGCTTTGTGATGGTACAAGCGTCATGGTGACTGTGCCGGTATATTTGCCTTCGTGGCTGTCATCGCCTTTGCAGTCATAAACGCCGCTGAAATCATTGCCGGTGAAAGCAGGCTTGGCCTCAGATGCAGATGCTGCAGAAAGCAGGCACAGAAAAATAAAAAGTTGTTTCAATGGATAGCTCCTGATGATGAGTGATAGACAGCAAAAAGGCAGAATAGATAGACTATTCTGCCCAGTTGCGGATTTTTTATTCTGGATTTTCAAGTGCCAGATTTTTAAGTGCTGATAATCAGCGTCCTGATTTATTTCACAACTGCTTTCAATTGCTCCAGAATCGCCGGGTTATCGAGTGTTGAAATATCAGATGTAATCTCTTCACCTTTGGCTAATGTACGTAAAAGTCTGCGCATGATCTTGCCGGAGCGGGTTTTCGGCAGGTTGTCACCAAAGCGGATTTCATCCGGCTTGGCGATGGGGCCAATTTCATGGCCGACCCAGTCTCGCAACTCTGCCACAATTTTCTTGGCTTCGTCACCTTGTGGGCGCGGGCCTTTGAGCACCACGTAAGCTACCACAGACTCACCTTTCACATCGTGCGGTTTACCCACAACAGCGGCTTCGGCTACCAAGTGGTTAGCGACCAGTGCAGATTCAATTTCCATGGTACCCAGGCGGTGGCCAGATACATTGAGTACATCGTCGATACGACCCATGATGGTAAAGTTGCCGGTGACCGCATCGCGCACCGCACCGTCGCCTGCAAGATAGGTTTTGCCGCCGAGGTCTGCTGGGTAATAGCTGGCCTTGTAACGTTCCGGGTCATTCCAGATGGTGCGAATCATGGATGGCCACGGCTTCTTGATGACCAGCAGGCCACCGGTGCCCCAGGGCACGTCTTTGCCCGTTTCATCTACCACATCAATATCAATGCCTGGGAATGGCAGTGTGCATGAGCCGGGGATCAGCGGCGTTACACCCGGTAATGGTGTAATCACATGGCCGCCGGTTTCGGTTTGCCAGAAGGTGTCGGCAATCGGGCAGCGGCTGCCGCCTACATTCTCGTAGTACCACATCCAGGCTTCAGGATTGATCGGCTCGCCTACGGAACCTAGCAGGCGCAGGCTGGACAGGTCGTAGTTTCTCGGGTGTACTTCCGGGTTGGTTTCAGAAGCTTTGATTAAGGAGCGGATCGCAGTTGGCGCAGTGTAGAAAATGGATACTTTGTGTTTTTGTATCATGTCCCAGAAGCGGCCTGCATTCGGGTAGGTGGGAATACCTTCGAATACGACCTGTGTCGCGCCCATTGCCAAGGGACCATAGGCCACGTAGCTATGGCCGGTAATCCAGCCCACGTCTGCGGTACACCAGAATACATCGTTATCCTTGATGTCAAAGGTCCAGCGCATAGTGTTCATGGCATGCAGCAGGTAACCGGCGGAGCTGTGCTGCACGCCCTTAGGTTTGCCGGTAGAGCCTGATGTATAGAGCAGGAATAATGGGTGCTCTGCATTCACCATGACTGGTTCGCAGGTGTCGGCAGCCCCGGCAATCAAATCGTGCCACCAGATGTTATCGCTGTTCCACGCGATATCCTGGCCGGTTTTTTTGAGTACGATCACTTTTTCAATCGTATCGCAGCCGCCCATTTCAATGCCTTCATCCACCGCCGCTTTGAGTGGCATGGTTTTACCGCCGCGGAACTGGCCGTCAGAGGTGATGACGGCTCTTGCACCTGCATCGATGATGCGCTCGTTCAGGCTTTTTGCTGAAAAGCCACCAAACACGACAGAGTGAATCAGGCCAATGCGCGCACAGGCCTGCATGGCGACTACCGCTTCAATACCCATCGGCAGGTAGATCACGACACGGTCGCCAACGTTGAGATTCAGTTTTTTCAGGCCATTCGCAAACTGGCAGACCTGGTGATAGAGTTCTTTGTAAGTGACGTTTTTTGTGCTGCCATCGTCAGCTTCAAAAATAATCGCAGTTTTATTCGGGATAGTATTGAGGTGTTTGTCCAGGCAGTTGGCTGAAACATTGAGCTCACCGTCTTCAAACCATTTGTAGAATGGTGCGTTGTCTTCATTCAGTGTTTTTGTGAAAGGTTTGTGCCAAATCAATAATTCACGGGCCAGTTTGGCCCAGAATCCTTCATAATCGGCTGAGGCTTCTGCACACAGCGCATTGTATGCAGCCATGCCAGATACGTTGGCGGATTTTACAAAGTCTGCACTTGGTTCAAAAACCCGGTTTTCATGAAGAACTGACTCAATTGACATGCTTAAAACCCCTCTAAATACATTAACGGACACTTCTATAAATACACATTTTGGGCGCATTACTGCGTTGCGTGGTACTCGTAACTTCGCTGTATATTGGATACTATCTCGGTTACTGCGTTCCGTGCGCCTTTGGCACCAAGGTCGCTGTGAAACAGCGGGCACTTGGTGGACATGCCCTTTACGGGTAATACTGCATCCCAAACTCTGCATTTATAGAAATGCCCTTACACATTTATAATCAAAGCTGCAGATTTGCGGAAACTTAAAATGTTACATATTTGTAACGACCATAATATTACCTGAAAAAAACCATGCTAACACACGATAATTTATTCTCTGACAACCGCATTCCATCTAATGATGAGGCTTATGTGCTGTATGCAGTTTCCTGTAGTCCTTTTTTAGGAAGAATGCTGGCAAAAGATGCCTTGTTACTGCAGGATTTGTTAGATAACTTATACAAAAGCTATAAGATAGAAGACATGCAAAAATTTTTGCAGTCGCAGAATATTTTTGATGAGTCCAGCCTCAAGCATGCACTCAGATTGTTACGCAGGTATGTGATGGCACGCATGATTGTGCGCGATTTGAACAATCTGGCGGATCTGCACGAAGTCATGCAAACAACCTCGCAGCTGGCGGAGTGTGCCATCAATACGGCAATTCATTACCTCCATGCATGGCTGGTGGATGCTTATGGTCAACCCGTGAGTGCCGAAGGTGAACCGCAGCATTTAATCGTGATTGGTATGGGTAAACTGGGCGGCGGCGAACTAAATGTATCATCGGATATTGACCTGATCTTTGCTTATGAAGCCGAAGGCGACACGCTGGGTGAAAAATCGATCAGTAATCAGGATTTTTTTACGCGTCTGGCTAAAAAACTGATTGCTGCTATTGATGAAATTACCGAAGACGGTTTTGTGTTTCGTGTTGATATGCGCTTGCGCCCATTTGGTTCAGAAGGCGCACTGGTGAGCAATCTTGATGCGCTGGAAGATTATTACCAGAATAATGGGCGCGAGTGGGAGCGTTATGCGTGGATTAAAGGCCGTGAGGTCACAGGTGGCAATCAGGTTTCGCGCTTGTTGAAGCCCTTTGTGTTTCGCAAATACCTCGATTTTGGCGCATTTACCAGTATGCGCGATCTGAAAATACAGATTCAACGTGATGTAAACAGCAAAGGCATGCATGATAATATCAAGCTTGGCCGCGGTGGTATACGTGAGATTGAATTCATCGCACAGGTATTCCAGCTGATACGCGGCGGGCGCGACTCCAGTTTGCAGGTCAAGCCAACATTATCAGTACTGGAATTGTTGAAAAACAAAGGCTTGCTGCCAGAAAAAACGGTAGCGGAACTTAGCGAAGCCTATGTATTTTTGCGTAACCTGGAACATCGCCTGATGTATCTGGAAGATATGCAAACGCAGGAACTGCCCAAGTCGGATGAAGCCAAAGCGCGGATTGCCAGTGCAATGAATTTTGGAAAGACAGCTAATTATGGCTGGCCGGAATTTTTGGCGCAATTGGACGTTTACCGCAAACAGGTGCAGCAGCATTTTGATGAGACTTTTGAAGAGGATACTGCTGATAAAGATGCGCTTGAGTTAGAAAAATCGATCTGGAACGGAGCGCTGGCAGAGCCTGAAGCAGTCGCAACTTTGCAGAAAATCGGCTTTGCCGGGGCAGAGGAAACACTGCGTCGCCTGAATACGCTGCATCAGGGCAGCCGTTACCTGCAATTGCCGGAGCTGAGTCGTCAGCGTTTCGATGCGGTCATGCCGCACGTGATCTCGCAGTCAGCCAAAATGGCCAATGCCGACATCACGCTGACACGCGTCATTGATCTTCTGGAAAGCATCTGCCGCCGCGCCAGTTATCTGGCGCTATTGGCTGAACATGCGCAGGCGATGCAGCTGCTGGTCAAGTTATGCAGCAGCAGCCCGTGGCTCGCCAATTATCTGGCACAGCACCCGATTCTGCTCGATGAACTACTGGATACACGCACCTTGTATGCGGTGCCGGATTTTCCGGCGCTGCGTGCCGAACTGATCGGGCGACTGACAGAAGCCGAGGGGGATATCGAACGGCAGATGGATATCATGCGTCATTTCAAGCATGCCAATGTATTCCGTTTTGCGGTGCAGGATATTAACGGTGAGCTGGCTTTGGAAACTTTGTCTGACTATTTGAGTGACCTGGCTTGCCTGATACTGAATGTAGCATTGGAAACGATATGGCCGAATGTGCGCGGCAAACATCGCGATGTGCCTAAGTTCGCGGTCATTGGCTATGGCAAGCTCGGTGGCAAAGAGCTGGGCTATGCTTCTGATCTGGATATTATTTTCCTGTATGACGATGAAGCGCCTGAAGCTGGTGAGGTTTATGCACGTTTCGCACAGCGTATCAATAACTGGTTTAACAGCCTGACCTCGGCAGGACTGCTGTATGAAACCGACCTGCAGCTGCGCCCGGATGGTAATAGCGGCCTGCTTGTGAGCAGCGTGGCGGCGTTCAGGGAATATCAGCTGCATAAGGCCTGGGTGTGGGAGCATCAGGCGATCACGCGCGCACGTTTTGTCGCGGGTGACGCGGGTATAGGCAAGGCGTTCGACCAGATTCGTGCTGAGGTCATGACTGCACCGCGTGATCAGGTGAAACTGAAAACAGAAGTGCTGGCCATGCGTGAAAAGATGCGTCATGCACAACACCTGAAAGACGGTATTTTTGATTTAAAACAGAGTATTGGCGGCATTATTGATGTGGAATTCCTGGTGCAGTATCTGGTGCTGTTGCATGCGCCACATCATCCTGAGCTTACCGGGAATATAGGCAATATCGGTCTGTTAAGGTTAATGAGTAAACTTGAAATTATTGACGTTGATCTGGCAGAAAGTGTAGCTGCGGCTTACCGTGAGTATCGCCATACCCAGCATATGCTCAAATTGCAGGGTGCGGCACAGTTGGCCGTTGAACTGCCAGCGATTGCACATCATGTAGAAAAGGTTACGGCATTGTGGCATCAGGTGTTTGCCTGAACTTCAAGTGTTTGCCTAATCTAAGCGGAATCTGCCCACCCTACAATGATTGCTTGCCTTGTAGCTATTTAGTTAAGGCAGTATATATTTAAGCAAAATCCAGCTCGGGCAAGCCATGGATTTTTCTTGCCTTGATGCAATCCTCGGTGCCGGCTTCAAACTCACGGCAAGTGCTCGAACGCTGTTCATAGATGCTGCAACTCACCTGTTTCCCCACTTCACCCGTCAGCGCCACGCAATGCACGGGCTTTTGCTCTGTACCTTTCATGCAGACGTGATGCGGGCTGATCGCTGTGGTAAGCTCGGCAGGAACGGTGCCTTGCTCGTGCGCGCTAGTTTCTCCCCAGTAAAAGGAAACACGAAACGAAGCGCAGCAGGCTCCGCATTTGATACATTCTTGTGACATAGCAGCGATTCAGAAAGTTTTATTGGGTTGGCATGGCGGGAGCTTGTTCAGTCTGGTCTGCTGCGCTTACATGCTCCATCTCAGCGCGGCCGTATGTACCGGACTATCCCAGTGCGCTTTGATTTCGTCATCCAGCAGGCACAGGGTAATAGACGCACCGGCCATGTCGAGTGCTGTGGTGTAGTTGCCAACCAGTGAACGCACAATTTTAATGCCGTGATCGTTGAATAATCTGGCAGCAGTGTTGTAAATCAGGTATAGCTCCATGGCTGGGGTAGCACCCAGGCCATTCACCAGAAGCAAAGCTTCGGCATTGCTGACTGCAAGATTCTTAGCAGCAAAGTCTTCCACAATCGCCTGTACCATGTCGTGCACAATGGCATCGGCTTCGCGCATGGTTTCGCGTCTGCGGCCTGGTTCGCCGTGGATGCCGACGCCCATTTCGATTTCGGTATCCTTAATGTCAAAAGTTGGGCGACCGGCAGCGGGTACCGTACAGCTCGTGAGCGCAACCCCGATACTGGAGGTGCGGTTGTTGACTTTGTCGCCCAGTGCTTTGCATGCTTGCAGGTCAGCACCGGTTTCAGCCAGGCTGCCTACACATTTTTCTACGATCATCGTACCTGCCACGCCGCGGCGGCCAGTGGTATAGGTGCTGTTAATCACGGCGCAGTCGTCACTGGTGAGTACGGTAGCAGATTCAAACGGCAGCATTTCAGCCGCCATTTCAAAGTTCATGACGTCACCGGCATAGTTTTTAACAATAAATAAAATACCTTTGTCAGCATGCACGGCTTCGGCTGCTGCCAGCATCTGGTCTGGCGTGGGTGAGGTGAATACATGACCCGGGCAGGCGGCGTCAAGCATGCCGTGGCCGATGTAGCCGGCGTGCAGGGGTTCATGCCCGGAGCCACCGCCTGAAATGATAGCGACTTTGTTAACTGCTTTTTGTTTGCGCGTGAGGTAGTTCGGGTCAAGGTTAAGGCTGACTAAATCACTATGCGCATTGGCAAAGCCGCTCAGGCTCTCGGTGAGGATGTCGTCTGTTTTGTTGATGAATTTTTTCATATTCTTATCCTGTTTTCATCATCCCCGCGTAGGTGGGAATGACAGTGCTATTTTTTCTATTTTATTAAATTACAGACAGTATCTATCATGAGCTGGCAACTCTTTGCGCCCGGATCAATGTGGCCAATCGCGCGCTCACCCAAGCCAGCGGCGCGGCCTTTTGTAGCGATTAAATCCCTGGTTGACAGCATGCCTTGTTCGGCGGTTTGCTTCAGGGCAGTGCTGATTTCTTTAGTGCTGGCACCTTGTGCGGCCATTGCGCTAAATTGATTCGCAACCGGAATCAGCACATCAAGCATGGTTTTTTCACCAAGGTCGGCCTTGCCGCGCTGGCGTATCGTATCAACGCCTGCTGCAAATGCACTGGCATAAGTTGTTATGGATGTGTCAGCTTTTTCTTTGATGACTTTCGCCATACCCATAAAAAAGCTCGCGAGCAATGGTCCGGAAGCGCCGCCGATGGTGCTTAGCAGCTTCATGCCGATTTTGTTGAGGGCGGCATCCGGCGGGAGGGCAGCCAACTCAGTCTGCATTTCTACAATCACCTGTGCGCCGCGCTTCATGTTGATATAGTGATCACCATCGCCAATTGCGCGGTCTAACGATTCCAGTTCTGATTCGTGTTGCAGGATAGCATTCTGGATAGCAGAAGCAGCAGTTAGGATAAATGAGGAATTCATATCATGAATAACAGTATGTTGATTATTGATTAAAGTTGTTAAACTCTACACATGTCGCATTTCTATTTCAACTTATGAGTTTACGTTTTCGCTTAAATCTGCTGATTACTCTGCTTTCACTGGCTTTTATACTGGTGGTCGGCACTATTCTCGTCAATGATACCCGGGTATCAATTCGCGAGCGGGTGGAAGCTGCCAGTCGCGTAACGGTTCAGTTGCTGGATACAGTGATTATCAGTTCGGCCTTGAATCCGGAAATGGGGCCTACGCATCTGGTGCTGCAAAGCTTTTTAAGCTCGCTGGGATATGTGCGCAGCAGCCATATCGAGCTTTATGATTATGAAGGGCGTGAGATTTACAGTTCACCGGATTCAACGTTCAAGAGCGATGTGGTGCCTCCGGAATGGTTCGTTAAGCTGGTCCAGCCAAAGGTGGAAACTGTGGAGCGCAAGATACGCTATGGCAAGCTGGTGATTAGTTCAAGCTCGGCCGGGTCGATTCGTGAAGCATGGTCGGGGTTTCGGCAGTTAATGCTGGTAGGTTTGGCATTCTTTATTCTGCTGAATACGATGGTATACCTGCTGCTGAGTCATTCGCTAAGACCGATTAACCGCATTCTGGCGGCAATTAACAGCATTGAGCAAGGTGATCTGACAACGCGCCTGCCTAAACTCGCATTGCCGGAGTTCGACCGTATCGGCCACAGCCTGAACCGTATGGCAGAATCGCTCACTGCCGAACGCCAGCTCGAAGAAAATCGCCAACTCACATTCCTGATACAAAAACATATAGAAGAAGAGCGCAGAAGTCTTGCGCGCGAGCTGCATGACGAGTTGGGGCAGTATGTGACTGCCATCAAGACTTTTGCCGTTGGCATAGCCAATAAAGCCAAAACCAACAGTACCACTGCGGGCATGTCTGAAGTTGCCTCCAGCGCGCAGATTATTGTTTCTGCGGCGAACCAGATCTATGACGGCATGCATAATATTGTGCGCCAGCTACGTCCGGGATCAATGGACAATCTTGGACTGGCTGAAACGTTGAAAGATGTCGTATCCAATTATCAGGCACAATATCCGGATATTAAAATTCAGCTGCATTTGTCTGAAAACCTGGAAGCTGGCAATTTGCAGAGCCTGGGCGAAACGGTGAGTATTAATCTCTATCGTATCGTTCAGGAATCTTTGAATAATGCATTCAAGTATGCACAGGCTACAAAAATTGATATTCGGCTGACAAAAACGGCTAGTGGTGAACTGCAGCTCAGCATAGAGGATAATGGTATCGGCATGGATGTGTGCACCGTTGATCAGACCATCCATTTTGGCTTGCTAGGCATGCGGGAGCGTGTGCAGGCCTTGAATGGAACTTTTAATATCATTGCCGCACCAAATCAAGGTACCAAGATCAATATTAGTGTACCTAACAATAATTCCAGCCAATAACACTTTAAAGATTTAACTAAAAAGAAAGAACGCCTATATGAGCCAGATTAACGTGATGCTAGTGGATGACCATGCAGTTGTGCGCATGGGGTTCAAGATGCTTCTGGAATCGGACGCAGAGATTAAAGTAATCGCAGAGGCAGAAAGTGGTGAGCAGTCGATTCAGCGTTATGTGGAACATAAGCCTGATGTTGTGGTGATGGATATTACCATGCCGGGTATTGGCGGCCTGGAAGCGATTGAACGCATTCTGGCTAAAGATAATACTGCCAAGATTCTGGTGTTATCAGCGCATGAGGATTCGGTGCACCCGAAGCGCGTGTTAAATGCAGGGGCCATGGGCTATTTAACCAAGCGCAGTGCGGCAGAGGAGCTGATCAAAGCAATTCGTACCGTGGCTTCGGGCAAGAAGTATCTTGAGGCAAGTGTTGCGCAGCAAATGGCGATTCAGCAGCTTTCAGGTGACCAGAATCCGGTGGATGTATTATCACCGCGCGAATTTGAAGTGTTCATGGCGCTGGCTAAAGGTAAAACCACCAATGAGATTGCCGAAACCTTGTTTTTGAGTCCACGCACCGTAGGTACGCATTTATACAACATCAAGCAGAAGTTGAATGCGAATAACTCGGCTGAAATTGCATTGATTGCGATGCGCAGCGGGCTGCTGGATGCTTAACTGAATTTTTTTATTTATCTTTAAACCTAGAAACGGCTTTTCATCCACAAAAAACACGAAAAGCACGAAACAAAACAAGGAGATAGATAGGTTTTTGCAGCTACCCATTGGTTGTCAGCTTGAATATGTGTAACTATTTGATTTTGTTTGTGTATGTTCGTGAATTTCGTGGAAAACTGCTTTTTATAGGCTAAATGTTTAAGTTAGGTTAATACGCGGATATTTCACTGAAATGATTTAGATGCTTTAAATATCTTGCTTAAGTTATTGTCTGGCACGTTTAATTTTATACATATTTTGGTCTGCTTCCTGCAGTGCGGCCTCAAGCCCAAGAGCGTGGTTGCGGCTGGCTAAGCCAATAGATGCTTTGATATTTGCTGCTGCCAGTGATTTCTGAATACGTTCAAACAGCGCCTTGCCGCTGGCTGCGTCGCATTCAACGCTTATAATGCCAAATTCATCACCGCCGAGCCTTGCTACGACATCTTGTGCCCTGGCAGACTGACTAAGAACAGCAGCGGTGCGGACGATTAAATTGTCTCCTTCGCCATGCCCCATCTTGTCATTGACTTGCTTTAGCTCATCAATATCAATCACCATGACTGCGGCTGGATGTCCATAGCGACGGCAACGCTCTTCTTCAGAGGTTAAGAATTTGTCCCAGCCGCGACGGTTATAGAGTCCGGTTAGCGGATCAGTAAGAGATTCTTCAGCCAGCAACTCGGCGCGGCGCGTCATGCTGGTCAGATTCAGTTCCAGCTGCAGAATCGTGTTGAGAGTGGCAGTCATTAATTCCAGGAACTCTTGTTCATCCAGCAGTGCGGTTGGTTGTGCGGTAGGGTTAATGGCACATAAGGTGCCGAATAGCGAACCATCAGCATGAGTTAACGGTAAGCCTATGTAAGCATTGATTTTTAATACACGCCCGATGGGTGCGTCGGAATATGCAGCAACCATCGTGCTATCTGGGGCTATGTTTGGACCGTTGCCCAATACCATTTGCGAGCAGAAAGAGTCCCCCCATTTCAGTACTGATCCTGGCTTTACACCGTAGCCATGATCTTCAGTCTGTAAAATAATCCAGTCATCCCCCTCACGCCGGGTAATCATCCAGAGGTCAAAGCCGAGTCGCTTATGCAGAAAATCCAGAATCGCTTTGGATGCCGATTCAAAGTCCTTAAACCCAGATGTATTCATAACTTGATAATTTGATTTTTGTTAAATTGACAATTAATTGTAATGATTTTAGTCAGAGATGAGGCAATTTTAACCAGTTAAGGTTCATTGCAGCGGTATGTAAATATGAAAATCAATTTTTTAAAATGTGTCTGCACCCTAAACGGGTAAAGTACTCTGATGCAGTTTGTTGTAAATTAATTGAGGGCGTAGCGTGCAATACTTAACTCACTGTTGTCAGGTAGTTCCACCAGTGCTTTTGCTCCGGTACGCATTTTACCGATGCCTGGCGGAATCAGGAAAGTGATGGGTTGTTGGTGATTGCCGGTTTTAAGTTCATCCGCAGCGCCAATTGCAACATACCATGTTGCCCATTCGTTTTTAGGTGGAATGAGCTGGGAGCCTTGTAATCTTGCTTTTTCAAGCAGATTTTGTTTTTCATCACCAATCAGCAGGCTCCATATTTCTACACTCACCAGTCTGCTTGCCTGTAACTGCCCGGATATGGATTCCACTGGCTCAGCTGCCTGAGGGAGTGTTTCTATTTTGGGCTGGATAACTTCAAAGCCGGAACGTAAAAAAGCTATCTGGAAATCATCGAGTTTTGTATTAGCGGGTACCAGATATTGAGCTGCAATTTTTTCATTACGTTCATGCGCGTCTACCACAGCAGCGGTCGTTTTGTCGGCTCCGTGCATAAACAAGGACCTCGCCAGCTGCTGCGCAACTGTGCCGCCAAAGCAACCTGTTAACAACAGGGCTGCCAGCGCCATCAGCACAATATATTTAAGCCAGTAATTTAATCGCGATAGCTTCATTGGTGTCAGCTTTAACCAGATTTTTACCAAGCAAAATTTCACAAAATTACATTTTTAACGCGGGAGGGTTAGATTACTGCTGAATGAAATAATTGTCCAGACGTAATTTGAGTGCTAAGTATCTGAGTCGTATATGACTTTTTCTAATAAGCCTGTGATTATCTAGAGTCTGTTCGTGCAGGTTGCGAGCTACGGATGCTGATCATGCCACTAACAATAATCAGGCCTATTGCGAGCCATGCGTCAAAACTTAAATGCTCATTCCACCACACTATGCCAAACAAGCTGGCCAACAGAACGGTGACATAAGCCAGGCTGGCGACTACCAGCGTGTTGCCTGTGCGGTAGGCGCGTGTTAGTGCCAGCTGCGCAATAGTGGCTGACAAACCCAGGCCGGAAAGTATCAGTAAATCTTGCCAGGCAAGCGATTGGAATGTATCAAACAGCATCCATAAACCGGCACCAGCTGTCGATACCAAAGTAAAGTAAAACACGGTGCGCCAGTCGGGTTCGTTAAGTTGCCCGAGCTGTTTTACGTGTACATAAGCGAGTGCGGCGCCGATGCCGGAGAAGAGTCCTAGCAAACCGGCGAACCAGCTGTCCTGACTAATGGTTGGTTTCAGCAGCAGGCTTACGCCGATAAAGCCTATGACTAATGCAAGTAGCAGAATTTTTCTGGGTTTTTCATGCAGCATTAATGGCATGAACACTGCTAAAAATAACGGGGACGTATAGTTCAGGGTGATCGCTGTCGCTAAAGGTAAATGGGCGATAGCATAGAAAAACAATACCAGTGAAGCAAAACCAACCAGTGAACGTGACATGTGCTTGCCGATATAAGGCGTTGCCAGCGGTAACTTTTGCATGATGATAAATAACCAGATACTGATCAGGCCGAATAATGAGCGGTAAAATACCAGTTCGGCCGCGCTGAATTTCTGGGCACCGACTTTGACCAGCACGCCCATGATTGCAAAGCCAAGTGCCGCTACCAGCATCCATAAGCTGCCCAAATTCGGCAGCCTGATGTTCAGGATATTCATGTGTGGGGCACTCAGCGCTGTCGAATGATGGAAATCGGCGGCATTACAACTGGTTGATGTGCTGCTGCATTTGTGTGCGGTACCACTTGTGGAAGTGTTCCATGCCGGTTTCCATTGGGTGCTGGTACGGGCCGCGTTCGTCGATGCCCTGAGTGTGCAGGGCACGGCGGCCATCATGCATGCGCTGGCAGATGTCGTTGTCTTCAACTGCGGTTTCTTCGTAGGCTGCCTGCTGCGCTGCTACGTATTCGCGCTCGAACAGGGCAATATCTTCCGGATAATAGAATTCAACCACATTGGTGCAGGCGTCTACGCCGCGCGGGATGATGTGTGAAACTACCAGTACATTCGGATACCATTCAATCATCAGGAATGGGTAGTACACCATCCAGATCGCACCGTATTTTGGCTGCTTGTCGCCCTGGTATTTTGCAACTTGCTCCTGCCATTGCTGGTAAACAGGGGAGCCTGCGCGCGTCAGAGATTGCTTGAAACCTACGGTTTGTACGCTGTAATCAGCACCAAACTCCCAGTTAAGCGCATCGCAGTTCACAAACTGGTTGAGTCCGGGATGGAATGGGCCAACATGGTAATCTTCCAGATAAACCTCGATAAAGGTTTTCCAGTTAAAGCTGTATTCTTCTACTGCAACACGGTCCAGCATGTAGCCGGTGAAATCAAAGTCCTGCTTGCAGCCTAGTTTTGACAAGGTTTGTGCAATGTCGCGCTTGCTGTCAAATAACAGGCCCTGCCAGTTCTGTAACGATTTTTTATCCAGGTTTAAACACGGATTCTGGTCAAAGTGCGGAGCGCCCAGTAGTTTACCTTCCAGGTCATAAGTCCAGCGATGCAGTGGACATACGATGTTTTTGGTTTGACCGTGGCCTTTTAGCATCACGGCTTGCCTGTGGCGGCATATATTGCTGATAGCGCTGATGCCGTCTTTGCCGTGAATCAGTGCTTTGGCTTCGCCGGTCCAGTCCAGTACATGATAATCGCTCACATTCGGTACCATGAGCTCGTGGCCCAGGTAGTGTGGTGCCTGCGCAAACATATATTGCTGTTCAAGTGCATAAATGCTCGGGTCAACATACCATGCAACAGGTAGTTGCGGCTGTTCGTCTTGCTGGGTGATCAGATTCAAAGATGCCATAATAAAATGATTGGCTGGAATGATTGGCGGTTATATTTCAAGGATGGCGATTTTTGCCCAAATTACTATTTTTATCAAGTGATTATTCAATAATTTTCAGTTTGAATTCGGTGGTAAAACTTGCCAAAAACGAGCTTTTAAGCTACTCTCATGAGAGTTTTCACTCCTTTCAAATTATAACCACAAATAGAGCAATTCAATCATGAATGGTAATGATTGATTGGATAATTTTGCTTGCGTTGTTTTAAAGGTTGTCTTTGCGAGCGCTGTTCAAAAAATAAAATTGAATAAAAATCTAACAATTTAAGTATCGAGTAAAAAATGTCTGATCATTTGATGAATACCTATATGCGTCAACCGGTTACCTTTACCAAAGGTGAGGGTGTGTGGCTATGGGATGATAAAGGTGAAAAATATCTGGATGCCTTGGCTGGTGTTGCCGTGAACGGCTTGGGTCATGCACATCCGAAATTGGTAAAAGCGATCAGTGAGCAGGCTGCCCGATTGATTCACGTTTCCAATATTTATCAGATCGCCGAGCAGTCAGCGTTGGCTGATAAAGTCTGTGAAATTTCAGGTATGGATAAAGTGTTTTTCTGCAACTCCGGCTGTGAAGCTAATGAGGCTGCAATCAAGCTGGCGCGCCTGTATGGCCATAACAAAGGTATAGAGAACCCTGAAATCATCGTCATGGAGCAGTCGTTCCACGGCCGTACGCTGGCGACACTGTCAGCGACCGGTAACTACAAAGTGCAGGCAGGTTTTGAGCCATTGGTGGGCGGTTTTATTCGCGTACCATACGATGATGTTGAGGCAGTTAAACATGTCGCCGAACATCATCCGAATATCGTGGCTATTCTGGTAGAGCCGGTGCAGGGCGAGGGCGGTATCAATATTCCTAAGGAAGCCAGTGCTTATCTTGAAGCGCTGCGTCAAATCGCTGATGCACATGGCTGGCTGCTGATGCTGGACGAAGTGCAGACCGGCATCGGACGTACCGGTACTTGGTTTGCATTTCAGCATACCAATATCAAACCTGATGTGATGACACTGGCGAAGGGATTAGGCTCAGGTGTGCCAATCGGCGCATGCGTTGCGAGCGGTAAAGCGGCTGATGTGTTTACCTATGGTAAGCATGGCTCTACTTTTGGCGGTAATCCTTTGGCAACCGCAGCTGGTTTGGCGACGCTTAATATTATCGAAGAAGAAGGCATCCGCGAGAATGCCGAAAAAATCGGCAACCTGATCCGTGAAGGCTTCGCTGCTGAATTCAAAGATACTGCTGGTGTGGTAGCCGTGCGTAACGCTGGCCTTATGATCGGTATTGAGCTGGATCGTCCATGCGGCGATCTGGTGAGAATGGCTTTGGCCGATAAGCTGTTAATCAATGTCACTGCTGATAAAGTAGTACGTTTACTGCCGCCGCTAGTCATGAACGAAGTTGAAGCGAAAGAGTTGGTTAGCCGTTTATCCGCCTTGATCAAAGCTTTTCTGGCAAAATAAGATATATCACTAATCGCAATTTAACCTAATCGTAATTTAACCAATCGTAATTTTAAAAAAGTTAACTAACTGAAGAAGCCCGTTTCAATAAAACTCTGGCTTTCAAACCATTATGGCAATAAAACATTTTCTGCAATTCAATGATTTAAATCGTGACGAGTTTGAGCACGTATTTCAACGTGCACACTGGATTAAAAATCAATTCAAGGCTTACCAGCAGTACTGGCCGTTACAGGACCGCACACTGGTCATGATTTTTGAGAAAGCCAGCACCCGTACACGTCTTTCATTTGAGGCGGGAATGCAGCAATTAGGCGGTTCAGCCATTTACCTGAATACGCGCGATTCACAGTTGGGTCGTGGCGAGCCGGTTGAAGATGCGGCACAGGTGATTTCACGCATGAGCGACATTGTGATGATTCGTACTTTTGAGCAGGAAATCATCGAACGTTTTGCTGCCAACTCAAGAGTACCGGTGATTAACGGTTTAACCAATGAATACCATCCATGCCAGATTATGGCGGATATTTTTACCTATATTGAACATCGCGGTTCAATCAAAGGTAAAACCGTGGCTTGGATCGGCGACAGCAACAATGTGTGCAATACATGGCTGCAGGCGGCTGAGGTGCTGGATTTCAACGTGCATGTATCAACACCGCCCGGTTATGAAGTGGAGCCTGAGCGCGCTAATTTATATGGTACCGACCACTTTGAAGTGTTTGCTGACCCGATGGATGCGGCAAAAGGTGCGGATCTGGTCACAACGGACGTTTGGACTAGCATGGGCTTCGAGGCGGAGAATGAAGAGCGTATGCGCGACTTTGCCGATTGGCAGGTTGATGCGGACATGATGCGCGTGGCTGCCAAAGATGCACTATTCATGCATTGCCTGCCGGCACATCGTGGTGAAGAAGTTTCTGCTGATGTAATTGACGGTAAACAAAGCGTCGTGTGGGATGAGGCAGAGAACCGCTTGCATACACAGAAAGCATTGATGGAATACTTGCTGTTAGGCAAGGTTTAACGAAACCGTTTTTGTAGTCGGCGTTCGTAACGATAAGATTTAATTAGGGAAAATTAAGTAATGAGCAAAATTAATAAAGTGGTTTTAGCCTATTCGGGCGGCCTGGATACTTCAGTCATTTTGAAATGGCTGCAAGATGAGTATCAATGTGAAGTGGTGACTTATACTGCCGACCTCGGTCAGGGTGAAGAGCTTGAGCCGGCACGTGCAAAAGCCAAAGCGGCCGGTGTTAAAGAGATTTTCATTGATGACGTACGTGAAGAGTTCGTGCGTGATTTTGTGTTCCCGATGTTCCGCGCCAATACCGTGTATGAAGGTGAGTACCTGTTAGGTACTTCTATCGCGCGCCCATTGATCGCAAAACGTTTGATCGAAGTGGCACGCGAGACCAATGCTGATGCAATCTCACATGGCGCTACCGGTAAAGGTAATGATCAGGTGCGTTTTGAGCTGGGCGCTTACGCCCTCAACCCGAATATCCATATCATTGCCCCATGGCGCGAATGGGATCTGTTAAGCCGTGAAAAACTGATGGCGTATGCAGAAAAACATGGCATTCCTGTGGATATGAAACACAAGCAAGGTGGCAGTCCATACAGTATGGATGCCAACCTGTTGCATATTTCTTACGAAGGCCGTCACCTTGAAAACCCGGCTGCAGAAGCTGAAGAGTCCATGTGGCGCTGGAGTGTAAGCCCTGAAAAAGCGCCGGATGCACCTGAGTACCTGGATATTGAATATGTGAATGGTGACCCGGTGAGCCTGAACGGCCAGAGAATGAAAGCACACGAACTGCTGGCGCATTTGAACGCTATCGGTGGTAAACATGGTATCGGACGTCTGGACCTGGTTGAAAATCGCTATGTAGGTATGAAATCACGCGGTTGTTATGAAACTCCAGGTGGCACCATTATGCTGAAAGCACACCGTGCTATCGAGTCTATTACACTGGATCGTGAAGTAGCGCATTTGAAAGATGATTTGATGCCACGTTACGCCAGCATGATTTATAACGGTTACTGGTGGAGCCCTGAGCGTATTGCCCTGCAGACATTGATTGATCACACACAAGCTTCAGTCAACGGCTGGGTGCGTGTGAAGCTGTACAAAGGCAATGTGATTATTGTGGGCCGTGATAGTAAAACTAACTCATTGTTTGACCCAACCATTGCAACGTTTGAAGATGACAAAGGCGCGTATGACCAGAAAGATGCAGGCGGCTTTATCAAGCTGAATGCATTGAGAATGCGTATTGCAGCAAATCTGAAAAATAAAAAATAAACGCGGATATCAACGCGATGAATAAAATGCACCTTTCGGGGTGCATTTTTTTTTGCATGGATAGGTTGTATGAGTGATTATTAGTCGGTTATTGCGATTAGAGGCCCTATGCAGGTTGTTTAATGTTTTATAATTAATGCATCCAAAAATAACAGCAAAGACATAATTTTTCATGGAAAAAACAGTTTCAACTTCACAGCGTACCGTAGAAATTTATGCGGATGGTGCCTGTAAAGGCAATCCGGGGCCGGGCGGTTGGGGTGCATGGATACATTACGCAGGGCATGAAAAGGAATTGTTCGGCGGGGAAATGAATACAACCAATAACCGTATGGAGCTGACAGCAGTGATTCGTGCGCTGAAAGCCTTGAATAGATCATGCCATGCGCGTGTATTTACTGATTCAGTTTATGTGCAAAAAGGCATGTCGGAATGGATGCCTGGCTGGAAAGCACGTAACTGGCGTACCGCAGACAAGAAGCCGGTTAAGAATGATGACCTGTGGCGCGAGTTGGATGTGCTTGCACAGCAACACACTGTTGAATGGGTTTGGGTTAAAGGGCATGCCGGCAACGCCGGTAATGAGCGTGCTGATATGCTGGCAAACAGAGGTGTGGAACAAATTATGCGCGGAGGCGCGACAATATGAGACAAATTTTTCTGGATACGGAAACTACTGGTTTATATCCCGCTCAAGGTCACCGCGTAATTGAGGTGGCTGCGGTGGAGGTGGTGAACCGTCGCCTTACCAAAAACCATTTCCACTATTACATTAATCCTGATCGCGAGATTGACCAGGGTGCGCAGGAAGTGCATGGTATCTCGTTAGAGTTTCTACAGGACAAACCGCGCTTTGCTGATATTGCGAATGATCTGATTGCTTTTATCGCGGATTCCGAGCTGATTATGCACAACGCGCCGTTTGACGTGGGTTTTCTGAATAGTGAGTTTGGTTTGCTCGGGCTGAAAACTGTGGAAGAGATCACGGCAAAAGTGACTGATACACTGAAAATAGCCAAAGAGATGCGACCGGGGCAGCGTAATAATCTGGATGCATTGTGCCGGCATTTTGGTATTGATAACTCAAAACGTACCTTACACGGCGCGTTGTTGGATGCTGAATTGTTAGCTGACGTGTACATGGCAATGACGCGCGGTCAGGAAAGCCTGATGATGAGCTTAGACAAGCCGGAGCAGACTGGAGTCGATGTTGTGCCTAAGGTAAATGCACCTATGCTGGTTAAGCTGGCAAGTGCAGATGAGCAAGCCGCACATGAAGAGTATTTGGCGGGTCTAGCTAAATCGGGCAACTGCATTTGGAATAGTTAGCAGTATTTACGGTGTTTACCGTTTAAGAAAGAATAAAATGAATAAGACAATTCTAGTAACAGGCGGCGCCGGTTTTATTGGCTCCAATTTTGTACTGGCATGGGTAAAGCAGGGCTTGGGCACTGTAGTTAATCTGGATAAACTGACTTACGCGGGCAATCTGGATAATCTGACCTCGTTGGGGCATGATGCGCACCATATTTTTGTGCATGGCGATATCGGCGACCGTCATCTGCTCGATAAACTGCTGGCAGAACATAAGCCAATTGCGGTTGTAAATTTCGCGGCTGAAAGCCATGTAGATCGATCTATTCATGGTCCAGAGGATTTTATCCAAACCAATGTAGTAGGTACGTTTCATCTGCTCGAAGCCGTGCGTGGCTATTGGGGCGGTTTGGATATAGCGCATAAGAAAACCTTCCGTTTTCTGCATGTGTCTACGGATGAAGTTTATGGCTCACTCAGTAAGGATGCCACGGCATTTACTGAAACTACCCCGTATGCACCTAACAGCCCATATTCAGCGTCCAAAGCAGCGTCTGACCATTTGGTACGCGCTTATCACCATACCTATGGTTTGCCGACATTGACTACCAATTGTTCAAACAATTATGGGCCGCATCATTTCCCGGAAAAACTGATTCCATTGGTCATACATAATGCATTAACTGACAAGCCATTGCCTATTTATGGCAACGGTCAGCAGATTCGTGACTGGCTGTATGTGGAGGACCACTGTGCCGCGATACGTCGCGTGCTGGAAGCTGGCAGGGTGGGCGAGGTATACAATATTGGCGGCTGGAACGAGAAACCTAACATTGAAGTAGTGCGCACACTGTGCCGAATGCTGGATAAGAAAAAGCCGCGTGCTGATGGCCATTCCTATGCAGAGCAGATCACGTTTGTTGAAGACAGATTAGGTCATGATCAGCGTTATGCGATTGATGCCAGCAAGATATCAAATGAGTTAGGCTGGAAGCCGGTTGAAACTTTCGAAACCGGGATCGAGAAAACCGTGGACTGGTTCCTGCAGAATCAGGATTGGGTCAATAACGTCACCAGCGGTGAGTACCGTAACTGGGTACAGACGCATTATGCAGAGCGTGGGGAGGAGATGGCATGAAAGGTATTATCTTAGCCGGCGGCTCCGGTACAAGACTGCATCCTGTAACGCAGGTGGTTTCCAAGCAACTGTTGCCGGTTTACGACAAACCCATGATTTATTATCCGCTGACCACTTTGATGCTGGCGGGTATCCGTGACATTCTGGTGATTTCTACCCCTGAAGACACGCCGCGTTTTCAGCAGTTGTTGGGTGATGGCAGTCAATGGGGTGTTTCAATTCAATATGCAGTGCAGCCGTCGCCGGATGGTCTCGCTCAGGCATTTATTATCGGTAAAGACTTCATTGGTCATGATAGCTGCGCGCTGGTGCTGGGCGACAATATTTTTTATGGCCACGAGCTTGCAACAACAACGCAGGAGGCCGCCAAATTGACGCACGGAGCCACTGTATTTGCCTATCCGGTCAGTGATCCGGAGCGTTATGGCGTGGTTGAGTTCAATGCGCAGGGCCAGGCCGTAAGTCTGGAAGAAAAGCCTGCACAGCCTAAATCCAGATACGCAGTGACCGGCCTGTATTTTTATGATAACCGTGTTGTCGATATTGCTGCACAGCTCAAGCCTTCGCCACGCGGTGAGTTGGAAATTACCGATGTGAACCGTGCCTACCTGCAAAGCGGAGATTTACAGGTTGAAGTCATGGGACGCGGCATTGCCTGGCTCGATACCGGAACGCATGATTCCTTGCTGGAGGCTTCCATGTTTATCCAAACTATCGAGAAACGCCAGGGGCTGAAAATCGCCTGTCCGGAAGAAGTAGCCTATCGCATGGGTTATATCGATGCGGCTGCATTGGATGCTTTAGCAAATAAATATATTAAAAATGGTTATGGCCAGTATCTGAAGCTGGTATTAAGCGAGCAGGTGTACTGATGCAAGTCGTTCAAACAGCAATCCCTGAAGTGTTGATATTAGAACCTCAAGTGTTCGGTGATGAACGGGGCTTCTTTTTCGAGAGTTTCAATCAGCAGAAATTCGAGGCACTTACTGGCGTTAAGACGGATTTTGTACAGGATAATCACTCCAGATCAGCGGCTAACGTATTACGCGGCTTGCATTATCAGATTCAGCAGCCGCAGGGCAAGCTGGTGCGTGTGGTTGCCGGCGAAGTGTTCGATGTGGCGGTTGACTTGCGTCGTCAGTCTGCAACCTTTGGCAAATGGGTAGGGGTGGTGCTTTCTGCCGAGAACAAGCGTCAGCTCTGGGTGCCGCCTGGCTTTGCGCATGGTTTTCTGGTGCTGAAAGAAGGTACCGAGTTTTTATATAAAACGACAGATTATTACGCGCCGCAACATGAGCGCTGCATCCGCTGGAATGACCCGGCAATCGGTATTGAATGGCCGCTGGCAGGTGATCCAGTGTTATCGACCAAAGACCAGTTGGGTTTGGATTTTTCTAAAGCCGATGTTTTTGAAGGGTAAATCTGGTGTATAAAAAAATATTACTTACCGGCGTGAATGGGCAGGTTGGTCATGCCTTACAAAAAGCTTTTTTAAAAGAAGCTTCTTTTGCAAATGTTATTGTTAGTTTAGATCGTAGCCAGCTGGATTTGACCGATCAGGGCGCAATTCGCCGAGTTGTGCAGACGATTCAGCCGGATTTAATCATTAATCCTGCTGCGTATACGGCTGTAGACAAGGCAGAGTCAGAGCCTGAGCTGGCTTATGCAGTCAATGCAACTGCTCCGCAAGTGCTGGCTGAGGAAGCGGTTAAAGTCGGTGCCAGACTCATTCATTTTTCTACAGATTATGTGTATGCAGGCAATAAGGTTGGCACTTACGTTGAAGAAGATGCAACACAGCCTTTGAGCGTGTATGGCAAAAGCAAACTGGCGGGGGAGGAAGCAATCAGGTCAATTGGGCTGCAGCACCTGATTTTTCGCACATCGTGGGTTTATGGCGCTTACGGTAAAAACTTCATGAATACAATTTTACGTCTGGCCAACGAGCGCGATGAACTGCGCATTGTGGCCGATCAGTTTGGTGCGCCTACCAGCAGTAGTAGTGTTGCTAATGCGGTATTATCTGTGATGGAGCATTGGCAGAGTGGACTTGCCGGTACCTATCATCTGGTGAATGCGGGAAGGACTTCGTGGCACAGTTTCGCCATGGCGATTGTAGAAGAATATAACCGTATTCAGATGGCGCATGGCCTGCCCATACTTAAAGCCAGCCCGGAAAATATCCACGCCATTACAACGCATGATTATCCAACACCTGCGGTACGTCCGGCTAACTCATGTTTGGACTGTACTAAGCTGGCTCAGGATTTTTCAGTGACATTGCCGGATTGGCATGCTGCCTTGATTGCCGAACTGCAAGCTATCAGCTAGTTGGCTTGGTCTGGAAGCTTTAGCCTAGCGCGTCAGCCCAGCTATTGGGTGTTTCATACAGGCGTACTTTTTCCAGCTTCAAATGATTGCCATAGGTGTCATGGTATTTCGATTTGAGGATTTTGAATGCCTCTAGTGCCATGTTTTCTGCCGTAGGCACTGTCGGGAACACCACGGTTTTGTGATCAGGCAGCGAGTTTAAAAAGTTAAGCACATCGGTATCGTGCTGGTATACCAGAAACGCATGATCCCACACGTTGACTACAGACTCTTTGGCAATCGCTTTCACATCAGAAAAATCCATCACCATACCGTTTTCGGAAGCATTTTCCTGCTTGATGATATCGCCGGACAAGGTGATTTCGAGTACATAGCGATGCCCATGCAGGTTTCTGCATTGGCTTTTGTGATTAGGAATGCGATGTCCGGAGTCAAACTCGAGGCGGGTAGTAATTTGCATGAATGCGGTCACTTAAAGAAAGCTTAATTTATAAAGTGAGCATTATACGCTGACTAGCGTGACTTTTTAATTGAGTGCTATATGAGGTGATTCTGGATAGCGGATTAAAAGGCCAGTAATTCAAATATCTATGTATGTTTTAAAAAAATCAGAAGACCAGTTTTGTACAAGATTAAGATTCTTTCAAAATCAATGCAGGGGAAAGTCTGGTGATTATTCCGGCTAACGACCTATTTTTTCAGCATTACCTATTCCAGCATGAGCTATTGAAAGTGGCGCTTATGTTTACTTCATCTAAAGAGTGGATGTACTATAGGCTATACGGTTCATAAAATAAAACTTAATCCAAAATATGACCAATTCAAGCATCTTTAATTTTCATTCCATTAAAACCCGAGTGACGTTGTTCACACTGGGGATTTTTATTATTGGGACCTGGGTGCTGTCATTTTCTATTAATCAGCAATTGCATGAAGGTATGCAAAAGCAGTTGGCAGATCAACAAACCTCGATAGCAGCAATACTTGCAACGCAAGTCAACGCAGAACTGCGCGAGCGTCTAACAGTGTTAGAGAAAGTTGCAGAAAAAATAGCACCAATATCACTCAATGACTATAAGCGCTTACAGGAGACATTGGAAGATCGGCTGGTGATACAGAGAAATTTCAATGCCGGAGCTTTCATTGTTGGTCTGGATGGCGTGGCAATTGCATCCGTTCCATCCTCAATAAAAAGAATTGGGGTTAGTTACATAGAGCGGGATTATGTATTAGCTGCACTCAGGGAAGGAAAATCTGCTGTTAGCAAGCCAGTCATTGGTAAAGTGCTGGCAACGCCTATTTTTAGTGTAGTGGCGCCGATTCGCGATAGGCAAGGCAAAGTCATTGCAGCATTAATTGGTGTGACTGATCTGGGAAAACCAAACTTTCTGGATAAGGTATTTCAGAATAATTACAGCAAATCCGGTTATTTCCTGCTTGAAGACGCGAAAAATAGATTGGTAATTACAGGTACTGATAAAAGCCGCATCATGCAGCCACTGCCTCCGCCCGGTGTTAATCAGCTGATTGATCGCCATGTTAATGGCTTTGATGGGACTGGTATCACGGTTAATCCGCTTGGTGTAGAAGTGCTGGCTTCAGCTAAACGGGTTCATATTGCAGACTGGTTTATTATTGTAGCGTTACCGGTTAAAGAAGCTTTTGCTCCCATTGAAAATATTAAAAAACATATCATGCTTTTTGCATCATTAATGACGCTGGTTGCAGGAGGTTTAATATGGTGGATGTTAAAACGCGAACTTGTACCCATGTTCGCTGCAGTAAAACAGCTGGCTGTTTTATCTAAGGCTGGCGGCAGTCATCTACCCTTGCCCACGGGTGTTAATAACGAAATTAGCGAGCTGTTAAGCGGCTTTAATAATTTGTTGGATGTGCTGGGAAAGAGGGAGGCGCAACTGCGTGCTCTGCTGCATACAATTCCTGACCTGATCTGGCTTAAGGATACTCACGGCGTTTTCATGTCCTGCAACTCGGCATTCGAACGATTCTATGGTGCGAAAGAAGCCGACATAGTCGGCAAGACCGATTATGATTTCGTAGACAAGCAGCAGGCAGATTCATTCCGCGAAAACGACCGCAAAGCGATGTTGGCAAACAAATCGTTATCTAATGAAGAGTGGTTTACTTTTGCTGATGATGGTTATCGCGGCTTATTTGAAACTGTCAAAACCCCGCTAACAGATGCTAGCGGGCGAGTCATAGGCGTACTCGGTATTTCTCGGGATATTACCGAGCGCAAGGCTACTGAACTCAAGTTGCGCATGTTATCTACAGCTATTGAGCAAAGCCCGACCTCTGTCGCAATTACAGATATCGCAGCTCAAATTGAATATATCAATTCAGCTTTTACCAAAGAAGCCGGCTATACGCTGGATGAGGTACTCGGAAAGAACCCGCGTGTGCTGCAATCAGGAATGACTGATGCGAAAGTTTATGAAGATATGTGGTCTAAACTTACCAGAGGTGAAAGCTGGCAAGGCGAATTTGTAAATAAGCGTAAAAATGGTGAGATATTTTATGAAGAGGCTTATATTTCTCCGATCCAGGATGATACTGGCAAAACAAGTCACTACGTAGCAGTGAAGCTGGATGTTACCTCAAGAAAACAGGCCGAACGTGCTCTGCGTGAATCCAATAAAAAAATGGATTCGCTGCTGCAATCATTAGCGGAAGGTGCTTACGGTGTTGATACGCATGGCAACTGTACCTTTGTGAACAATTCATTTTTGAGAATTCTTGGGTATGAAACTGAAGATGAGGTTGTAGGTAAATATATTCACGAACTCATTCATCACTCGCATGCAGATGGAAGGCGCTACCCAGCTAGTGAGTGCCGAATGTACGCAGCTTTCAGAAATAATGTTGAAGTGCATTGCGCTGATGAAGTGTTCTGGCACAAGAGCGGTCATGCCATACAAGTCGAATACTGGTCGCAGCCTATCGTGGTTGATGGCGTAGTGATTGGTGCAATTGCAACGTTTTTTGATATTACGGAACGCAAGAAAATGGAGCAGCAGATACGTTACCTTGCGCTTCATGATGCGCTCACCAATCTGCCAAATCGTCGCCTGTTGATTGAACGTATAAGCCAGGCACAGTTATCTAGCAAGCGTAGTCTTCAGTATGGTGCACTCATGTTCATGGATCTGGATAATTTTAAACCACTGAATGATGCGCATGGACATGAGGCTGGTGATAAGTTATTAATTGAAGTGGCAACTCGCCTGAAGAAGTGTGTGCGGGAAATGGATACTGTAGCGCGCATTGGCGGTGATGAGTTTGTCGTGATGCTGGCAGAACTTGATACGGATGAATCACTATCCAGGCTGCAAGCCGGAAAAGTGTCTGAAAAAATTCGTTCTGCTTTATCCGAGCCTTATTTGATAGATGTGACTGATGAGGAAGGCGTAACTGCTACTGTCGAGCACTTTTGCACTGCGAGTATTGGTGTCGTGTTGTTTAAGGGTGCGTCCCCAAGCAAGGAAGAAGTGATTAAGTTGGCGGATGATGCAATGTATCAGGCTAAAAATGCAGGTCGCAATAAGATCATTTTTTACGGGCAATAACCTGTTTGGGTTGATAATTCTTTCTTAATATAAAGCTGGCTGTTTCCTCAAGAGCGCGCTGAGCGCTTTTCCGTAACTGTTGGTACATATAAGCTAAAGCATAAGCGCTTCAACATGGCTGCAAACGGCATCGCCAATGGCTGCCAAATGATAACCGCCTTCTAACGATGAAATAATACGGTTTTTTGCATGCTGAGCCGCTACTTTTTTAATGAAAGCTGTCATCCATGCGTAGTCTTCGTCCAGCAATCGCATATCAGCCAGCGGGTCATCTGCATGTGCATCAAAACCGGCTGAGATGTAAATAATCTCCGGCTTGAACTGATCTAATGCAGGTAAAAACTCCTGTTCAAACACCTGCTGGAATTTCTTGCCATCAGATTTCGCGGGTAGCGGTATATTGAGCATCCTGTCACTGCGTGTATCGGCGCCGCGATGCGGATAGAACGGATGCTGAAAGGTGGAGCATAACATTACGCGCGGGTCGTTTTTGAAAATATCTTCGGTACCGTCGCCGTGGTGCACGTCAAAATCGATAATCGCTGCGCGTTTGATGCCATATTTTTCAAACGCATGTGCCACACCAACTGCAACGTGGTTGAAGATGCAGAACCCGGCACTGTTGGCGCGCCCGGCGTGATGTCCGGGCGGCCTGATGCAGCAAAAAGCGTTGTCTGTCATATTGCGCATGACGAGGTCAGTTGCAAAAACTACTGCACCACTGGCGTGTAATGCTGCTGACAGGCTCATTGGGCCCATTGCGGTATCTGCGTCTAATCTGACTAATCCCGCTTTAGGTGATAGCGCACGTATCTTCTGTACATATTCAGCACTGTGAACACGCTGCAACTCCCGGTCTGTAGCTGACGGCGCTTCGTAAACATTCAGTTTTTGATAAATACCTTTTTTGACAAGGGCGTTCTTGATCGTTGTAATGCGGGCAGGGGATTCAGGATGATTGCCATCCATGACATGAAGCAGCGTATCCGGATGTGAGATGAATGCGGTCTTCATAATTATTTAGTGTGAAATTTCAGTGCGCAGCATTTTGTAAATCGCCAGCCTTTCCGGTGATATCTTATGGGCTGCGGCTGCTTCGCTGATGGCGCAGTCAGGCTCCTGCAAATGTTTGCAGTTATTAAACCGGCATTTACCTAAAAAAGGTCGGAATTCAATGAATGCATGTTCAAGTTCGTCTGTGCTTAGGTGATGTAGGCCGAATTCCTGCAGACCGGGCGAGTCAATCAGAATGCTTTCTGCATCCAGATGATATAAGTGCGCAGCAGTTGTCGTGTGTTTGCCGCTATCGAGCACTGTACTGACTTCCTGCGTGCGTACAGCTTCATTTGGCAGCAGTGCATTAATCATGGTGGATTTACCCATGCCGGATTGACCAACCAGAATGCTGACTTCACCTTGTAAATATGGCCTGAGTGTAGAAATGTCTTCTTTAGCGGATAGTGGTAATACCTGATAGCCCAGTGCCGTGTAAAGTGCCAGCCTCTGTTTTGCGTTGTCGTTATCAGCTAAATCACATTTGTTCAGTACGATTAATGGTTTGATGCCCGCAGCTTCGGCTGCAATCAGGCAGCGGTTTAGCAGCGCTTCATAAAAGCTGGGCTGCGTAGCTAACACGATAATAATTTGTGTGACATTTGCAGCCAGTGTTTTACTTTTAAAAGCGTTGCTACGGTAAAGCAGTGTGGTGCGAGGCATGATATTTTCTATGACGCCTTCGCGTTTGTCGGTGAGCTTGACTGTGACATGATCTCCGCAGGCAGCATCGGTTTTTTTGCCGCGCGTCACGCAGCTGATGCGTTGTTTAGTTTCAGTGAGTTCAACTTTATAGCGTTTGCCATAAGCTGCCACTACTGTACCTTGCAAGTCGCCTTGCGCTTGCATATTGTCGTGTGATTGCACTAGTTAATTATTCTTAGGTTAATTATTCAGTAAATTTGTAATAGTTTTGATTGAGATATTTTGCAACATTAAGCTCTTCATCCTCAAACCATTTTAAGTCGAGCATGGTATTGCAGTTGCGAATCTGCGCTACCAGACCTTTTGAGGATTTAACCTTGCGGTAATCACGTGTGTAAATTGCAGAGCCATCACCACCGAAGCTCGAGGCATGGCAACTGATACAGTTTTTTTCAACCAGTGCTTTACCGGCGTTTGCATCAGCAGCTTTGAACGGCTCTGCCTGTGCAACGCTATTTACCAGTAACAACCCAGCGAGTAAGTATAGTGATTTCATATCCAACACCTCTAAACCAGTTGATTAGCTAGTATACGCCGCTAATTTGGAAATCCTAATACTTGCTGGCGGATGCGAGTCATAAAATGCAGAATGCAGCGGATCTGGCGTCAATGTAGATGCGTTATCACGATATAGTTTGACTAACGCTTCTACCAGATATTTAGCGTTGGCATGTTTTGCTGCATAGTCATCCGCTTCAAATTCATTTTTGCGTGAATAGCTCGCCATAAGCGGACGCAGCAGGAATAAGAATACCGGCGATACCAGCAAAAACAACATCAAGGCCATGTAATTACTTGCCTGCTCAACGCCTAAGCCTGCGTAAAACCAGTCCTGATTCATGAGCCAGCCCAACAGCGCCAGACCGATAAAGCTTACAAAAAACATCAGTGCGATACGTTTGATCACATGGTGATGGCGGAAGTGGCCGAGTTCATGTGCGAGCACCGCTTCAATTTCATCGGCATTTAGTCTTTCCAGCAGCGTGTCAAAAAACACCACGCGTTTGGATGAACCAAAGCCGGTGAAATAGGCATTGCCGTGGCTGCTGCGGGCAGAGCCATCCATCACAAACAGACCTTGTGATTTAAAGCCGCATTTTGTGAGCAGGGTTTCAATTCTTTGTTTCAGCTCTACATCCGCTAGCGGCGTAAATTTGTTGAAGAAAGGTGCAATGAAAGTCGGGTAAACCGCGAGCATCAGCAAGTTGAATGCGCTCCATACCACCCACAGATACAGCCACCAGTAGGCTCCGGCACCCTGCATCAGCCAAAGTGCTGCGAACAGGATAGGTGCGCCAAGTAATACACCTACGATTGTGTGTTTCAGCATGTCACTGAAAAACATGCTACGTGTCATTTTATTAAAGCCGAATTTTTCATCTACGGTGAAGGTTTTGTAGTAATCAAAAGGAATATCAATCAGGCTGCTGACGATCATGGCGCTACAGATGACCAATGCGCCGCGTGCAATTTCATTAGCCGGCAGCAGGTTACGCCAGATTTCGTCAATGAGCTGCAATCCGCCGCCAATGGTGAGCAAGGCCAGCAATGCTGCCTGCGCAGTTGCTTCAGTAATCACCAGTTTTGTTTTTGCGTTGGAGTAATCAGCCGCTTTCTGGTGGGCTTCCAGTGAAATGCTGCCGCTGAACGCAGCAGGCACTTCATTGCGGTGAGACTGTACATGCGTGATATGGCGATTGCCCAGCCAGATGCGGATACCGGTAGTCAGTAACAGTAAGGTGACAAAAGTGAGAGTCAGTGTGTAAGCCATCTTTATGTGTTTCGTAAAATTGATTTCGGTTAATATTATGTATTGTGAAGCATTTTAGATACGATGGTTCACGCAGTTTGCTTTACAACGCTAATTTTAATGGAAATCATGATGACAGCAGCAACCAACGGAACGAATCAGAATAATTTAATTTGGCTGGATATGGAAATGAGTGGCTTATTGCCTGATACAGACCGTATTTTAGAGCTGGCGGCAGTAGTAACAGATGCCGAGCTCAATGTACTGGGAGAATCTCCAGTGCTGGTGGTGCATCAAAGTGATGCCGTGCTGGATGGTATGGATGCCTGGAACAAGGGTGCGCATGGCCGCTCTGGTTTGATTGATAAGGTAAAGGCATCAACATTGACTGAAGATGAAGCCTCTGCGCAGATGATTGAGTTCCTGAAACAATATGTACCGGCGGGCAAGTCACCGATGTGCGGTAATTCCATCTGTCAGGACAGGCGCTTTATGGCGCGTTATATGCCGCAGCTGGAGAGTTATTTCCATTACCGTAACCTGGATGTAAGCGTGTTTAAAGAGTTGGCACGCCGCTGGAAGCCGGAAATTTACGCCGGATTCAAAAAAGCGAGCAAGCATGAAGCGCTGGCGGATATTTATGAATCCATTGATGAGCTTAAATACTATCGCGAACATTTCATCGTTAAGTAATTTCCAATAACGAAAAAGCCAAAAAAAGAGGGCGTCCATGTCAGTAGACGCCCCAAGGGAGAAAAGCAATAATTTGGAGAAGCACGAGGCTTAAGTTTATTAAAGCATTAACTATGCCAAGCTACATGTTCCAGATATTGCGTGTCTCCCGGTTTTTTAGTTGTTCAATTGTGCTGCTGGTTTAAACCAGCCCTTGGTACACAGCAAGATACTCCTGAGCGCTTTTATCCCAGCTTAAATTCTGGGACATGCCAGTTTTTTGAATCTGTAACCAGGTTTGCTTGTCGTGCCGGTACATGTCTACAGCGCGCCCGATAGCGGCCATCAGGCCATCAGCGCTTGCTTCAACCATGACAAAGCCGTTAGCCGTTTTGTTTTCAATGTGGGCATGATTGCTATCGATGACTGAATCCGCCAGACCCCCGGTCGCATTAACGATAGGCGGCGTACCGTAGGCCAGCCCGTAAAGCTGGTTCAGGCCGCATGGCTCAAAGCGTGAAGGCATGACAAACATATCGCAGCCTGCCATGATCTGGTGTGATAACGGTTCGTTATAACCTATGGTGACGCTGACGCGTCCCGGGTTATGAATGGCGATATTCTGGAATAATGCTTCGAGGCCCATTTCGCCGCCACCAAGCAGTGCGAATTGGCAGCCCTGATCTATCAAAGTCTGCAAATGCGGTATCAGCATATCCAGACCTTTCTGGTGTGTCAGTCGGCTGACTACGCCCAGCAAAGGTGCATCTGCATCAACATGGAGCCCAAGGCTTTGCTGCAGTGCCGCCTTTACTTCCTGCTTGCCGCTCAGGTTCTGGCTACTATAGTTTCTGCTAAGGTATTTGTCAGTTTCCGGGTTCCATTCGTCTGTTTCAATGCCGTTCAGTATGCCCCTGATTTCATCGCTGCGTTTAGAGAGTATGCCCTCAAGGCCAAAGCCAAAAGCTGCGGTCTGTATCTCTTTGGCATAGCGCGGACTCACAGTGGTGATGGCGTCTGCGTAGAAAATACCGGCCTTTAGAAACGATAACTGCCCGTGGTATTCAAAGCCTTCAATTGAAAAGCCGGAACTGGGTAAGCCAAGCGATACTACCCAGTTTGGAGAGTAACAGCCCTGAAACGCCATATTGTGCAGGCTGATCACGGATTTCGCATGACTGTGTTCGGTTAATTTCATGTAGGCAGGTGCCAGGCCTGTTTGCCAGTCATTACAATGCACGATATCCGGATGCCAATCTGCAATAGGGGAGTGCTCACTGGCCAGAATAGATGCAACCTTGGACAGCACGCCAAATCGTGCCGGGTTGTCCTGCCATTCCAGTCCATTTGGGTCGGCGTATGGACCGCCGTTGCGTTCGTATAGCGCTGCTGATTTAATTACAATGACTTTTATATTGGTTTCTTTAATAGTGCCGAGCAGAAGCTCTGCATAATCGATATGCGGCAAGTGATGCAGTGCGCCAATGGGTTGCAGGTTGATCAGCTGGTTTAACACGGCTGGATAACCTGGCATTAAGATGCGGATATCTACGCCTAACCCCTGTAGTGCGTTAGGTAATGAACCGCTGACATCAGCCAGGCCTCCGGTTTTAATCAGAGGAAAAACTTCTGAGCTGACAAATAATACTTTCATTGGCATGATTTTCTCGCTAAAGTTCTGGGAAGGCAGTGCAACACATGGTTGACGTCTGTAATTCTACTACACGAAGATAATGGTGCGGCTACAAGATGAGTCCAGTGATAAATTTTACGAATATGTTGGCAATCGGCGCTGGTGCGGCGTTAGGTGCGTGGTCGAGATGGGGGCTTGGTTTGATCTTGAACGCAATATTGCCTAATTTTCCTTTGGGTACCCTGGTTGCCAATTTAATCGGGGGACTGCTCATGGGCATGGCGATGGGGCTGATCGGTGTCGGTAGTCTCGATAGTGTCAGCCTGCGCCTGTTTGTGACCACAGGGTTTCTGGGCGGCCTCACCACGTTCTCGGCATTTACCGGTGAGAGTCTGGCTTTGCTGCATAAGCAGGAATATGTTCTGGCAACGCTGCATACCTGCAGTCATGTGTTAGGGGCGCTGTTGATGGCGGCCGCGGGCGTGGCTTTTATTCAGTACTTGAAACATTAAATTTCATATTCAGGAATTTTATTGCTAATTTTTAGTCTAGTAGCGTAATGCAATAAAACTTAGTGAGTGAATATGAATAGATTTCGGAAAGTGTTAAAGCTGGGTCAGAAGATCGCCTTATCAACTATTTTATTATCGGTGACGCATATGGCAAATGCTGCGTGTTCAGCGCTTTACAATCATCAGTTTACAACCCTGCAGGGTACAAAAATCAATTTGTGTGACTATCAGGATAAGCCGATTCTGGTCGTGAATACCGCGAGTAAATGCGGTTTTACACCCCAGTTTGAGTCACTGGAAGGGCTGTACAGCAAGTATAAAGATAAGGGCTTGCTTGTGATTGGTTTTCCGTCCAACGATTTCAGGCAGGAGTTAAGTGATGATAAACAAATCGGTGATTTTTGTAAGCAGACTTATGCCGTGAAGTTTCCGATGATTACCAAAACTTCTGTAAGTGGTGCCAATGCAAACCCTTTTTATAAACAGCTGGCAGCTAAAACCGGTCAGGCGCCTGGCTGGAATTTCTTTAAATATGTCATATTGCCGGGCGGTAAAGAAGTTTATGCCTATAGCAGTGATGTCAAACCTGATGCTGCCGAGATTATGGGTAAACTTAAACCGATTTTGAAGTAAATTATAGCTGTTGCATCAAATAATCCAATTCAGTACCTCATAATATAAAATCGTCATACCGACGGAAGTCGGTATCCAGGCATTTAAGTCACTGGATTCCGTGTCAAGCACGGAATGACAAAGTATAGGGATTGCTTAGTGGAAATAGCTGCAATTCAAGATTTCGAATATGAAAAAAGGAACGGTGAGTTCCTTTTTTTTATGTTCGTTGATTAAGGTTGTTAGCTGATCCATCAAATAATTCTATGTTGTACCCAATCGCCACAAACTGTCATACCGACGAAAGTCGGTATCCAGAGTCTTTAAGCCACTGGATTCCGTGTCAGGCACGGAATGACATGGTAGTGTACGGGATTGTTTAGTGGATTATCTATAGTTTAGCCAACACCGTTTGGTTTTTTACCTGGATGCCGGATTTTCTCAATGATAATCGCAGAAAGCTCCTCCACAGAACGACTGGTCGAATCTGCCCATGGAATGCCAGCATTACGCATCAGGTTTTCAGCAGTAGCGATTTCTTTGCGGCAATTATCCAGAGAAGCGTAAAAGCTGCCAGATCTGCGTTCATTGCGCACAGCATGCAGACGTTCCGGCTTAATGGTTAAGCCGAAGATTTTATCTATATGCTTGTTCAGCACTTCCGGCAAATGACCACGCTCAAAATCTTCCGGTATCAATGGATAGTTGGCTGCTTTAACGCCGAATTGCATTGCCAGATAAACGCTGGTTGGCGTTTTCCCGCAGCGTGAAACGCCAATAAGAATTACTTCTGCCTGCTCAAGACCATTGTTGGTCATGCCATCGTCATGATTGAGTGTGAAGTTTACCGCTTCCATACGGTCGTTATAGCTGCTGCCCATGACGCTATGTGCAATACCGGCACCAGTGAGCGGCGGTTGGTCAAGCTCGACGCCAAGCGGGTCTATGAATGTAGTGAACAGGTCAATAAAGTAGGCGTTAGACTGCTTTATTGTATTGCGCAGGTTCATGTCACCCAATGACATAATGACAACCGGGCGGCCGCCATCTGTTTTTTCCGCTTTGGCAATGGCTTCCTGCGCCAGTTTTATTCTTTCCGGCGTGTTGGTGAATGGCAAGCGCTCTTGGGTAAAGTGTGTGTTCGGGAAGTGCTCCAGCAATTTACCCAACGAGCCTGCCGTAATACCAGTGCCGTCAGAAATAAAGAACGCGGTACGGTTTATCATCGTTTTTATCCAGTTTGTCATTCCGACGCAAGTCGAAATCTAGAGTCTTAAGCCGCTGGACACCGACTTGCGTCGGTGTGACTGCTTATTTCTTGAGGCTTATTTCTTGGTTAAACGCTGCCAGGTAGCAACCACAGTGTCAGGGTTCAATGACACGGATTGAATACCTTCAGCCACCAGCCATTCAGCAAAGTCCGGGTGATCTGATGGGCCTTGACCGCAGATGCCGACATATTTACCAAGACGGTTACAGGTGCTGATTGCCATTTTGAGCAATACTTTCACTGCATCGTTACGTTCGTCAAAGCCGTCAGCCAGAATGCCTGAGTCGCGGTCCATACCCAGTGTCAACTGAGTCAGGTCATTAGAGCCGATAGAGAAGCCGTCAAAGTATTGCAGGAACTGTTCCGCCAGCAATGCGTTTGATGGAATTTCACACATCATAATCAGGCGTAAACCGTTCTCACCGCGTTTGAGGCCGTTAGCAGCCATAATATCCGTTACCGCTTTGGCTTCATCCAGCGTACGCACGAAAGGCAGCATGAGTTCAACGTTAACCAAGCCCATTTCATCGCGTACTTTTTTCATGGCTGCACATTCCATGGCAAAGCACTCTTTAAAGTCTTCCGCCATGTAACGCGCTGCACCACGGAAACCGATCATCGGGTTTTCTTCATCAGGCTCGTAGATATCGCCGCCAACCAGTTTTTTGTACTCGTTAGACTTGAAGTCTGATGTACGCACAATCACTGGTTTTGGATAGAACGCAGCAGCAATCGTTGCTACGCCTTCAGCCACTTTATCAATATAGAATTGTTTAGGTGAAGCATAGCCGCGGGCACGGTTTTTAACGATGGTTTGCACTGAAGATGGCATTGCATCTACATTTAAAATTGCTTTCGGGTGGATGCCAACCATGTTGTTGATCACGAATTCCAGACGCGCCAGGCCAACACCGTCATTTGGTGTCTGGGCAAAGCTGAATGCCATGTCCGGGTTGCCCACGTTCATCATGATTTTGCATGGTGGTTTGCTCAAGGCTGCAGTGGCTTGAGTGTTGACATCGTACTCAATCGCACCGTGGTAAACGAAACCTGATTCGCCTTCAGCACAAGATACGGTAACAATTTCGCCCTCACGCAATACATCGGTTGCATTGACTGCACCTACAATTGCCGGAATACCTAATTCGCGCGCGATAATCGCTGCATGGCAGGTACGGCCGCCGCGGTTTGTCACCAGAGCACTGGCGCGTTTCATGACCGGTTCCCAGTTAGGGTCTGTCATGTCTGCAACCAGTACATCACCCGGCTGTACCAGGTGCATCTCAGCTGGATCCAGCACGATACGCACTGGACCTACGCCAACTTTTTGCGTAACCGCACGACCAACCACTAGCGGTTTTTCGCTGTGCTTGTTGAGTTTGAATGTTTCAGTGACATTGTTTGCCGCTTGCTGTGACTTAACTGTTTCCGGGCGTGCCTGCAAAATGTACAGTTTTTTATCAATACCGTTTTTGCCCCATTCGATATCCATTGGGCAGCCATAGTGCGCCTCAATAATCATTGCGTAACGCGCCAGTTCCAGCACATCTTCGTCTGTCAGTGAGTAACGGTCGCTCTCTGCCGGGTCAACATCAACGGTATGTGTACTTTTACCCGCGCGCGTTGCGTCGCTGAACACCATTTTGATGAGTTTTGAACCCATGGTACGGCGCACGATAGAAGGTTTACCCTGTGCCAGCGTTGGTTTGTGTACATAGAACTCATCCGGATTCACAGCACCTTGTACGACAGTTTCACCCAAGCCGTATGATGAAGTGATAAACGCCACATCCTTGAAGCCTGATTCTGTATCAATGGTAAACATCACGCCGGCACAGCCGATATCGCTGCGCACCATTTGCTGCACGCCGGCTGAAAGCGCTACATCAGCGTGTACAAAGCCCTTGTGTACACGATATGAGATTGCGCGGTCGTTATAGAGTGATGCGAAAACTTCCTTGATTGCGTGCAGGATATTGTCCAGGCCATGAATGTTCAGGAATGATTCCTGTTGACCGGCAAATGAAGCATCTGGCAAGTCTTCAGCCGTAGCCGATGAGCGCACTGCAAATGTGGCATCTTTACCTGATTTTTCGATCAGGATCTCGTAATTTTCTTTAATCGCTTTTTCCAAGGCCGCTGGAAACGGTGCTTCCATAATCCATTCACGAACTTTTTTACCGCAAATTGCCAGAGCCTGCGTGTCATCAATGTTTAGGTTATCTAACTCAGCGTTGATTTTTTCATCAAGACCACTCTGGGCCAGAAATTCACGGTATGCGTCTGCTGTAGTCGCAAAGCCGGTTGGGACGCGTACACCTTTTGCAGACAATTGTGAAATCATTTCGCCTAAGGAAGCATTTTTACCTCCGACTGAAGGTACATCTATATTGCGTAGATTTTCAAATGGAATAACGTGGGCTGACATGATAGTTCCTTAGATGTTCAAACAAGTAATTTATTAATTCTTTCAGTCCGCTTTTGGCAAGCATATTTGCAGCAAATTTGTGAAATATGCGTTTGGAAAAGGGGGATTAAATAGCTAGTTATTATTAGTTATGTCTTATTTTGCCTAATTATGCCGTGGTTGTCACCTGATAATGCTGAGATTAAATAAATCTTTTAAGGTAAAGCTTGAAAAACGATTCAATTATTCTTTTGCTATGATGTTTACAATATATGAAAATAACTGACTGTCAGCTAAAATGTAGTTGCATAAAAGGAAACAACAATTACAATGGTGAAACAATTAAAATTTATAACTTGCATGGCAGTCCATGTCGGCAATTGGAAATACAATGACTGTTAGCATACACGTGCGCTGCAGTGGGCGTCTGCATATGGGTTTTTTTGACCTGCACGGCGGGCTGGGCAGAAAATTCGGCAGCATAGGCTTAAGTCTTGCAGAGCCTGCCTTGCAAGTTGAGGCGCAGGTTTCAAAACAGCTTAATGTGACTGGTGACGTATCGGTACCGGGTACGGTGTTGGCTAAAGCTTCTGCGATTGCACAGCAATTGGTGACCAGGTTGAATTTGGATGGCGCGCTTGACTTGCATATTAGCCAGCACATCCCTGAGCATGCCGGATTAGGTTCCGGAACACAAATTGCGCTTGCCGTAGGTTCAGCCATCAGTAATTTATATCAGCTTGATTTGAATGCAAGGAAAATTGCAGAGCTCTCCGGGCGCGGTAGACGTTCCGGCATTGGCATTGCTGCGTTTGACCAGGGTGGCTTGTTAATTGATGGCGGGCGCGGTACTGCGGCTGATGCACATGCGGTTCCGCCTTTATTGGCGCGATACCATTTTCCGGAAGCGTGGACAATATTATTGATTTTTGATGCCACGCAGCCGGGTATTCATGGCGAGCAGGAAAAGCTGGGCTTTAATCAGCTTCCTGTGTTCTCTGAGAATCTGGCGGCGCATTTATGTCGACATGTGCTGATGCAGGCCATGCCCGCCATTGTCGAGCGTGATTTGACGGCATTTGGGCATGCGATACAGGTGTTGCAGCAGCATGTGGGGGATTACTTCGCGCCGGTGCAGGGCGGCCGTTATGCCAGCAAGTTGGTGGCGGACGTACTGCATTACTTGCAGCAAGCCGGGGTCGCCTGTTTTGGGCAAAGCTCGTGGGGTCCGACCGGTTTTGCGATATTTGAAAATAGCAGCCTGGCGGAGCAGTATGCACAGCAGTTGAAAACCAAATTTACTGATCCAGCCTTGTCCTGGAAAATCTGCAAAGCCAGTAATCAGGGTGCAGATATTAGTGCAGATATTAATGTACACGAATAAGAAAGCAGATTTAATCGCAGCTTGCCAAATTAGGCAGTACTAAATTAAGCAGGATTAAATCAGGCAGGTTTTAAATTAAATCGATATAAAGGTAGTCACTATTAAGGTTGTCATTATGGAAAAACCCAGCATTTTGCATTTATTTACGGCAGCTAAAAATGCCAGCCCATTTGATGTCAACATGGCCTATGACGCAGGTTTCGATAAAATCATGCCATACACCAATGTTGAGTTATCGGAAGTGGTCGGCCTGACGCAGGATGCGATTTTTTCACGCAGCCCATCCGGCGTGAAGCGTGAAGGTATTTTTATCGGTGGCCGCGATATTGATCTTGCCATGCAGATGCTGCACGCAGCCAAAAATGCCATGTTCGCGCCGTTTGCGTGTTCCGTATTCGCTGATCCATCCGGCGCATTTACCACGGCTGCGGCAATGATTGCCAAAGTTGAAGCGCATCTCAAGCAAAAGTTTGGTGAAGATTTAAACGGAAAAACACTGAGTGTATTTGGTGCCACGGGTCCGGTAGGCGGCTGTGCTGCAATTATTGCCGCAAAGCAAGGTGCAAACGTGCGGCTTGTTGCACACAACTCCTTAGCCCGGGTTCAGGCTAAAGCCGAGGCCTGGAATGCTGAATACCATATTAACTTGCAGGCGGTTGATGGCAGCACTGATATCAAAAAAGCCGAGATTCTGGCGCAAACTGATATTGCCATCTGCGCAGCTGCGGCTGGCGTACAGGTAATTAGTCTGGAGCAGTTATCACAAGCCACGCATCTTAAAATTGCCGCAGATGTAAATGCGGTTGCACCTAACGGGGTGCAAGGCGTGGATGTGAGCCATGACGGCGTGCTCGTCGCCGGCACCAATACTTACGGTATTGGCGCACTGGCGATCGGCCAGCTCAAATATGCAACCCAGCATCAGTTATTAAAAAAAATGCTGCCGCAACAAGATCAGGATAAAGCTCAGGAGAAACCCAAGTACCTTGAATTTATGGCAGCGTTCAATCTGGCGCGTGAACTATCAAAAAATCAATCCTGATTATAGCCCTGTCGGCGCGGCCGTTTGTTGAGGCTGCAGTCAAGGCTGGCTATGCCGTCACGGCTATAGATGCGTTCGCGGATGTGCAGACTGTTGCCATGGCAGAGAAGGCTATAGCAGTTGCATGCGGCAGCCATGGCTTTGATGCTGAGGCATTGCTGAACGCGCTTGGTGCTCTGGATTTAAGCCAGTTTGCCGGTGTTGCTTATGGCAGTGGCTTTGAGGCACAGCCGGAGCTGTTAGCTAACATTTCTGCAAAACTACCCTTGATCGGAAACTCTGCTGGTACTGTCGCCGCCGTCAAAACCCCGGCAGTTTTTTTTGCAGCATTGCAGCGGTTAAATATTAATTATCCCGGTGTTTGTCATGCGTTTCCTAATGAGCATGTTAACGATTATCTGCTTAAGTTAGCCGGCGGCAGCGGCGGTGCGCACATACGTTCAGCTAGCTCGCATGAGTCTGTGCTGGCGGATCATTATTATTACCAGCAAAAAATTGACGGTCAGCCCGTGTCATTATTATTCCTGGCTAATAAGTACGATATTGAAGTCATTGGTTTTAATGAGCAGTGGCTTGATCCAGCTGCGGATGCGCCATATCGCTACGGCGGGGCTGTCAGTAATATTGAATTATCGACCTGTGTTCAGCAGCAGTTGATTGATGCAGCACGAAAATTGACCAGGGAGTTCAGTTTACAAGGTCTGAACAGTCTGGATGCTATTGTAGAAGCTGCAAGCAATGACCAGGTGTTTGTGCTGGAAATTAACCCCAGGTTAAGCGCAACGGTTGATTTATACAACTGTGCAAAATTAAATCTGTTGCAGCGGCATGTTGAGATTTGTTTAAATGCTGATGATTTAAGTCAACATGATGCAGATCAGTCGAGTTCACAATTTAAAGCCCACGCAATCGTTTATGCCGCATATGAAACAACATTGCCAGCGTCGTTCTCATGGCCGGATTGGGTAACTGATACGCCGCTACCTGGTAAGAATGTGGTCACAATATCTGCTGGTGCGCCTGCTTGCTCGGTGTATGCACGCGCAGACAGCGCAAAAACCGCAAAAAAAATAGCGCAAAGTAGAGTTGAGTTAGTGCAAAATTTATTACAATCATTTCATTAAAAAAACGTTTAGCAGTAAAAAAGGACAATAAAGTGCAAAACACACAGGTAACGCCATCATCAAAACAACAGGCAAGTGTTAATCAGCTCGCAGCACCTTTGGTTCGTCAATTGTTAGCACAGGCCGCAGCCTTACAGCTTGGTGTATCCAAACATGAGTCCGGCTGCACTATCGTTGATGCCGGTATTCAGCATGCAGGTAGTGCCGAGGCTGGCAGGCTGATTGCTGAAATATGCATGGGTGGCCTTGGCAACGTTACCCTGCAGGCTGATGCGCGTTTTGCCGGCTGGAAAGATGCGGTTGCGGTGACTTCAACCTCTCCGGTGCTGGCTTGCCTTGCTAGCCAATACGCCGGCTGGGCCTTGAGTCATGAAAAGTTTTTTTCACTGGGTTCTGGCCCGGCACGCGCACTCGCACAGCGTGAAGATTTATTCAAAGAGCTGGCTTATGCCGATAGCGCCGACAGTACCTGCATCGTGCTGGAAACCGATAAAGTGCCACCGGTGCAGGTGATTGAAAAAATCGTGCGTGATACCCAAATCCCTGCTGAACAATTGGTGGTGATTCTGACGCCTACCAGCAGCATTGCCGGTGTGGTGCAGATCGTCGGCCGCGTGCTGGAAGTTGCGCTGCATAAAGCACATACCCTGCATTTCCCGCTGGAAAATATTGTGAGTGGCTCTGGCCTCGCTGTGCTGCCGCCGGTTGCTAAAGATTTTATGACGGCAATGGGCCGCACCAATGACGCGATTCTGTTCGGTGGTGATGTGCATCTGCAAGTGCGTGGCGACGATGCCGCTGCTGCCAAACTGGCGGCTGACCTGCCTAGCAGCGCTTCAAAAGATTACGGCAAAACCTTTGCTGAGGTGTTCAAGTTCTACGAGATGGATTTTTACAAGATTGACCCGATGCTGTTCAGCCCGGCCAAAGTCACCGTTACTAATGTCGATACCGGCCATGTGTTTGAAGGCGGCTACCTGAATGCGGATTTAATCAATCTTTCATTCTCTTAGACCATTATAGGTTAGCTGAGTGCGCATCCCCATTTTTACAGACGATGCCGGCTGGCAGGGCGCGCAGCTCAAGCAAGCCTTTGCTAGACGCGGTGTAGAGGCGGTTTTTGTCTCACTTCAGGATTGTGTGATTAATCTGGCACAGCAGATTCCAAATATCCATATCCCGCATTTCGATACGCTGCCGCAAGCTGCGTTTGTGCGTGGCGTTGCCGGTGGCACCTTGCCACAGGTAATTACGCGCCTGAATGTGCTGCATATGCTCACGCGGCAGGGCGTGCGCATTTACAACCAGACGCAGGCGATAGAACGAACCGTGGATAAAGCCATGACCAGTTTCCTGCTGCGCATGCATGGCGTGGCAACGCCTGCAACCTGGGTGTGCGAGTCAAGAACGCACACAGAAACGATCCGCCAGCACGCTGCAAGCAATGGTCAGCAGCTGGTACTTAAACCTTTATTCGGCTCGCAGGGGCAGGGTGTGCGCAAGCTGCTGCACGGCGAACCTTTGCCGGTACCCATGCAGCAGTATGTAGATGGTGTTTACTATTTGCAGCAATTGATCGAAACTGCTGATCAGCCACATGATTATCGTGTATTCGTGGTTGGCGGCAAGGTGATTTCCGCGATGAAGCGCATGGGTGAAAGTTGGGTTAACAACGTGGCGAGCGGTGGACGCTGTGAGGCAGTACAGCCTAGCGAGCAGATGCAGGCACTGGCTTTAAAAGCGGCACAGGCGGTTGATATTGATTACTGCGGTATCGATATTATTCAGGCCGCAAGCGGCGAATATTACGTGCTTGAAGTCAACAGTATTCCAGCCTGGCGTGGCTTGCAGGGAGTGACCGATTTCAATATTGCAGATGTGCTGGTGGATGATTTCTTATCTAAATTGCAAGCTCCAGCAACAAGCTGTGTCAAGTCGGTAAGGTGATGGAAATGCAGTCAAAAAGATTTACTTCAGAGCAATTGGCCAAAGCCTACAAAACCGCCTGCATGGCAGAATTGCAGGCCTTAAAGCCGGGCAATGTGCACGCATTTGCCGATGGGCACGGCATGACCATCGATGACTTTATCAAGAGCGCGGATGTGACGGCGCAAATCATCACCCGGCCGGATTTAAGTCTGGGCGAGCGTATTTTTTATGCAGCAGAGGCCACAAAAAATGCGGTTGGGCAGAACACTAACCTGGGTGTGCTGCTGTTATGTGCCCCATTGATAGATGCAGCTTTAAAACTGACCGATGAACAGTCATTGCCGCAGGCATTGCATGAAACCTTGTTGCAACTTACGGTCAGTGATGCCGAGTATGTGTCACGAGCAATTGTGCTGGCAAGCCCCGGAGGGTTGGGGGACGCCGCACAATATGATGTACGTGATATCCCCACTGTTAATTTGCTGACCATGATGCGCAGCGCGCAGCATAAAGACCGAATTGCATGGCAGTATGCCAATGACTTTCAGGATATTATGGGATTCGGGCTATCGCGTTACGCGGATGCCATGATCAAGTGGGCCAATCCGGCGTGGTCTGCCACCGCGTTATATCTGGCTTTTCTGGCGCATTACCCCGATACACATGTAGCGCGTAAATATGGTGAATCTTTTGCTGAAAGTTTAAGACAGGAAGCCGCCGAATTTGAGCGCATGCACAGCGCAGCCGATAACCCTAAATTAGTGCAGAAAAAGCTAATTGATTGGGATAAGTCACTGAAAATGCGCGCGATTAATCCGGGTACCAGCGCTGATCTTACTGTGGCGACACTGCTGCTAGCAGAATTGGTTTAGTGGTTTTTACGGCAGCTTAGCCATTTGCCTTTGTAGTCATTAAACCTTTTTATCAAAGTAAGCTGCTGCAACACTGGCTGCATCGTCAATCATACGAATCTTGCCATGCTCAAGCCAGATTGCGCGGTTACAAGTCTGCAGCAATTGCTCTTTTGAATGCGTTGCAATGACCAGTATGTTGGTTTTGTGCACCAAATCATTCATGCGCACCTTTGCTTTTTCCTTGAAACCTTCGTCGCCCACTGATAACCATTCATCCATCAGCAGTATTTGTGGGTGCACGATGGTTGATACCGAGAATGCCAGGCGCAAATGCATGCCGGATGAATATGTGCGCACCGGCATATCGGCAAAACCACCCAGCTCTGAGAATTCAATGATTTCATCGATATTTTTCTTGATTACAGCCTTGCTTAAACCAAGCAGGCTGCCACGAATGTAAATATTTTCCCTGCCGGTCGCCTCGTGATCGATGCCGAGTGAAATATCGATTAACGACCCGACTTCGCCATCAATTTTCACAGTGCCGCCAGATGGAAAATAAACGCCGGACAGCAGGCGCAGCAGGGTGCTTTTACCTGCACCATTGTGACCCACCAGCCCAACACGGTCGCCATCCTGCATGGTAAAAGTCAGGTCCTCAAGCGCCCGCACCAGCACGCGACCCTGCTGATCGGTATTGAGCTGGCCCCCTGTTGCCACTTTAATCAGATGGTTTTTCAAGGAACGGCTGTTCGCGTTATAGATCGGAAAATCAACGCTAACATTATTAAATTCAATTTTGGCCACTATGTATCCTCTAAATCACAGCCAATAAGCAATACGGCGTCTGTAATTGCCGTAAAAAGTAAGTGCCAATACAGAGCCAATCACGGCCATTGCAATCGAAACCAGCCAGTTGGTTGCGGTTGGCATGGTTCCCAGCAGTGGCGCACGCATAATCTCTAATAAATGATAAATTGGATTAAGGTCTAACAAAAAACTGCTGACATGGGCAGAAATGGTTTTCGGCATCCAGATAATAGGCGTCAGATAGAACAGAATCTGAATCACGCTCGCAATCATTTGCGGCATATCCCGGTAGCGGGCGCAGATCGTTGCCAGCATCAGCGCGACCCAGGTCAGATTAATTGTTGCCAGTATAAAACCGGGAATACTCAACAGTGCAACCAGACCAACTGGTTTGCCAACGATGATCAGCACAACCGGAAAAATCACAATGTTATGCGCCAGAATCAATAGGTTGCGCCACACCATGCGCAGAATGTGCACAAACAATGGGATTGGCAGCTGCTTGATGATATTTTCAGCCACAATGAAGCTATGACAGCCTTCGATAATCACATTGGAAATAAAAGTCCATAAAATAATGCCAATCGCAATAAACGGCAAAAAGTCCTGTGCAGGGGCTTTGAAAATCTGGCTAAACACCAGGCCGATAGTCCCGATCATCACACTCATGCTGAGCGTCAGCCAGAAAGGCCCTAATGCCGAACGCCTGTAACGCTGCTGAATATCCTGCCAGCCCAGAAGCGCAATCAAGGCGTGCCGTTTAACCGCTGCGGTTAAATCCAGCCAAGCGATGCTGAAAGGGTTATTTTGCATTTGTTACCATTATTCCTTTGGATTAAAAATCACTCAGTTTCGCAGACAGCCAAATCAGAGAGGGCCAAACCAGCATTTCATTGCGGCAGCGCATTCTACGTCAGCTTCAAACGGAATATGCATTTTCAAAATTTACGGCCTTTTAATATTCTACGCAAATTTTAATCCGCTTTGCTTAATGCGTTCAGGTTAACGGTAATTTTCTGTATCTTGTTCAGAAGTTCTATGAGCACAATGGCACGCTGCTCGCCATCCTGCATTTCAAACACCGCCTGCAGATCATGAAACGGACCACTGGTAATGCGTAATTGATCGCCACGCTCAAACATTGCCTGAGTTGTGACTGCCTGCTGCATGAGCGCCTGAATCAGCGCTGGTGGCACTTTTGCAGGCTGTCCGCCAGTGCGTACCAGCTCACTTACGCCCAATGTGCTGCGTATGGTATGCCAAGGACTATTGTGCGAATTAAAGCGCACAAAAACATAGCGCTTGAACAACGGTTCTTCTATCACACGCAGCTTACCGCGCAGCAGTCGCTCAGACTGATGCAATGGCAGGTAAACCTCAAACCCTTGCTGCTTGAGATTTTCCTGTGCACGGTATTCCTGGCGTGGCTTGGTGTATATCAAATACCAGTGCGCGTTTTCAATTGTATCTGCCGGCTGCGGCTGCTCGCCGGTGCTGGTATTCGTAAGAGAGGTGCTATGTGCTGACATGATTGTATTTTAACCGAAGCATGATTTTTAATGCACAAATGTGGTGCAAAAATAATGTTCATGACTTGAACAATACTGCTTGAATGCAAAATACCGATGTTGTATAGTCCCTGCCTTGCGTATGCTGACCGTAAACACAGTAGGGCGGTAGCGTGCCCAATGCCTTATGGTGCACAAGGCGTTAACCGTGTGCTTGCCGAAATGATAAGCACTGTACAATTAGCTCCTTGCAATATATAAACATGATGATGCGTTAAAACCAATCAAGTTTTATGCCAGCCGACCAAGCCAAACTCAAAATTTTGCAGCAATTAATGCTCAAGCCAGACAGCACACAACGCGAGCTGGCGCAAGCGCTGGGCATTAGCCTGGGCAGCGTGAATTACTGCTTGCATGCACTGGCCGAAAAAGGCTGCATTAAAATGCACAACTTTATGAACAAGAAAAATAAGCTGGTTTATGCTTATCTGCTCACGCCCTCAGGCATACGTGAAAAAATGCTGCTCACCAAATACTTTCTCGAACGCAAACTGGCTGAATACGATGCTCTGCGGTCTGAAATTGAAGCGCTGCGTATTGAAGTGGAGGCCGATGTTACTGATGCCGGGGCAGGTGCAGGCATATGATGTTCAGTAAAAATCAGCTGGGCCACAAAACATAAAAATCCATAACTCTCAATTGTTCATGATGCATACATGCGCATTATTCCCCTCCCACTTTAAGGGGGAGGGCAAGGGTGGGGGTAAAATCCCCCCAACACAAACAAAAAAACAAACTGCACTAATACAAAAATAAATAAAGGTTATTCGTATTCTGTGATTGATAACAACCAAATAACACAAATCTCATCACATTTTCAAAATGTGTTGAAAATTGTAAACACTGTATCTACAATGTATAAACCTGATGTTTAGCTTGATAATGATGCGTTAATACAATGAAGATGCGGTAAGGGGTGTATGAATATGAAATTAAATATACAGAAGTGGGGAAATAGTGCGGCGATTAGGTTGCCAGCTGCTATGCTGGCGCAAATCGGTGCGACCATTGGTGATGCTGTTGAAGTAGATCCGCAAGCATTCCAAGTAGCAAAACCCAAATATAAGCTGGCCGAACTTTTGGGTCAGTGTGATAAGAATGCCTCAGCTCCGGATGATTTGGCAAGTTGGGAGAACGTGACACCAGTCGGGACGGAGATCCTTTGATGGCCAAGTTTGAGCGCGGAGACGTGGTGAGGGTCTGTTTGAACCCAATAGTAGGGCGTGAGACTCAAGGCGATTTTCGCCCGGCGCTCGTGTTGTCCACCGCTGAAATGAATAGCCTAGGAACGGCAATTATCGCCCCTATAACCCAAGGCGGCGATTTCTCGCGTTACGCCGGATTCGCAGTCTCACTAACTGGAACCGGTATGGATACGCAGGGCGTTGCGTTGGTCAACATGATTCGATCAGTTGATTTAGCCTCTCGCGGGGCAAAGAAAATTGAGCATGCTCCCCAGGCTGTTATTGATGATGCGCTTGCTCGATTGCAGGCAATTTTTGAATAACGCATATCGAAAGAGTCTGTCTTTCATACTAATCACAATTCGTATTTCGGGGTTGTTATCAATCACAGAATACGAATATCCTAAATAAAAAGGTATCCCACCCAATGAAAATCGCCATTGCCGGTACCGGCTATGTAGGGCTATCCAACGGCATACTGCTCGCACAGCATCATGAAGTTGTCGCCCTTGACGTACTCCCTGAGAAAGTTGCCATGCTCAATCGCAAACAATCGCCGATTGAAGATGCAGAAATTGAAGACTACCTTGCCAACAAGCCGCTTAATTTCAAAGCCACGCTCAACCGCAACGAAGCCTACACCGGCGCTGATTTTGTCATTATCGCCACCCCAACCAATTACGACCCTAACACCAACTACTTCAATACCAAAAGCATTGAATCGGTGATTCGCGATGTCATCGACATCAACCCGCAAGCGGTCATGGTGATTAAATCCACCGTGCCCGTCGGCTACACTGAAAAAATCCGCAAAGAATTCAACACCAGCAACATCATTTTCTCGCCCGAATTTCTGCGTGAAGGCAAAGCCCTGTACGATAACCTCTACCCCTCACGCATTATCATCGGCGAGCAATCACCGCGTGCTCAAGCCTTTGCCGGCCTGCTAAAGCAAGGCGCACTCAAGCAAGATATTGAAATACTCTACACCGGCAGCACAGAAGCCGAAGCCATTAAACTATTCGCCAACACCTACCTGGCCATGCGCGTAGCCTACTTTAACGAGCTCGATACCTACGCCGGCACCCACGGCCTGGATGCGCAGCAGATCATACAAGGCGTATGCCTGGACCCACGCATAGGCAACCACTACAACAACCCATCATTCGGCTACGGCGGCTACTGCCTGCCAAAAGACACCAAACAACTGCTGGCCAACTACAATGAAGTACCGCAAAACCTCATTCACGCCATTGTAGAAGCTAACACCACGCGCAAAGACTTTATTGCTAATGAAATCCTCAAACGCAGCCCCAAAGTAGTCGGCATCTACCGCCTGGTGATGAAAACAGGCTCAGATAACTTCCGCGATTCCAGCATTCAAGGCATCATGAAACGCATTAAGGCCAAAGGCATAGAAGTAGTGGTGTATGAACCGGCCTTTGCCGAGCCACTGTTCTATAACTCAAAAGTAATTAAAGATTTACAGCAGTTCAAGCAAATGGCCGATGTGATTGTGGCGAACCGAATCAGTGATGATATTAAAGACGTGGCTGATAAAACTTATAGTCGTGATTTGTTTGGTAAAGATTAGATCTAAGTTAGCAATAAAATTTATAAGTTAATTCGTATAGATTCTGAAAAATTATCTTTGCTCAGATATTCTTAAATATTTGAGAAAACTTATCCATCAGACCAATTAAAGTGGTTATTTTTATCCCTGAATTGATTGTAGTTAATTATTCCCAATGAGTTTACGTAATCATACATTAGCCAATTTTATTGGCGCTATCATACCTATAGCGGTACTGATAGTTACAGTACCACTTTATCTCAAATTTATTGGTACAGAGAGATATGGGGTTTTAGCTGTAATTTGGCTATTGATTGGATATTTTGGTGTTTTTGATTTTGGATTAGCACGTGCTGTAGCGCAACGGATAGCTCAAAAAAAGAATAGTAGTGAGTTTGATCGCAGTAACTTACTCTGGACCGCCATATTGGCAACTCTAGCACTTGGATTATTAGGTGGGATTTTGCTTTTACTAATCGCAGATTACTTTATAAAGCAGCATGTATTAATTTCAAATGTTAGTTATTTAGAATTAAGTGATGGAGTGCGCTGGTTAATTTTAATGTTGCCTGTCTTACTACCTGTGTCAGTGATGCAAGGTGCATTACAAGGCAGGCATCGATTTATTGAGGTTAATCTAAATAATATTATTGGAACAATTATTAGTCAGACTTTACCATTGTCAATTGCTGTTTCTGGCTATAACACACTTGACTTTTTAGTTCCTGCTGCAATTGTTGCTAGGTTAATAAGTTTCATTTTATTTTATTATCAGTGTTATAAATTTGTTCCACTTCGCGGTTTTCCTGTGTTTGTATTGTCTGAGTTGAAACCATTAATAAGTTATGGTGGATGGGTTTCTGTTATGACTATGCTTTCACTTTTGATGGTGAGTATAGATAGAATAGTGATTGCAGCAATTAGTGGAGCTAGAGCTGTAGCTTATTACAGTGTTCCATACAATGCGGTGTCTAGGTTGGGAATCATACCTGGGAGTTTAGCTACAGCACTCTTTCCAAGGTTCGTTGAGGCCGGTGAGGACGATAGTAGGAAATTGGCAGAGCGAGCGGTTTGCAAATTAATTGCGGTTATGACGCCAGTAATAATTTTAGGGTTGATATTTAGTCAACCTTTATTAATTCTTTGGGTAGGCTTGGAGTTTGCGCAACAAAGTGAAGGGGTTGCTGAATTTCTTCTCCTAGGTATTTTGGTAAACAGCTTGGCCTTTCCACTTCATTCCATTTTGCTTGCTAAAGATAATCCAAAAAAAGTAGTAATAGTATATCTAATCGAAATTCCAATTTATTTTTTAGCCTTGTGGCTAGGACTTAAGTTGTTTGGGGTGGTAGGTGCTGCCGCAGCCTGGAGTTTGCGGGTATTTATAGATACAGTGCTTTTAGCGCGTCTAGCAAACGCGATAACTTATATGATTAAGCCAGCTAGTCGAGCGATCATTTTGACTTTGATTATGTTCATAGTGACAATATTAACTGAGCCGTATAGTTATGTGCGGTTTGGATTTGGTTTCTTATTGTTTTGTTTAGCATTATTTTTTGAGCGTGCTCAATTGTTAGAAATATTAAATTTGGTAATTACGCGCAAGAAAGTTGTTAAGGTATGAAAATTTCAATAGCGATGGCTACATTTAATGGAGAAAAGTATTTGCGAGAGCAACTAAATAGTCTCGCAGCGCAAACACTATTGCCTAATGAATTGGTAGTCACGGATGATGGTTCTACAGATAGTACTATATTCATTATTCAAGAGTTCTCACGATATTCGCCATTTCCAGTAAGGTTGTTTGTCAACACAAATCGCCTTGGTTTTGCTGATAATTTTCTTAAGGCTGCAAAATTATGTGATGGAGATTGGATAGCATTTTGTGATCAAGACGATTTTTGGTTACCGAATAAACTAGAACGCTGTGCTGAGGAGTTTAATAATCCATCTATTGTTTTTATTACTCATTCAGGCACAGTTGTTAATGAGGATTTGAATCCATTAGGCTGGCGTGTACCTGATTTTTACAAATCTTGTACTCGAGAGAGATTGCATGGCGATCCATGGGGAGTTTTTGCAGGTTTTTCTACATTGGTTAAGCGAGATATATTGAATCATATTGATTCTAAAATGCGGCCAGCTCATCCATATTTACCTGGTGATCGACAATCACATGATAGATGGGTTTATTTTTTAGCATTCATATTTGGAGATACTGCTTTTATATCAGATAGCCTCGTTCTTTACAGGCAGCATTTAAATAATACTTATGGTGTAAAAAAGGTATCGAGATTAAATTCATTTAACGCAGGGTTGGCATCTAATTATGAGTTTTTGCTTAAGATGCTCCACTCTACGAGACAACATAAGAAGCTGATAGAAGAATACGTTATAAATATTAGAGCACCATGGCAAGATCTAGCTTATTCTGCTGTGGATTTTTATCACAATTTACAAATGTATATGATTTCTCGTGTTGAAATTCATAGAATTGATAATAATTTTCTAAAGCGCAGTCGTTCTTTTTTTAGCAACGTCTTTTTAAACGCTTACCGCCCAGTTTATCATGGTGGATTAGGTAAAAAAGCGTTATTAAAAGATATTCTGATGTGTGTTTTTAGCGGCGCATTAATGAATAAAATCGCAGGAATAAAGTTTAAACACTGGCGGTTGACAAGTAATACAGAGAGTAAGGATAAAATTTGACATACAGTATCGGCATGCTTGGACCGATTATGGTCGAAGAATTCAAGGAATATTTGCGACCAAATTATAATTTCGACAATCTGCCTAAAGGACTTGGTGGAACACCAGTAAATATTTTTTGTAAAGAATTATTAGAACGTGGTAAAAGGTTAATTATCTTCACCCTCGACAGTACAGTTCAGGATGAAGTAATTTTAGAAGGCGAAAACTTGAAAATATGTATTGGTCCATTTCGACCAAAAAGAGCTCGAGATTTCTTCAAGGTAGAGCGCTCATGCTTGGTAAATGCAATCAAACGTGAAAATCCAGATGTCTTACATGCTCAGTGGACTTATGAGTATGCTCTAGCAGCACAGGCGAGTGGGGTTCCGCATGTTATCACTGCTCACGATGCCCCATTGCGCATTTTACGTCACAATTTTATCCCTTATCGTATAGCACGAACATTAATGGCTTATCGAGTAATTGGTCGAGCAACGCGAGTGGTTTCCGTTTCACCATATGTTGCTGACCATCTACGTAAGTATATGTTTTATAGAGGGCCAAGCAAAGTTATACCTAATGGATTACCGGCTACTCTTTTTAAACATGTTGTAACTGGCAATGATCAAAACCGGCCATTTACTATATTCACAGTACTATCAACCTGGAGTAGTCTCAAAAATGGATCAGCTGCAATTAAAGCATTCAATGAATTAAAGCGCTCAATTCGTGATGCCAAGATGGTAATGTTTGGCGCTGGCTATGGTGAAAATGAGCCAGCTCAGCACTGGGCCGGTGCACATGCGGAAATTGAAGGCATTGAGTTTGCTGGGTATTGCTCACATAAAGTAGTTCTTAAGCGTATGGCAACCGAGGCTGATGTTTTGTTACATCCATCATTAGAAGAATCTCATGGTATGCCTCTTAGTGAGGCAATGGCTTTAGGTATTCCGGTTGTTGGGGGGGTAAATAGTGGTGGTGTACCTTGGGTATTAGATGACGGTAGTGCTGGTATATTAGTAGATGTTTCTTCACCGAAGAAAATTTCTGATGTGCTTAAAAGATTAGCTAAATCTTCTGAGGAGCGAGAAGCATGGGGGAGGAAAGGTAAAAAATATACTGAGGAACACTTTAGTATCCATTCCGTTGTTAATGCTTATGAAGCGATTTATGAAGAATTAAATGTTCTAAGGTGATGGAGTCTATGCGCGTTTTACATATTCTTAACGAGCTTAAGCCATCTGGAGCTGAAAGTATGCTTCTTAATGCAATCTCGGTTTTTAAGGATGCCGGAATTCGGAGTGATATTTTAACTACTGGTGAGTCTGTAGGTATTTTTGCTGAAAAGTTAGCCCAAGCTGGATACACAATTCATCACATACCTTTTAGAAAATCTCCAGCATTTTTTTTAGCAGTAAGTCGGCTTGCAGCGGCTAATTTTCAGGCAATACATTTACATACAGAGCGAGCTAATTTTTTTCTTGGATTAGTAGCAAGAGTTGTTTCAAGGGGTGTTGTTATACGAACAATTCATAGTAACTTTGAATTTAATGGTAATCTGCGTTGGCGAAGAAGTATTCAGA
>CAZUOQ010000004.1:0-153352 GCA_964622195.1 uncultured Methylotenera sp. | reverse complement strand
CACTTGAGCCTTTTTGGTTCAGGATGCTGGCCTAGGCTGTTCCGTGGAGAACTTCCCAATTACATTCGGCACTGGAGCCGATACTTTGTCGACTTCACCTTGCTGTGCTAGTTGGTTTAATATTTCTATCTTAATTCGTGATATCTCAGATCCGCCAGACTGACGATTTCCAGACATTTTTCGTGGCAGGCTTCTAGAATGACCGGCGGTGCGAAGCCCGCTTCTGATGCCTCCAGCCAGCGGCTGGCACATAAACACCAGCGATCTCCCGCCTGTAATCCTTCAAAGCCATATTCAGGTCGTGGTGTGCTTAAATCATTGCCGCGTGAAATTGAAAATGCCAGAAACTCTTCCGTCATTTGTGCACACACCGTGTGGCTGCCGCTATCTTCAATACCTGTCTCGCAACAGCCGTTACGCGTAAAGCCGGTAATGGGGTCCAGGCTGCAAACTTGCAGTGCAGTGCCTAATACATTCTTTTGCTGAGATTTGCTCATGATGAAAATTCATTATTGTTGATTGGCTAATAGATTATCATAAGCAAATACTTTATAACTGGAAAACACGATGCGATATTGGTTAATGAAATCTGAACCGGCGGATGTTTCTATTGATGATCTGGCAGGCTTCCCGAATCAGACCGTAGATTGGTACGGTGTGCGTAATTACCAGGCTAGAAATTTTATGCGAGATCAGATGAAAGTGGGTGATGGCGTGCTGTTTTACCATTCCAATTGCGCCGAGCCTGGCATTGCAGGTATTGCTGAGGTATGTACTCTTGCCTACCCGGATCGCCTGCAGTTTATAGAGGGGCATAAATATTATGACCCCAAGGCGACCCTTGAAAATCCACGCTGGTTTAATGTGGATGTAAAGCTGGTACGTAAAACGCGGTTGTTTAGTTTGAAAGAAATGCGTGAAACACCGGAGCTTGCGAATTTAAGAATTTTACAGCGCGGAAACCGCTTGTCGATTACGCCAGTTGACCCGCGTGACTGGGAATTCATACTGGATAAGTTGAAATAAAAAAAAGTCCCTAGCGGGACTTTTTTTTATTTAATGAGAGAGACTTCTGCACGAAGTTTTTTTAATTCCAAGGTCTATTGGTTTCGTCATTCCGGCGGAGGCCGGAATCCAGGCAGGCTACATGATTAAATTAAATAGTATAAGCTAGATTAAATATTAATTTACTTTATAAACAATAAGATGCGTTTATTTTTACATTCTCTTCACTAAAATTACAACTCTAAATGCTACCTTGCCTGGATTCCGGCCTTCGCCGGAATGACGGATTTTGACATTTTTGTTAGAAATTGAACCAACCTTTGTACCGTGTAAAGCTCATCATTGAGATGACCTATTTGCTTTCAATACTGCCCATGGCTTTAGGGTAAGTCACAATCCCCCAAGGCATGTTTTTAACTTCAATCTGTTTTGTCACTTCCAGTTTTTCAGCATCAATCACGAATACTGCATCTGATTTGCCGCAAGCTAATAGAATCTGTTTGTCATCAGGCGTAAACGTAAAGTGCCAGCAACGGTTGCCAGTCGGAATATCTTTTACTTTTTCATAAGTTTTGGCATCAAACACTTGCAGTGCTTTTTCCTTATTTGTTGCTACAAAAATATGCTCGCCAGAACGATCGTAGGCAATGCCATAAGGGGTCTGGCCGGTTTCTACGGTGCGCACCAGATTAAAGTCTTTATCCAGTACCATGAATTTATTGCCATATTCCAGTGTAGCCAAGTAAGTGCTGCCATCCGGAGAAACCCTGATGCCGCGTGGACGATCACCCTGCTCGTGTGTGTGAATGGTTTTTAACAGATCGCCGGAAGCAATATCATGCACTGTCACGGTGTTGTCGGCTTCGTTAGTAATCACAAGCTTGCTGCCGTCTGCCGAAAATTCAATGCCCTCAGTTTCAGGACCGCCGGTAATTTCACGTACTTTTTTACCTGCAGTTAAGTCAACAACGGCAATTTTAGCCGGGATTTTTTCTTCGTCGTCATCATCGTCTTCTTCTTTTGCACCTGGTTTTGGTGGTGGCCCACCTTTGGCACTTGGCTCAGAAGAAATGTAAGCAAAGTTGCCGCTTACACGTACAAATTCAGGGTTTTTACCTACAGGAATCTGCTGCAGCACTTCACCTGTTGCCGTGTCGATCACGGAAATACTTTCGTTCTCACGTGTGGCGACAATCAATTTCTTGCCATCGTCAGTGACGCCTAAGCCACGCGGACCAACAGCTTTCACATCAAACTGTTTAACTACTTCCATTGTTGCCAGGTCAATGACACTAACGCCAGCATCCTGGCTGGTAACGTAAGCAAACGCGGCTGGTTTTGTTTCAGATGCTGCTTGTGAGTCCTCGGCTTTTTCTTTGCTGCAGCCAGTCATACCAGTGATTAATGCCAGTAAAAGCAAGCTGGCGCGCGTTTTGCCAAAAGCAGGTGTTAATTTCATTTATTATCTCCAAAATGTTCTCTGTCTGCATCAGCAGGCAGATATTCGTAAGGCAAGCTTCATGTAATAGCTATGCAAAAACCATGCTTGGCTATCGGGAAAACATTAATTCAAATATAACAATAAGTTGCATACCCGCAGCCATAAAATCTGGTTGTTGGTATTCAACCATTTTGGTTGAATACAGCCATCATTGAGCTGCTAACCTAAAAACAGTTTATATGCCGGGTTTTCTGTTTCATCCCAGTATGGGTAACCCAATTTACTTAAGAAGTCAGAAAACTCGGATAGTTCATTAGGCGGCACCTGCATGCCGACCAGTACACGGCCAAAATCCGCACCATGATTGCGATAGTGGAATAAACTGATGTTCCAGTCATGCCCCATGGTGTCGAGGAATTTCATCAGCGCCCCTGGCGTTTCCGGAAACTCGAACCTGAATACTTTCTCATGCTCTGCTTGTGGTGCGTGGCCGCCTACCAAGTGGCGCAAGTGGAGTTTGGCAACTTCGTTATCGCTGAGATCCAGAGTAGGCAGACCTTGCTGCTGTAATGCGCTCACCAGTTTGGCTGACTCGGATGGATCTGAAACGGCAACACCGACGAAAATATGCGCATTGTGCGGATCAGAATAGCGGTAGTTGAACTCGGTGATATTGCGGCCGCCCAATAAACGGCAGAAGGATTTAAATGCACCAGGTTTCTCTGGAATCGTCACCGCCAGTACCGCTTCACGTTTCTCGCCGATTTCTGCACGCTCTGCGATGAAACGCAGGCGGTCAAAGTTCATATTAGCGCCAGACGCAACCGCAACCAGGGTTTTATCCTGCAGGTTCTCGCGTGCGGCATAAGCCTTAAGGCCCGCGACAGCCAGCGCACCCGCAGGCTCTAAAATGCTGCGCGTATCTTCAAACACGTCTTTAATTGCAGCGCAGATGGCATCGTTATCGACGATGATCATTTCATCTACATATTGCTGACACAAGCCAAAAGTGTGCTCGCCCACTTGCTTAACTGCAGCGCCATCGGCAAATAAACCCACCTGATCCAGTGCGACACGCTGGCCTTTTTTGAGTGACTCAGTCATGGCCTCAGCATCTTTCGCTTCAACGCCAATCACTTTGATTTCAGGACGCACCGCTTTAATGTAAGCGGCTATGCCGGCTAACAGCCCACCGCCGCCAACGCAGCAGAAAATGGCATGGATAGGTTCCGGATGCGCATTCAGAATTTCCATCGCAATCGTGCCCTGGCCAGCAATCACGTCCGGGTCATCATAAGGGTGCACGAAGGTTAAGCCTTCTTTCTTTTCCAGCTCCAGTGAGTGTGCATAAGCATCTGAGTAGCTGTCGCCGAACAGCACCACTTCTGCGCCGCGGCTTTTCACCGCATCAATCTTGATTTGCGGTGTGGTGGTCGGCATCACGATGACTGCGCGGCATTTCAATTTTTGCGCGCTTAGCGCCACGCCTTGCGCGTGATTACCGGCTGAAGCTGCAATCACACCTTTTGCCAGCGCTTCCGGCGACAGGCTCGCCATCTTGTTGTAAGCACCGCGAATCTTGAAAGAAAATACCGGCTGCATGTCCTCGCGCTTGAGCAGCACATTGTTTTTAATGCGTTTGGACAGGTTGATTTGCAGGTCTAATGGCGTTACTTTAGCAACGTCATATACATGTGAATGTTGTATTTTCTCTAGGTAATTCTGTGCGGTATCTGTAGGCATGCGTTATTTCTGAATAGGGCCGGGTTTTTAAAATGGACTAGTGCAGTGTATAGTATTGTATTGGTTTAAATTATATCACTCACTCTCACAGTAAGGGCACTTCTATAAATTCAAGAGTTGGGATGCAGTACAAGGCGCACGGAACGCAATAACCGAGATAGTATGCGATATACAGCGAGGTTATGAGTACCGCGCAACGCAGTAATGTGCCCAAATGTTGAATTTATAGGAGTGCCCCAAAGATTTTGCAAGGACTTGACTCAAAATGGCATATACACAAGACGAATTAAAACAACAGGTAGCGAAAGCAGCGGTTGAATATGTAAAAGGCGGCATTATTGGTGTGGGCACTGGCTCAACAGCCAACTTCTTTATTGAAGAGCTGGCTAAAGTAAAACACAAGATAGATGGCGCGGTAGCAAGCTCAGAAGCGACAGCTTCACGTTTACGCGGTCACGGCATTGAAGTGTATGATTTAAACAGCGTGGATAGCCTGGATATTTATGTGGATGGTGCTGATGAGATTACCGAGCACATGCACATGCTTAAAGGCGGCGGCGGCGCTTTGACACGTGAAAAAATCGTGGCAGCGGTTGCGAAACAATTTATCTGTATCTGCGACGCCAGCAAATATGTACCTGTATTGGGTAAATTTCCATTGCCGGTAGAAGTGCTGCCAATGGCAAAAAGCCATGTAGCACGTGAACTGGTGAAATTGGGCGGCCAGCCTAAATTGCGTGATTTCACGACCGATAACGGTAATGTCATTCTGGATGTGCATGGTTTGGTCATTACCGATCCGGTGGCGATGGAAGCGCAAATCAATCAAATCGTAGGCGTAGTCACCAATGGTTTGTTTGCAGCACGCCCGGCTAACGTGTTGTTGCTGGCGACACCTGAAGGCGTTAAAACCTATAAAAAATAAATGCTTAATTGTATTTTGTAATAATTTTGTCACATTAGGTACCTAAGATACCCTTCTGGTTAACAGTGGAAAATTAAAATGCATTCTGAACACACCTTTAAGCAATATGATGCTGAATTAGAGTCGTTGCGTGGAAAAGTGCTGGAAATGGGCGGCTTGGTTGAGCAGCAGATTATTCAGGCACTTGAGGCGCTGGTAAAGCTCGACCCTAATCTGGCGAAAGAAGTCATGAATAACGACCATCGCGTCAATGCGCTGGAAGTGCAGATTGACGAAGATTGCAGCCATATCATTGCGCGTCGCCAGCCGACTGCGGGTGACCTGCGTATGATCATGATGATTGTAAAAACCATCACGGATCTGGAGCGTATTGGTGATGAAGCGACAAAAATCGCGCGTACCGCACAGAAAATCTTTGATGAAGATCGTTTGTACAAACCACGCTTCAATGAAATCAAGGCGATGGTTACCTTGGTCCGTGAAATGCTGAGCACTGCGCTGGACGGCTTCGCAAGGTTGGATGATAGCAAGACTGTTGCAGTGGCAAGACAAGACGAGCAGGTGGATGAACAGTTCCGCGCAGCCATGCGTCAGCTGATTACATTTATGCTGGAAGATCCGCGTACGATTTCAATGTCGCTTGAAGTGTTATTTGTTGCGAAGGCAATTGAGCGTATCGGCGACCATGCCAAGAATATTGCAGAATATGTGGTATACATGGTGAAAGGTAAGGATGTGCGCCATACTTCAGTGCAGGAACTGGAGCGCGAGACGAATCAGTCTTGATTTTACAGGTAAATAAATTGTGCAGGTAAATGAAAAAGCGCCGGGTCAGGCGCTTTTTTTATAACGGTATCTTAATCTTACTTAGCTTTTTGGTGGTACATAGCCGGTTGCGGTATCTGCACCGCTACCAAAAAAGTATTTTTCGGTTTGTTCTGACAGATATTTACGTGCTGCAGGATCAGCCAAGCTCAGGCGGTTTTCATTAACCAGCATGGTTTGCTGTTTTAGCCATGCTGCCCATGCTTCTTTGGAAACGTTTGCATAAATACGCTTGCCGAGTTCACCCGGATAAGGCGGAAAATCCATACCTTCAGCTTCTTTGCCCAATTTAATACAATTAATCATGCGCGCCATAATGAACCTTGTTAATTCGTGATTGAATACTTAAAAACATAATGATAGCGCATGTTAAAATTTGCGCACTAAATATTATTTATTAATTTTTTATTAATTATTTATTGAAAGCACACGATGCAAACACCTGAAAATGACCAGCATACGGCTGGGCATAATGTACCGCATTCAAAACATCTGGCAGTTGCTAGTCCGTTTAAAGGTAAAACCGGACTCCGCCGCCTGATGAATGCCTTTGGTTATTCACTACAGGGTTTTTCTGCCGCTTTTAAACATGAAGACGCTTTCCGGCAAGAGGTGTTTCTGGCTTTAGTATTGATCCCATTAGCGCTTTATCTGGGCGAGAATCGTGTCGAACAGGCACTGATGATTGCCAGTGTACTGTTGGTATTGATTGTTGAATTGCTGAACTCCGCGATTGAAGCGGCAGTTGACCATACGTCTATCGAGCGCCACCCGTTGGCAAAACAGGCCAAAGATATTGGCAGTGCAGCAGTGTTTATTGCATTGTTGATTGTGGCCGTGGTTTGGGGTTTGATGCTGCTGGGGTAGAGTTAAGTAGAGTACCTAAGTACTAGCTTAAATTTAATTACAATTTTGTAGAAAAATACTAAAACTTCGTCATTCCCGCGCAAGCGGGAATCCAGTTAACTTAATTAACCTAACCTAGATTCCCGCTTGCGCGGGAATGACGAAGTGAATGGGTTTTAGTGTTGAAGGTTTTTATACAAAGGTCTCAAGTAGGGGTTACATGATGCTGCCTACCTAAGTATATTTAATTGGTTTTAAAAATCAGCACGTAATCCCAGTATTACAGAGCGTCCACCGAGTGGTGCGATATCTTTCAGGAACGAGGCATGTTCGCGTATCTCCTGGTCAAGCAAGTTGTTGGCTTTTGCATATACCTCTAAACCCAGCTTGGTCGGCAATTTGTAAGTAACGATTGCGCTCAGGTTGGTATAGCTGTCGGTATCCAATTCATTTTCAGCAGTGCGGTCTTGCTTGAAAGCATGCAATACATCCATTCTGGCGCCGAAGCTGTTTTTTTGATAATGCAGTCCGGCACCTAACCTTAACGGTGCAATGCGTGGCAGCCCATCGCCGTTATCGCGGTTAGTGGCGCGTACATAATCGCCACGCAGCGTTAAGTCCAGGTTGTCGGCAATGTTGAATCTGCCGTCTGCCTCCAAGCCTTTAAATGTGGCAGCAAATGTTGAGAACTGTGCAATCGGCAGATCTGACTCGATATCAATAGCGCCGGTATTTAACAGACCTAAAAAGCTGCTGAATCTGGTGTAATAAGCACCGAAATTGAAACTGTTTTTGCCGTCTTTCCAGCGCACCTGTGCATCAATACCGTTAGAGCGTTCTTTGTCGAAATCAGGGTTGCCGATTTCGTATTGACCGGTAGCCAGATGTGCGCCGTTTGCATAAAGCTCAAAATAACTCGGTGCACGCTCGTTGTGCGAAAGATTGGTGGCGAGTGACCAGTTGGCATCGAAAGTGTAAAGGCCGCCGAATGCATAACTCATTGGATTAAAACTATTACTTTGTGCTGGTCCGAATTTATCATCGCTTTTTGAATCGACACTGACATGCTCAATGCGTCCGCCAAAACTCAATTTAAGCTGCTCCAGCGGCAACTCCTCATAGATATACAAACCTTTGTTTTGTGTATTTACAGAGGGTACAAAAGCTTCATCGCCCAGCGCTTCAAAATTCGAATTCTGGAACTGAAACCCTAATACCCCTTTCAAATTGCCGATGCTGGTGTGCCCAGCTTCAATGCTGCCCTCCAGCCCGCGATTTTTAAACGTAGTGCCGACTTCACCGCTTTCCAGCTCCTGATGCTGGTAATCGGTATGTGCGAGCTTGAATTTTACGCGCTCGATCACACTGCCCAGTTCCCTGATTTCACTGGCAAAATCCCAGCGGTCACTCTGCATATCGGCACGTACGGTAGGCTCAGCGACTGTGCCATAATTATTTCTGAACCCTGAATATGAGATACCTGCGTAACCATCATCAAAAGTGAGTGATGCACCTAAAGCGCCGCCTTCACTTGTCGCGTTGCTGTTGACCAGCCTGCCGCGGTTGTCGCGCGCCGTGCCGTCAGCTCTGCTTTTCCGGCTGGATACCGCGAAGCCGGGAATATCCAGATCACTGGTTTTTCTGGTGTAGGCATCCGCATGCAGCGCAATTTTTCCATTGCCGATATCAATCACACCGGCCAGGTTGTTCTGGCTGTCGGCGCCACCAACGCTGGCTTCTGCACGGCCGGCCATTCCTTCGAGTTTCTCGGTCGGGATCCTGTGGTCAATCGCATTCACCACGCCGCCAACAGCGCTGCCGCCATATAGCAAGGCTGCAGGGCCGCGAATGACTTCTACCTGTTCAATCACAAGCGGATCCAGTGATACTGCATGGTCAAAACTCAGGCTGGATGCATCAAGAATGCCAAGACCATTCTGCATGATGCGAACACGTTCCGCATCTAGTCCCCGAATCACAGGGCGTGATGAATTTGGGCCAAATCCGGTAGCGCTGACACCGGGAATGCCATTCAATGTTTCGCCTAGCGTGCTTGCGCGTTTGAGTGAAAGCTCTCGACCGCCGAGGATGGAAACAGGTACCACCATCTCATCCGAACTGACGCCCAGCGGATTTCCTGTGACGGGTACGGTAGCGAGGTCTATTGCAGTATGTGAATCTGCTGCGAGTGATTGGTGGGTGAATAAAGCGGTAACAACTATCAATAAAGGTTTTAATACAAATGGGCTACGCATGCGCGGATTCTGGCTGTAATTCATTATGAGACACCTCGAAATAATAAAAGCATTTCGCCGGCAAAAACATTGCTGGCGATGATTAATAAAAATTAAATGCTGATAATTTGAGGCGGTGCGCGCGCGGCATAGGCGCTAGTGAAAAATGATTGAAAACTTGATTGATGACTGCAAACCGCGATTGGATTTGCACCGATTGCCGGAATTTCAAACGCAGGTAATTCAAGCCCGCTCGCAATCTTTGCGTAGTTTAAGCATTGTTCACAGTGCTCGGCTACGGTTTGTTTGGATTGGGATTTCGGGTCTTGCTGGCTGTGCTGCTTTGCGTCTGTGAAATGGCTGATTTCATGCGTAGCGACGCCCATCTGCGTAAACGCAAATAAGAAAACTAATGCAAAATGAATAATATACCGTTGCAGCATCTTGCGGATTTTAACAGATTTTTTCGAAAGCGCTTTAACTACCGGCTATTGTAACTTATTGATTGATGGGATTTTGTAAACGCAACATTGATGAATGGGCTGTATGCTAAAGTTGTTGAGATGGGAAATATTCACATGTAATATCTAGCTGTTATTGTTGAGTAAATGAATTTTAATGCTTTTACAAATTGCGGGATCAGGGGGGCAATATGAGTCAGGATGTGCAGAATGATGATATGAATGCTGGCGCAGCTGTAACCGCGGTGATGCTGGGTGTTGGGGATGGTATCAGCCAAGTCATCAAGGACAAAGGGGACCAAGCTAGTCAATTAATTACGCCGGGCGATCAGCACCACATAGCGCATCCGATAGATGATACTTTTGCCGACATTTCCGGTGTATGGCAGACACTCACTACACCGGCTGATATGAATATCAAGCATAGTGTGCATCCGGTATCTTGGCGCGAACCCATGAAGTTGTCATGGGCAATATTGAACAGCATACTTCGAAAATAGCGGACTACGAGAAGGCATAGAAATGTGCTGTTCACGAATGCCACAAACACGTTGAGGATTGTTGCTGGTAATGAATAATTTCTGCAGGCAAAGCCTTATCAATTTTTATTTGACATCACATTGATGTTGCATTAAATTGTATGGGAATTTTTCACATTTAATGTTGTATGTCAATTTAATTCGTTGAATGCATATTGGGTACGTCATTGGCATTAATGCGTGAAAAACCGACAGTTTTAAAGGCATGTTTTAGTTTGATGTCATTCAAACAGGAATGTAAGACAAGGATGTGATCGCTACCCCGCACGCAGGGGTGACGCAGCAATTCATGGGCGATCAGGCTACGAGCCTTTCAGGCGGGGTGCGTATTCATAATCCGCATATGATTGATAAAACGACGGGGGTTGCCCTTGACATTTCGGCTGGCAGCGGTAATTTAAGAGGGAAAGACCCGGGCTGGAACGTAGGTGCGACGGTGGAAGTGACGTTCAATAATGCAGAGGCAAAAAAAGGATCCCCGCTTGAGCAGGCATTTATGCACGCAACCGGTAAAACAGAAAAAGTTACAGCAGCAGATATCAGTGTGAATTCACTTGCTAGCGGTGCCAGTACAGTAGCACAACCAAAATCAAATGAGCAATATGTTAAGGCGGCAGAGATTGGTGGTCATGCAGTCAAGCCGAGTATTAGTATGGCACAGCAAGATGGTCACATTCGTACGACAATAGAGCCGAAAGCGCAGCAGACAGTGGTTGCCGTACAGCACGCAGATACGTTTGATTTCCTGAAATTAAGCCATAAAGATCAAGTGGTGGTGGTGAACAGGATGACGGAAAATTATGTTAAGGAGCATCCTGACGTAGGTCGCGAGGATGCAAGAGAAGCTGTTGTGCATTCGCTGTTGAATCCCCAGCGTGATAAGGCAGCAGAAATGTCATTTGGTTAGCATGTAATAGCTGACAAGTGCATTAGAGCATATTGCACAATTGAAAAGCCCAGGGTTTAAATCCTGGGCTTTTCAATTTGTAGGTGCATACCCTAGGGTATTTCATGAGAATAAATACGTAACTTGATGTCACGGTTTAGAGCCATTCAGATTTTAATAAATTTAATGGTGCATCAATAAATACGTAACTCTTGAGCAATTAATCGCTGTATATTGAAAGATTATTTTAATAAATACGTAACTTTTAATTTTCTGTATATGCGTGCAAATACAAAGATATCAAACCTAGATATTTAATTACTCAAATGACAGAAAGATCCGCAAAGCGGACCTACATCTAATGAATCGTTTTACATTAGAAACTTGCTCTTTTATTTTTTAAATAAAAAGTGCATGCTTTTAACCCCCATCATTGTTGGAGGGAAATATCATGGAACAGCATGCTAATTTATTTACACGCGAGCCATGGAATAAAGGCAAGCTTATCGGTCAAAAAGCACCACTCAAACTTAAGGAAATTTGGTCAATACGGATACGTTTAGAGTTATCAAAACGAATCCGAGATCTTGCATTATTTAACCTTGCAATTGACAGCAAACTTCGCGGTTGTGATTTAATTAATCTTAAAGTACGAGACATTTCTCATGGTAAGCAGATTACGGCTCGCGCGATTATCACTCAGCAAAAAACTGGTCTTCCAGTGCATTTTGAAATTACAGAGCAAACGCGGAAGTCTTTATATGCTTGGATTGAATATGCGCATCTGAAATCAGAGGACTTTCTCTTTCCAAGTCGCATTCATGACTCCCCGCATTTATCTACAAGACAATATGCTCGTATCGTGAACGCCTGGGTGGAGGAAATAGGTTTGGATTCGGCGAATTACGGCACTCATACGATGCGCAGAACAAAAGCCTCTTTGATCTACAAACGTACCAAGAATCTGCGTGCAATCCAGTTACTCTTGGGACACACTAAACTTGATAGCACCGTTCGATATCTCGGGGTAGAAGTGGATGATGCGTTGGAGCTAGCTGAGCAGACTGAAGTTTGACACTCGAAATTATCGCAGTTATAAAAACTGGTCAATAATTAAATTTGCACAAACATAATAATTAAGCTAGATTTAGCTAAGGATTGAGGATCTGATTAAGATACTTTATTCAGTAGTGACTTGACTATTAGCAATTTAAACATGCCTATGTCAGATAACCGCATCACATGCTCAATAAAAAGGAGAAATAATGATGGAATTGTCATCCAGAAATCATAAGTTAGCGCTACTCGGTGGCGTGATTGCATTCAGCTTATTACAAGGGTGCGCAACAACGCAGAACCTTGAAGCTGTTAAAAGTACTGCCGACCAAGCGTTGCAGACTGCGCAGCAAGCAGACCAGAATGCTGTAGCTGCTAAAGACGCTGCAAATGCAGCTAAAGCTGCGGCAGACAGTGCGGCTGCTAAAGCTGATGCCGCTGCAAGCAAGGCCGACAGTGCGGCAGCCAAAGCGGACGCCGCTTCTGCCAAAGCAGACGAGGCCAATGCCAAAGCTGAACAAGCACTTCAGGAAATCAGAGCGCTCAACGAAAAAGTTGACCGTATGCATATGAAGTCCATGAAAAAATAAAACCGTTATCAGGGGGTGGTGCGCCACCCCCTTTTTGACTCTTTAGCTTCACCGCAATAGTTCAACCCTTCAATGGCGAACCCCTGTTTTTTTAACAACAACTTATTGCTTCCGGCAGGCCTTTCTGTAAGACTGAAACAAAGCCTATACGTCTCAAAACTCATCATTCGCTGTTTGTCAGTTGGTCTATTCATCGCTTTTCTATCTACACAGGCCCATGCTGCAACATTCACGCTTCCGGAGAACGGCGATAATGTTGTCGGGCGTATCGAAGTCATTACACTGCAGAACCCAGACACAACATTACTCGACATTGCGCGTCACTTTGATATCAGTCGCGAAGAAATCAAACGCGCAAACCCTGATGTGTCGTTATGGGTGCCTAACATTGGCAGCACCATCCTGATTCCGAAACAATTCATTCTTCCAGATACGCCACAAGAAGGGATTGTTATTAATATTGCGCAGCGTCGTTTGTTCTACTATCCCCCTGCGAACAAAGATGATCCAGCCCGGGTCATTACTTACCCAGTCAGCATCGCACGCGAGGGATGGCATACTCCGACAGGACTGACCAGTATCGTAGCAAAACACCGCGATCCATCCTGGTTTGTACCCAAAAGTATTAAAGAAGAGCATTTTATTTCCGGGGAAGAGGATTTTCCGAGTTATTTCCCACCAGGCCCGGACAACCCAATGGGCATGCTTGCCATGCAAACAGGGTTCAGGGGTATTTATATTCACGGCACCAATAAACCATGGGGCATAGGCTTGCGCGTGAGTCATGGCTGCATCCATTTGTATCCTGAAGATGCAGCAGAGATTTTTTCAATGATTGAAGTTGGTACATCAGTTCGCGTTATTAATGAACCGATTCTGATTGGCTCCTTAGGTGCCAATATTTATCTTAGCTCGTACAGCCAAGTAGACAACAGTGAAATTGGATATTCATCAGCATCACTGGCATCGTCTATAGTGTTCAATTATGTGTCGAATCATCAATTTGATATTCAATATATTGATTGGGATCGAATGCAGAAAGTGGCCGCGGCGCAGCAAAACCTTCCGATACCAATCACCATGTGGTCATCTAATCTTGAAGACATTTTAAGCGGTGTAATTCCAGAACCATACACCTATGGTCCTTATGGCATTGAGGCCAACTCTGCTGCACCACCTGAGTCAAGGAATTAGCGTTTCAGGAGTTTATCAATTAGAAATGAGCAAACTAATCATCTGCAATTTTTTGCTTAATGGTTACCGCCCCTCTTATTTCGCCAACACTGTATCCAATCGCTTTATCTAATGGATACTCTTTTAAGAGTCTGGCCTGAATATTAGGTTTGATATCTTCAGGTTTACCGTGACACTGAAGACACATTTGCTGTGTTGGAATGGCTTTCATGTATCGAAACCATTTCCCGTCTGTTTCTGGAACAATTTCATAGTGTTCTTGAGGGGAACTAATGTCCGTTTTGTTTTTTTGTTCAAATGTATTGAGAATAGCGGCTTCCCAATCATCAGGCACACCAAGATTAGGATTTCTATTTTTGAGTGAAACACGTTTCACAATTTTATTGTTCTGGGAATATTCCTGCGCCAAAGCAGGCGCAACTTCTTTGCATACATTAATAGCTTGTTCTGGACCAGCTGTTTCAAGCTGAGCTTTTAGTATACCTCCAAGTTTTTGCACAAATTCCTGTGCAATTTTGCGGTTTTCTTCCAGATAACGATCGCTGTTCAATCCATCTGCTTGTGCAGATAGCGCCGTGAATATCATGGAAAATGACGTAGCCAAGATTGATGGTATTTTCATAAAAACATGACCTCTATGGGTTGTTGATGAGATTAATTATGCACTTAATGTTGATTTAATGCGTATCGATTAATTTTAAATTTAGTTGCGAAAGGATTTAATCATTTAAATTACTTATTGAACTGATTGAAAATATCAACTTCACTTATGTTTTAAGGTGCCTATAATAAATTTAGTATTTTAGAAATTCAATAATAAACAGAGGTAAACATGTCTACTGTAAACGCAAATTTAATCGATCAGCAATTAGTTAGTCTTTCTCAGTCTGGTGACCGGAATGCATTTGGGCTTCTGGTTGAAAAATATCAAAATCGTTTGTATCGCATGATTTTGCGTGTCATCAAGAATCCTTCTATCGTTGAAGACCTGGTGCAGGAGTCTTTAATTAAAGCTTATCGCTCTATTACAAGTTTTAGAGGGGATAGTGCTTTTTATACCTGGCTCTATAAAATCGGTCTGAATACCGCCAGGAATTATCTTTATGATGCAAAACGCAACGTGCATATTGATGAATCAATTGTGCTGGAAGACGCGGAAAATTTAAGTACAGTAATGGATCTCCATCTTGCGGAAACGCCGGAAACCGAGTTAATCAACACACAGATTGCCAAAACTGTGAACGATGCCATTGCCGCATTACCGACAGAATTACAGACTGCAATCACACTGAGGGAAATTGAAGGTCTCAGCTATGAGCAGATCTCTAACATCATGGATTGCCCGGTTGGCACTACGCGCTCAAGAATTTTTAGAGCTCGAAATATTATTTCTGAAAAACTAAAACCATTGCTGAATACAAAACAAGGTCAGCGCTGGTAATTGCAACGACTTTATTAAATTACTTTTACAGATTTTACTTATTTGCAATCATTACCAAGTACTATTTAATCAACAATGTGCCAACATCAAAAGATGAAAGCCGTGGTGGTTGAGTTCGCGAAGCACCCATTACTAACTGAAATAAAAAAGGAGTTCTATAATGGATAATAAAGCATCTACAGCGGGCAAATGCCCGGTCATGCACGGCGGCAATACCGCAACCGGTACTTCTAACATGGATTGGTGGCCAAAGGCGCTTAATCTCGACATTCTGCATCAGCATGATACGAAAACCAATCCTCTGGGTGAGGATTTTAATTATGCAGAGGAATTCAAAAAATTAGATTTAGGCGCTGTAAAGAAAGATTTACATGCCTTAATGACGGATAGTCAGAACTGGTGGCCAGCGGACTGGGGGCACTATGGCGGCTTGATGATTCGTATGGCATGGCATGCAGCAGGTACCTACCGCATTGCGGATGGTCGCGGCGGGGCCGGCACTGGCAACCAACGTTTTGCACCTATCAACAGTTGGCCGGATAACGTTAATCTTGATAAAGCACGTCGCTTACTATGGCCGATTAAAAAGAAATATGGCAATAAACTCTCCTGGGCTGATCTGATTGTTTTAGCCGGCACGATGGCATATGAGTCTATGGGATTAAAAGTCTATGGCTTCGCAGGTGGTCGTGCTGATATCTGGCATCCGGAAAAAGACATTTACTGGGGCTCTGAAAAAGAATGGCTTGGCAATTCCAGCCGCTATGAGGGCGATAAGCGCGAAAGCCTTGAAAACCCACTTGCCGCAGTGCAAATGGGGCTGATCTATGTAAACCCTGAAGGTGTGAATGGTCAGCCTGACCCACTCAGAACTGCACAGGACGTGCGCTTGACCTTTGCCCGTATGGCTATGAACGATGAAGAAACGGTAGCGCTGACTGCAGGTGGTCATACTGTCGGTAAATGTCACGGTAACGGTAAAGCCGAACTGCTGGGGCCGGATCCTGAAACTGCAGATGTGGGTGAGCAAGGCTTGGGTTGGCACAGCAAAAACGGTAAAGGTTTTGGGCGTGACACCGTCACCAGCGGTATTGAAGGCGCATGGACCACCCACCCGACAAAATGGGATAACGGCTATTTCTACCTCCTCTTTAATTACGATTGGGAGCTCAAAAAGAGTCCGGCTGGGGCGTGGCAATGGGAGCCAATCAACATCAAGGAAAAAGACAAGCCGGCTGATGTGGAAGACCCATCAATCAGATATAACCCGATCATGACCGATGCGGACATGGCGATGGTCAAAGACCCCGAGTACAGAAAAATATCCGAACGCTTCTACAAAGACCCGGCCTATTTCTCAGAAGTATTTGCACGCGCATGGTTCAAGCTCACCCACCGTGATCTAGGTCCTAAAGCTCGCTATCTTGGCCCGGATGTGCCGAAGGAAAATTTAATCTGGCAAGATCCTGTGCCTAAAGCCGATTACACGCTAAGTGATGCAGAAATTGCAGACTTGAAAGCAAAACTGTTGAATAGCGGTTTAAGCATTGCAGAGCTAGTGGCAACTGCCTGGGATAGTGCACGCACGTTCCGTGGCTCAGATTATCGTGGGGGCGCCAATGGTGCTCGTATTCGCCTAGCACCGCAGAAAGACTGGGAAGGCAATGAGCCTGCCAGACTGCAAAAAGTGCTGGCTGTGCTGGAAGGTATTCAGGCCGGTTCGAGCAAAAAAGTCAGCATGGCTGACCTGATTGTACTGGGTGGTACTGCCGCTGTTGATAAAGCGGCTCGTGATGCAGGTGTGAATATTACGGTTCCATTTGCAGCTGGCCGCGGAGATGCAACAGATGCAATGACTGATGCAGAATCCTTTGCGGTACTTGAGCCGATTCATGACGGTTATCGCAACTGGCTGAAGAAAGATTATGTTGTTTCAGCAGAGGAATTAATGCTGGATCGTACTCAGCTCATGGGTTTAACTGCGCATGAGATGACAGCCCTAGTTGGCGGCATGCGTGTACTTAGCACTAACTATGGCGGCACAAAGCATGGCGTGCTAACGAATCGCGAAGGTGTTTTAAGCAACGACTTCTTCGTGAACCTGACGGATATGGGCAATACCTGGAAACCCGCAGGTAATAACCTTTATGAAATCCGTGATCGCAAGACCGGAACGGTTAAATGGACAGCGACTAGAGTCGATCTGGTATTTGGCTCAAACTCTATCCTTCGTTCTTATGCTGAAGTTTATGCACAAGATGACGCCAAAGAGAAGTTTGTTAAAGACTTTGTGCAAGCTTGGACTAAAGTGATGAATGGAGACCGTTTTGATCTGAACTAATCATGGTTTAATTTAAGGCGTAGAGGCTAAACTGGGCTAGCAACAAAGGGATTAAGCCTCTAGCTAGCTGTAAAACAAAAAAGCGGTGGAATTATCCACCGCTTTTTTATATTCAGGCATAACTGTATTACTTGGTTTTGCAGGTATTGATACCTAGTAATGAATATGCACCACAGAAACTAAATAAACCCGTTGCCAGTGGCAGCACCCCAATCCAAGCCCAGGTTGGTCCATTAGCAAATAAAGCCCATGCAATCAGGCCGAGACCTGCAACAATTCGAACGAAACGATCAACACCACCAACGTTTGCTTTCATTTAATTTACTCCTGTAACTTGTTTGATTTAAATTACGTTACTTTTGTTAGGCTTTAAATTAATCCTCAAGCAGACTTCTTAGCATCCATGCTGTTTTCTCATGCACTTCAAGGCGCTGTGTCAACAAGTCAGCAGTTGGCTGGTCGTTCGCTGCATCAACAACGCTGAACAATGATCTCGCCGTTCTGGCTGCACCTTCGTTTGCATTCACTAAATATTGAATCATTTCCTTCGCTTTAGGCACACCTTCAACTTCTTTAATGGTTGCCAGCTTACTGAACTCTTTATAGGTTGCCGGAGCGGGATGACCAAGCGCGCGGATTCTCTCTGCAATCATATCAAGCGCATTCCACTGCTCGGTGTACTGGGTCATAAACATATTATGCAGGCTATTGAATTGCGGCCCAGTAACATTCCAGTGAAAGTTATGCGTCATCAGATACAAAGTGTAGCTATCTGCCAAGAATACAGACAAGCCGTGCGCTACTTTTTGGCGATCCTTGGCATTAATGCCGATATTAATTTCAGTACTGTTATTTTTCATTATTAAATTTCCTTTACTAAAAAATGTTAACCCAATGTAGTGTCTAGCATCATCATAACTGCAAAACCTATCATCAGACCAATTGTTGCAAAAGTTTGATGTCCGTTGCGATGCGTTTCCGGAATCACCTCATGTGAAACTACAAAAATCATGGCACCAGCAGCAAGGCCAAGACCTATCGGATAAGCCAAAGCCAAACCGCTTGATAAGCTTACGCCAATGATGGCGCCCAAAGGCTCCAGCAGGCCGGTTGCGGCCGCTACAAGTACCGCCAGTGTCGGCTTAATGCCTACTGCTCTAAGCGTAAGCGCAACCGCCAGGCCTTCTGGAATGTCCTGAAGGGCGATTGCCGTGCTTAAAGGTAATCCAACCGACATATCACCTTGCGCGAATCCAACCCCCATTGCCATGCCTTCTGGCAAATTATGTAAGGCTATAGCAAATACAAATAACCAGACACGACCGCAGCGCTCATGACCAGGGCCACACGGTCCGGTTTTATCGTGCTCATGCGGCGTAAAATAGTCCAAACCCAACATTAATAAAACACCCAGCGCCAGACCTATCACTACGACCCCAGCACCTAGTGTTTTATGATCAAGTATCGTTGTACCAGCATCAATTCCTGGAATAATGAGCGAAAAAGCAGCAGCGGCAAGCATCATACCTGCAGCAAATCCAAGCAAGCTGTCTTCAATGCGCTGTGGAATGTTCTTAACAATTAACGCAGGAGCTGCGCCAATTGATGTCGTTAAAAAACCTGCAGTGCCTGCTGCCAGCGCCAATAACACTTCTGGTTTAGATAAGCCAGCAACAAAATGGTATAAGCCTTGCGCAAAAAGTGAAGTTACTGCGAAAAGCGCCAATACCAATCCAAATGCGATCATTGGATTGGACTGTGCTTGAGCTGTTAAGGTATTTAACCAACTATAGCCTTTATTAGAATTGCTCCTGCTTATATTTTCCATAGACATTCCTTAAGAATCTATTCAAAACACCATGATATTTTAAATATTGAATCTTAATTTGTAATTGGTGAAATTTAAATATATTCAAATTTAAAGATTATTTAATATCACTGAACTGGACTTCCCACACTTTTGCAAAATAAGTGGCCGTTGATTTAAGTTTGTAAAAACCCCCTAGCAAAACTGGGGGGTTTTATATTTCGCAGACATAGCATGCAGTATGCTTGATACGTGTTCTTACCTATTGGTATAAAGTTTAGTTGGCGTATAGTTTATTTTCATTTTTCCGGAAACTGTTTTTACATGAAGAGAAAATGTAAGCATATAGTTTGATTAATTTTATTAATCAAACTCATCAAAACAATAAACTATTCAGTATTTATTATCGCTTTATAATAAAACAAATCAATTAAGAATCTTTTTAAAAAGCTTCTTATATTGGCAGGACAAATTGAGTTTAATTGTTATTAGCTCATGCAGTTCACCAGAAATTCTATAACTCGATAAGAAAGGAATGAGTAATGAGCTGTGATACCGGTATCAAACCAAGAAAGCCTGTGCGAGTTGAAGGCAATGTGAGTCATGAACAACAATTGGAGGTTAAAACGATGAGTTCTACTATGGTGCGTAGAGAAATGCCGCAATTTACAATGGATGCCTATGACGCTAAGACTGGTCATTACATTACCGTTTCGAGTGATGACTACAAAGGCAAATGGGCGGTTGTATGTTTTTACCCCGCAGACTTCACATTTGTGTGCCCGACTGAAATTGCTGCCATGAATGCAAAATATGATGAATTCCAGAAAATGGGTGTTGAAATATTGGCAGTCTCAGTCGATTCGAAATTTTCACACAAGATTTTTGCAGAAACTGAGCCGATCCTTAAGGGTTTGCAATTGAAGATGGGCGCCGATAATAATCAGGAAGTTAGCCGATTATTCGGCATACTAATCGAAGAGGAAGGCGTAGCGCTCAGAGGCAGGTTCTTATTCAATCCGGACGGAATTTGCGTCGCTCAAGAGGTGCAGGCAGACTCAGTGGGCCGGAATGTCAATGAATTTCTGAGACAAGTAGAAGCATGGCAGCATGCAACGAAAACGGGAGAGGTTTGCCCAGCCGGATGGAGACCAGGTAAAAAGACACTGCCAGTTAATACTGATGCCGAGAAAATGACGGGCCACGTCGGTGACTACATTACAATAGAAGAAATCCTAAGTTAAATAGCTATATTATCAACCCTGAGTGCTGCAATCTTTACTCAGGGTTGATTTAAAAGACCGTGCCGAATCTAACGAAACGTCAAGACCTGATAATTTCATAGGTTCGGATATAGTCGAGGTGAGTACTATGCTGCTGTGGGTAATCGGATTCAGTATTCTGGGCAGCGTGGGCGCAACCGCCGGTGCTGCACTATTTCTTTTCTTTCCGCAGCGTATCCGTAATTTACTCGTTCCTTCCCTAATCAGCTATGCAACAGGCACACTGCTCGGTGCTGCCTTTCTCGGTATGATTCCTGCCGGCCTTAAACATGCGCCAGCAGCCCCATTCATGGCAACAGTTCTGGCAGGAATGGTAATTTTCTTTGTACTGGAAAAACTTGTACTCTGGCGTCATTGTCACGATAGCGCATGCGAGGTGCATGGTCTCGCAGCTCCACTGATCCTGATTGGTGATGCCTTTCATAACTTTGTAGATGGGGTGGTGATTGCTGCTGCTTTTTTGACTTCCATTCCATTAGGCATTGTCACGTCACTGGCTGTGATTGCACATGAAATACCGCAGGAGGTCGGCGATTTTGCTATCTTACTTAATAGTGGCTACGGACGTACTAAAGCAATGATGCTAAATAGTCTTTCTGCTGCCGCCACGCTGCCTGGCGCAGTTCTGGCTTATTTCTGGCTCGGTGAAATGCATGAGGCTGTACCATATATCCTGGCAATTTCTGCGGCGAGCTTTATCTATATCGCGGCAGCAGATCTTATTCCGGGTTTGCACCGACAAGTAACCCCCTTTGCCTCTCTAGTTCAACTCGTGTTACTACTTTTAGGAATCAGCACGATTGCATTCTTTCCCATTGGAGGATGACGCATGGACAGGTTAACAGAAACTGAAATCAGCACATTGAATGAAGCGCTAAATGATGAATACCTAGCTTGGGCGACTTACAATCAAGTGATTGCCGACTTTGGTGAGGTGGTGCCATTCAGCAATATTCGTGAATCCGAGGCGCGCCATATTCAGGCACTTTGTACATTGTTTGTACGCTACGGACTATCCATTCCCGATAATCCATGGCTCGATAAGATTGAGCACTACGCCAGTCTGAAAGCAGCCTGCGAAGCAGGTGTTGCTGCCGAAATAGCTAATCATGAAATGTACAATCGGCTGTTAGAAACGACGCAGCGCGAAGACATCCTTACAGTATTGCGTCATCTCCAGAATGCGTCGCAGCAACGTCACCTAGTTGCATTCCAACGATGTGTGCAAGGGATTGACCCATACGGCACAGGACACAGGCCGAGACATCATGGTGATCCAAAGGAGGATACATGATGGAAATTACATTTGGGCCAGTGCCTTCGCGTCGTCTAGGCCGTAGCTTAGGTATCAACAACATTCCTCCCAAGCATTGCACATACTCGTGCATTTATTGTCAGGTTGGCCCAACAGCTAGCCAGGAAATGACATTACGCACATTCTATTCACCTGAACAAGTGTATCGCGAGACTAGCCAACGCTTGGCGACATTGTCCGCCCAAGGTGAGAAGGTGGATTATCTTACTTTCGTGCCGGATGGCGAACCGACCCTGGACAGTCAGTTATCTGCCCACATTGATGCGTTGCGCCCCCTTGGTCTGCCTATCGCAATCATTAGTAACGCTTCTTTGATCTGGCGGCCAGAGGTGCGCGATGCGCTGAGCCGAGCCGATTGGGTAAGCGTAAAGGTAGATAGTGTTAACGAATCCACTTGGCGCCGCATTAATCAGCCGCACCCGGATTTGGTTTTTTCTGACATTCTCGATGGCATTTGCACTTTTGCGGAATCTTATGGCGGCACACTGGCCAGCGAAACTTTACTGGTTGAAGGCGTTAACGATTCTGTGGAAGAAGTCCAGGCGGTGGCGCGTTTCCTGTCTAAGGCCGGTATCCGTCTGGCCTACCTTGCGATTCCACACCGCCCGCCCGCTGACCTGACAGTGACCTGTCCAGACGAGATGACCATTACCAGAGCATGGCAAATTCTGGCAGAAAGCGTGGCGCAGGTGGAGTTGCTTACTGCCTATGAAGGTGATGACTTCTCGATGTCAGATGATCCACGTGGTCAATTGCTTGCAATCACAGCGGTTCATCCTATGCGCGAATCTGCTGTACTGTCTTTATTGGAACGCTCCGGCAAGAATATGACGCTAGTACAGGAGTTACTGGATTGTGCAGCACTGCACCGTGTCAGCTATGAAGGCGAAATTTACTACATCCGGCGCATGCGTCAGGCATGAAATAATAATTGATAAGATTAAAGTTAATATGCAGGTAGTGACCTTGCTTACCTGGAAATTGAAGTAGGACTTGGAATGATTGAACTAATATTCACGATTGTATGTGGCATCGTCGTAGGTCTTACGCTTGGGTTGACTGGTGGCGGCGGTTCCAACTTTGCGGTGCCGTTACTTATTTTCGTCATCGGCCTTACACCATCACAAGCAATACCGGTATCGCTTGCCGCAGTTGCAATCGTTGCAGCTGCAGGTGCAGTACATGCAGTAAAAAAGCAGCTGGTTTACTGGCAACCTACTCTTGTTTTTGCGCTTGGTGGCATGCTGGGAGCCCCGGCTGGGCTAAGGCTGGCACATGGTTTGGATGGGCATATTCTCGTCATCGGCTTTGCTGGCTTGGCTCTCATGGTTGGTGCGTCCATGTGGTGGCGTACTTTACGGCATCCTAACGAATCCTCCGTTGTCAGAGCGTTGCCAGAATCCGAGGCATATGAATCCGGGCCCGTCTGCCGTCTTGCACAAGATGGTCGATTGCGCTTTAGCGCCCCATGTTCAATTGCACTCGCTGCCGCAGGCATTCTAGCTGGATTGCTAGCCGGATTTTTCGGAGTCGGCGGCGGATTCATTATCGTGCCAGCCCTTATGTTTATCACTCGCATGGGCATTCATGGTGCGGTCGCTACATCGCTAGTGGTAATTGCGCTAACTGGGCTCACTGGCGCAGCTTATGCGGCATCGCAGGGCAGCATCCTGTGGCCGGTGCTGCTACCTTTTGTCTGCGGAGGCCTGCTAGGTATGCTAATTGGACGCAATTCGGCTAGTCGAATTGCAGGACCACGTTTACAACAATTCTTCGCCATAGCCGTAGTTATGATGGCAACCGCGATGTTAATACGCACCCTATTCTTCTAAGGAAAATAATCATGATTTTTCGCCAACTTTACGACCAGCAGTCTTCGACTTATACCTACCTGCTCGCGAGCCGCAAAGGGGGAGAGGCAGTGCTCATTGACCCTGTAGACGAGCTTGCCAATATGTATATCACACTGATTGAGCAGCTTGGTTTACGGTTGGTGTACGCGCTTGACACGCATACCCATGCGGACCACATTACAGCATTAGGATCTTTACGTGAGCGCACTGATTGCACTACCGTCATGGGTGATCGCACCCGTGCCGAATGTGTAGATCTCAGGTTAGCTGAAGGGGATGTGCTTGATGTGGATGGCATCAGGCTACGTGCGCTGTTTACCCCCGGCCATACCGACGAATCAATGAGCTTTGTGATGAATGACCGTGTATTTACCGGTGATGTGCTGCTTTACCGTGGTACAGGCCGTACAGATTTTCAGGGCGGCGATCCTCACAAGTCCTGGGACTCCATCGTTAATAAGTTATTCCGCCTACCAGACGATACTTTGATTTACGCGGCTCACGACTACAAAGGCTGGACGGTATCGACAATAGCCGAGGAAAAACTGCACAATCCACGCATTGCCGGCAAAACCGAAGCGGAATATGTTGTAATTATGAACTCCCTGAATCTGCCAGACCCGAGATTAATGGACATCGCTGTACCCGCTAATCTGGCATGTGGTAGAAAGGCCACAACATGACTACTTTACTCAAACCGCATATTGAATCTCCCCGTTTAGTTAGACACTTTCCAGCCTTGCGAAATACTGCCTTTCTAATTTTTCTGTGCTACTGAATTTGAGGGTGTCCTGAATTTTGAACGGTCTCCATCAGATACTTTAGCAAAGCGCGAGACCTACCCAAAACTTTTTTATTTAGCGCTGCTTAACTGAATAAGCTGTGACGCCAATTGATCCAGTTGTGCGGGCGGCAGTGCACCGCTGACACGCCCCAACTCCTTGCCCTGCCAAAAATAGACCAGGGTGGGAATGGATCTGATGTTATATTTTGCACCCAGCAATTGCTCTGCTTCAGTATCGACTTTGGCATACACAATTTTGTCGGCAAACTTTTCTGCACTTGCTTTAAATGTTGGCGCAAACATCTTGCATGGCCCGCACCATGGCGCCCAGAAATCAATCAGCACCGGCAAGAGATTTTGCGTCAGAAGCTCATCGATATTTGCCTGATTAAGTACTATTGGTCCAGAGATCAATCCCTTATGGCAGGCGCCGCACTTGGGGACTGATCCCAGTTTATCAACTGGAAATCGATTCTCTTTATTACAGTGCGGGCATTTAATCTGCATTACTTCTTGAGCTCCTCAGCTTCATTTTTTAAAAACATTCTATAGAAAAACACGAACATGCCTAACATGAACACAATCACTGCGACTGTCAGCAACCCCGTATAAGTTCCAAATAACTCATGTAACATTTTGCTCTCCTTAGTTATTGATATTTCAATATTTGAATCTACTCTGATTCGAAATGTAAGGTTTGATTTGTAACAAAACACCTTCAGTAAGTTATCGCATCTGATCCTGTCGTTGATACTTTACGCCATTCTCTATATTTACATCACAACATGCCAACATGATCGAATCCGCAATCACCCACAGCACATCCAGCTTGAACTGCAATATCTCCAGCGCCCTTTCCTGCATGGCGCGCGACTGGCTAAAGTAATCCAAGGTAACCGCAAGGCCTTGCTCAACATCTCGCCTTGCCTCGGTTAATCTTTTCTTAAAATAGATGAGACCTTCTTCTTTCACCCAGGGATACATTTCAGGCCATGAACTGATTCTTTGCTGATGGATATGCGGTGCGAACATCTCTGTTAAAGAAGAACAAACGGCTTCCTGCCAAGGTCTTTGGCGTGCAAAATTGATATAGGCATCTACAGCAAATTTAACACCGGGGCTGACATATTTAAGTGAAGTAATATCCTCGGCAGTTAAACCAACGGCTTCGCCCAATTTAATCCATGCCTCAATACCGCCAAGCGCATCACCTACCCCATCGTGGTCAGTAATACGCACAATCCATTCGCGTCTGACTTCACGGTCAGGGCAGTTGGATAAAATGGCAGCATCCTTTTGCGGGATGCCAATTTGATAATAAAAACGGTTGGCGACCCAGGATTGCAGTTGCTGCTGCGTGAGCTTGCCTTCGTACATCATGACGTTGAAAGGGTGGTTGATATGGTATCCCCTGCCTTTTTCTCTCAGTTTTTGTTCGAACTCCTCGCGGGACCATGGCTGTAATACATTCATTGTTTTCTCCATTCATAAAAAAACTATGCCATTTTTGGCATATGAGATTTATTGATTACTGTTAATCTGATGCAAATGCGGCAATATCACTAACAATTTGCTGCGCATCGCCATGCATGTGATGTATTGAGCAATTAATATTCCCAAAAGCGCTAGTGAATGAAGAATCATGAATTTACTTAGCTGCGAAGTTTACGGTAGAGCGTCCTTTCACTAATGCCAAGCAATCTGGCTAATTCTTTTCTGTCACCGCTAAAATGTTGTGACGCCCATTCCAGATAATCATGTTCAGCCTGCTCCAGCGGGATAATGGCCTGATACAGTCTGGGTGCCGCATAATCATTGGCTTGGCGACTTTCCATAATCAAATGCTGAGGCATGATGACGCTGCTGTCAGCCAGTAATGCCGCGCGTTCCAGTATGTTTCTGAGTTCACGAATGTTGCCGGGAAAATCATAACTGCATAATGCATCCAGAGTGCTAGCATGCAAACTCAGTGTTTTATTGGGGCTGATCCGTGCCAGAAGGGATTTGGTGAGCAGTTCAATATCTTCGCGCCTTTCGGAAAGAGAGGGCAGCCTGATGGGAAATGTGCTGATTCTGTAATAAAGGTCCTTGCGGAACGTTTCGTTCTTGACCATTTGTACCAAATCGCGATGCGTGGCCGACACCAGCCTGAAATCCGCACGCAATGGCTCAATGCCGCCAACGCGCCTGTAGGTTCCCGTCTCCAGCAATCGCAACAGCTTTACCTGCAGGTTCAGCGGAATATCACCCACCTCATCCAGAAACAGCGTACCGCCGCTTGCGCTCTCTACCAGACCAGGTTTACGCTGGTTGGCACCCGTGAAAGCGCCTTTTTCGTAACCGAATAATTCGCTTTCAAACAAACTTTCGGTCAGCCCGGAACAGTCAACCACGACAAACGGTTTACTGGCACGATGACTTTCATTGTGAATCGCCTGCGCCGCAAGCTCCTTACCTGTCCCAGACTCACCCAGCAGCAGCATGGAAGCATCAGAAGGGGCCGCGCGCTTTATCAGGCTAATGGCATGATTAAATACAGGGCTTCTGCCGACCAGGCCTTGTGATGAGACTCTGGCGCTGGCATGCAGAACGGTTTCCATGGTCTCAACAAAGCCTACCAGTTCGCCCTGATTGTTATGAATCGGTGTCAGTTCGACATCGACATGCTCTTCTCCACGCGGCGTATGATGCAGGTGCAGTACACGCTGTGCCAGCCCAGTCTGCTGGCTTGATTTTAAAGGGCATGACTCGCCGGATTCATCACATGGCCGGTCAAAATGATGCGAAACCTCATAACAGCAACGACCAGTGAGCGGCCGTGAATCGCCATATTGTTTAAGATACGCGGCATTAGCACCAATGATGACATAATGCTTATTCATCACAATGCTGGGTTTTGCCTGCCGGTCTAAATATGACAAAAGTTCTGCAAGCTGGGTACTGGTCATGATGAAGTCACTGACAAAAATGTCAGTTTAATCCTCTTTACTAAATAAAACTGCCATATTTGGCAAAAATACGTTTATTTTATAGGCAACATCAGACAGATGTCCTACAGTCATTAAAATTTTTCAATACAATCAATGCATTATAGAAGCAATCAAAAACTGGCATATTTAATGCTAATTATCAACTGCACCCTGTAAAAAGAAAGCTTGAGATAAGATGAATAAAAAAGAAGCCAAATCCGCTGATAATAAAACTGCCATCAGCGAAGCGACGATAATCAATTTGTACGCTGCCGCAGATAAAATCTATCCGCGCAGCACATTCGGGTTCTTTACCAAATGGCGCTGGGTCATGATTTGGCTGACCCAGCTCGTTTTTTATGGTATCCCCTGGCTGGAATGGGGTCAGCGTCAGGCATTATTGTTTGATCTCGAAGCGCGCCGCTTTTATATCTTTAATTTGGTGTTATATCCGCAAGACCTGATTTATCTGACCGGTATTCTAATTATCTCAGCGTTATCGCTGTTTTTATTTACCGCGATTGCCGGCCGTTTATGGTGTGGTTACGCTTGTCCGCAAACCGTCTACACAGAAATATTTCTGTGGATAGAAGCTAAAATTGAAGGCGACCGTGCTGCACGCATGAAACTGGACGATGCGCCGCTGTCAGCGCAGAAGCTGCTTAAAAAAGGCGGTAAGCATTTTGTCTGGATTGCGTTTGCGCTGTGGACCGGTTTTACCTTTGTTGGGTACTTCTCACCAATACGCGATTTGGGCAGTGCCGTGGTGAATCTGGGTTTAGGCCCATGGGAAACATTCTGGATTGGTTTTTATGGCTTTGCTACTTATGGCAATGCCGGTTTTATGCGTGAGCAGGTATGTAAATACATGTGTCCGTATGCACGCTTTCAGAGTGCGATGTTTGATGATGACACCTTGATTGTGACTTATGATGAGAAACGCGGTGAGCCGCGTGGCAAAGCATCACTTAAAACCGATATGGATAAGAGCAAACAAGGCGCTTGTATCGATTGCAGCCTGTGTGTGCAGGTATGCCCGACCGGGATTGATATCCGTAAAGGTTTGCAGTATGAGTGTATTGGCTGTGGTGCCTGCGCTGATGTGTGTGACACAGTAATGGATAAGATGGGTTATGCACGTGGCTTGGTGAAATACTCGACCCAGCACGCAATCAACCTGGGCTGGAATCGTTCACAGATGCTGCGCCGTGTTTTAAGGCCGCGTGTGCTGATTTATACAGCGATTCTGGCTTCAATTGTGGTGGCCCTATTCACGAGCCTGATCCTGCGGGATTCGTTCCGGGTAGATGTGGTGCGTGACCGCGGGGTGATGGCGCGCATTGCTGAAGGCGGTATGCTGGAGAATGTGTACCGTCTGCAGATCATGAATGCAACCGAAACAACGCAGCGCTATGAGCTTAGTGCATCTGGGATTGATAAGCTCAAGGTGGAGTCCGATGTGGCCGATGCCAATAAAACGGTGACTGTGAACTCTGCTGAATCACGCTGGATTCCGGTACGTTTGCAGATTCCGGATGGTTCTATCAAGTCAGGTTCGCATCACGTGAAGTTCATCATTCGGTCTGTAAATGAGAACGAGTCTGTTGAGGAAGAAGCGGCATTTCTGGTGCCGAGGTAAACATCACCTGCCGATACTTGTTTGGAATACATGCGTCACTGTGACACATTACATTTAGATTTATTTGGACTAAACTGATGTGTCACAGTGTTCAGCCAGACTGAGATCGTTTTATGCAAATACTATCAAAGTATTTTAAGCATCTGCAGCAACTTAAAGGTGCAAATAAATCCAGACGTCTTGCCATTGAGATTACGATTATTCTGATCGTTAAAGTAATACTGCTATGGCTGATCTGGGCAATATTCTTTTCTCATCCGATTGCTAAAGAAGCAAGGCAATCTGAAGTTACGCGAATCATTTTAAATCAGACTCACTAACAAGGTATTTACACTATGCTCCCGTCTGCCGAAGTTGTTGATCTTTCCCGCTTACAGTTTGGCGCAACCGCGCTCTACCATTTTCTGTTTGTACCGCTAACGCTGGGACTGTCCTGGATACTGGTGATCATGGAATCGGTGTACGTCATGACTGGCAAGCAGATTTACCGAGATATGACCAAATTCTGGGGTAAGCTGTTCGGCATCAATTTTGCCATGGGTGTCACAACAGGCATTACCCTGGAGTTTCAGTTCGGTACCAACTGGGCTTATTACTCGCACTATGTCGGCGATATATTCGGCGCACCGCTGGCCATTGAAGGCTTGATGGCCTTCTTTCTGGAATCTACCTTTGTCGGACTGTTCTTCTTTGGCTGGGATAAGCTCTCCAAAGAAAAACATTTGATGGTTACCATCTTGGTGGCGGTTGGTTCAAACCTGTCTGCACTGTGGATTTTGATTGCAAATGGCTGGATGCAGAACCCGGTTGGGGCAGCATTCAACTATGAAACCATGCGCATGGAAATGACCAGTTTTAGCGCCCTCATATTTAATCCGGTAGCTCAGGTTAAGTTCGTACACACGGTAGCGGCAGGCTATACCACCGCCTCAATGTTTGTGCTTGGCATATCGTCCTGGTACCTGCTCAAAGGTCGTGATGTTGGCTTTGCATTGCGCTCCATCGCCGTAGCCTCTGGTTTTGGTCTGGCGTCCATCTTATCCGTGATTATTCTGGGCGATGAATCAGGCTATGCCACCGGTGAAGTACAGAAGGTAAAACTAGCCGCCATTGAAGCCGAATGGCATACCGAGCCAGCGCCAGCAGCATTCACATTGGTGGGCATACCTAATCAGGCTGAAGAACGCACAGATTACGCGGTGAAAATTCCCTACCTGCTGGGGCTGATTGCCACACGCTCCGTTGATGAAGAAGTGACCGGTTTAATTGATTTAAAAAATCAAAATGAAACACGCATCCGTAACGGCATGCAATCCTATGCAGATTTACAGCGTCTGAAATCCGGCGATGTTTCAGAGGCTGCAGTTGCTGCCTTTGAAACATCCAAAGATGACCTCGGCTACGGCCTGCTGCTTAAAAAATACACCCCTGAGGTGACTGATGCAACTGACGCACAAATCAAGCAAGCTGCTGCAGATACCATCCCCAACGTATTCACACTGTTCTGGTCATTCCGCATCATGGTGGCAATGGGGGTGCTTATGCTGTTTATTTTTGCAGCATCGTTTTACTACACTGCCAATCGTACCATCAGCAATAAAAAATGGTTATTGCGTCTGGCTCTGTACTCAATACCGGCCCCGTGGATTGCAGCCGAAATGGGTTGGGTAGTGGCAGAAATGGGTCGTCAGCCCTGGACTATCTCCGGAATCCTGCCGACACATCTATCAACATCTTCGTTATCTGCCGGTAATCTCTATTTTAGCTTGGCGGGCTTCCTTGGTTTTTATACGCTACTGCTGATTGTTGAGCTATTCCTGATGTTTCGGTATGCACGTCTGGGGCCATCCAGCCTGCATACCGGCCGATACTATTTTGAAAAAAACCAAGCTTCAGCTAGCCACGCATAAGGAGTGACATCATGACATTCTTTGATTATGAAATGCTAAAACTCATATGGTGGGTTTTTATAGGGGTATTGCTTATTGGCTTCGCCATCATGGATGGCTTTGATATGGGCGTTGCGGCATGGCTACCGTTTTTGGGTAAAACTGATGATGAACGCAGAGTAATTATCAACACCATAGGCGCCACGTGGGAAGGCAACCAGACCTGGCTGATTACTGCCGGCGGCGCTATTTTTGCGGCTTGGCCTTTGGTCTATGCAGCAGCATTTTCTGGCTTGTATGTCGCGTTACTGCTTGTATTATTCGCATTGTTTTTTCGCCCGGTAGGTTTTGACTATCGCAGCAAGTTGGCTGATCCACGCTGGCGCAATGGCTGGGACTGGGCATTATTTGTTGGCGGCGCAGTACCCGCATTAGTGTTTGGGGTTGCGTTTGGTAATTTATTAATCGGGCTGCCGTTTTATTATGATGACACGCTGCGTTCGTTTTACACCGGCAGCTTCTGGCAACTGCTTAACCCGTTTGCCTTGCTGTGTGGCGTAGTCAGCCTGAGCATGCTCATGATGCACGGTGCGATATATCTGCAGCTGCGCGCTGATGGTGCCGTTCAAAAACGTGCGCAAAAGGCAGCGCTGGTAACCGGCATATTATGCGCAATAACCTTCGCCCTCGCCGGATTATGGATTGCCTTTGGCATTGATGGCTATCGTTTAACTTCGGTGCATGATTTGAATGTAGCGATTAATCCACTCAGCAAAACTGTAGCAAAAGTATCGGGTGGCTGGCTAGCCAATTATCAGGCTTATCCATGGATGATACTCGCCCCGATTACAGGCTTTGCAGGCATTGGATTATCCCTGCTGAGCGCTTATTTCAAGCATGAACGCACCGCATTTGTGTTCAGCAGCCTGACGATTATGGGAGTGATTCTGACTGCCGGCTTTTCAATGTTTCCATTTGTCATGCCGTCGAGCACCAATCCCGTCAGCAGCCTGACTTTATGGGATGCAGTTTCCAGCGAGAAAACGCTGGGCATCATGTTTGTGGTAACGATTATTTTTCTGCCATTGATATTGGCTTACACTTCATGGGTATTTAAAGTGCTGCGAGGAAAAGTAACCGTGCAATCTATTAAAGACAATACGCATACAGCCTATTAATAACGCGCAAAGTCAGGAGAAAAAGATGTGGTATTTCGCATGGATACTCGGTGTTGGATTAGCGCTCGCTTTTGGCATCATCAATGTAATGTGGCTGGAAGCCGAACAGCCCGATGATGAATAAACCAAGGATGAATAAACCAAGGATGAATAAACCAAAGATGAATAACTGAAAATAACGCAATTATCATTAAAGTAGAAACTATGAATCCAGAAACAATGTGGAGCAACCGTTACCGTGATATTGGCGACCAATATCTGTTCGGAACGGAACCTAGTCATTTTTTAGCTAATAGAGCTGACCTGTTCAAAAAAGGCGAGTCTGCAATTTTGCTTGCTGACGGTGAAGGCAGAAACTCAGTCTGGCTGGCCGAAAAAGGGCTTGATGTCACGGCAATAGAGATATCACCGGTGGCACTGGAAAAAGCCAAGAAACTTGCCGCCGCGCGCAATGTCGACATCGACTTTATTCTGTCTGACATGCTTTTCCATAATTGGAATGAGGCTGATTACATAGGCAAGTTTGATTGGGTCATTGGTGTTTTCATTCAGTTTGTCGGGCGTGAGGGCATGGCGCAGCAGTTTCAAATAATGAAAGAACTCACGCGTCCGGGCGGCAGAGTCTTGTTGCACGGATATACGCCGGAACAACTGGAATACAAGACTGGTGGCCCGTCCGACATTAATAACCTGTATACCGGTGAGCTGCTCATAGAAGCCTTCTCCGGCTGGAGAATAAAAGAGTTAATAGAATATGAAGCTGATATATGTGAGGGAGTTGGTCATAATGGACACTCTGCACTAATTGGTATAGTTGCGCAAAAAATATAGTACAAAACAAATACAAAAATATTTCTTAAAAGGACATCTCATGAGCTCTGATCCACGCGTCTTTTTTGCAGCGGAGCGCACATTACTGGCATGGGTGAGATCAGGCATCACCGTCATGGCACTAGGCTTTGTTGTCGCTAAATTCGGTTTATTTCTAAGCTTGCTAACTGCAACCGGTGCAGATAATGCCCACGCACACCAAAACAATGATTTTTCCAATGTATTTGGTATCGTCTTGGTAATAATCGGTGTTGTCATTACGCTAGGCGCGCAGTATAACCACCACATTTATGTGCGCACATTACCGCCGCAAGATGTACCAGAATTAGCCATTAGCTGGTTAGGTTCTTTATTAAGCCTTTCCATTGCATTTGTTGGCGTGCTGCTGGCGGTGTATCTTGTTTGGGCTTAGTTTTGCTGTGTAATTTTTGCTTGTTTTATTTGCGGTACCAATCATTCCGGCATCTAAAGGTGATGGATATTTTTACTAATCAATAAACAGCATGCATTTCATCTCTCACCTTCTTAGCGATATTCGAACTCGCTTTGCAATTGCCGGCATCGCACTTGGCCTGCTAACAATGCTGCTGGCAGCACCAAATACCTTTGCACAGTTAGAATCTGAACCGTTAAAATCTGAGCCGAAAGTACTCGAAGTATTTGTACGTGAGGGCTGCCCGCACTGTGTAGACGCAAAGGCATACCTTCCCGAATTTGCCAGTGACCGTCCATGGCTAAAAGTCATTTATCGGCCTGTTGATACTGATGTTACTGCCCGTGATGCTTTGATTCACTATTCACGCATATCCGGCACGTGGCCGCCAGGCGTTCCGACCTTCGTATTCAATAGTCAAGTGCTGGTAGGTTTTGAAAGCCCAGAGCGTAGCGGGGGCAAACTGACTGCGTTGGTTGATTCCAGCTTGGTCAAAGATGAAAGCATTGACACCGGGTTGTTTGGAAAAATTTCCGTATCCAGCATGGGGCTGCCATTATTCACTTTGGCGATTGGATTACTTGATGGTTTTAACCCATGCGCAATGTGGGTGTTGCTGTTTCTTTTATCAATGCTGGTGCATCTTAAAAGCCGTTTAAGAATGGCTTTAATCGCAGGTACTTTTGTATTGGTAAGCGGCGCCGTCTATTATGCATTTATAGCGGCCTGGCTGAATGCTTTCCTTTTAGTTGGCATATCGAAGGCGATTAGCTACGCCATAGCGTCAATTGCTATTTTGATCGGTACAATCAACATCAAAGATTACTTTGGTGTGAATAACGGGCTTTCACTGTCGATTCCGGCATCTGCCAAACCTGGTTTATACGCACGTATGCGAGCCACTGTCATTTCAGATTCGCTGCTGCTATCCTTAGCGACAGCAGCAACTCTGGCTATTGTTGTAAACCTCGTGGAGCTGCTATGCACAGCAGGATTCCCCGCGGTATATACATCAATATTAGCGCAGCACCATTTGACTTCTGCCGAACATTATGCGTATCTCGGCCTCTACATTTTAGGCTATATGGCTGACGATACGCTCATGGTAGGTACTGCAGTCATGGCGCTAAGCAGTCAAAAACTGACTGAACGCGCAGGCCAATGGCTCAAGCTTCTAAGCGGTGTTGTGATGCTGCTGCTCGGTGCAATCATGCTTTTAAAACCTGAATGGCTGTTATAGACATTACTTAAAAAATACCCCAGTAAATTGTTCAAGATTTTACTTTTTGTTCAGTATTTTACTTAGGCGCTATTCATGAACAGCAATAGGGCATTAATTCCTGGTCGGCGCATAATGCAATCACACAAACACGACACGTTGTCTTTTTAATAGATTAAAACTCAGGAGAATTATTATGTGGACTAAACCAGCTGCTACAGAAATGCGTTTTGGCTTCGAAGTAACAATGTATGTAATGAATAAATAATTTAGTTACGTGAAAACATGAAGGGAGCCAAGGCTCCCTTTTTGCTTAGTTCATGTATGAGGCTTTCAGCAAATAAGGCAGTAAGGTTTGTTGCTGATTTGTAGGTGATCATTGACCGGCAGCTTTGTCCGGCTTAGAGGACGTTTGTAAATATTGACAATTATTGGACAAGAATTCTTAGCTGCGAACTTGCTCTCAATGCGTCTTCAAAAGTCAAAATATCAATTGAGTCTCTTGATAGAATGTTTTCTAATGGTGCCCCTTTCAAAAACGCTTGAATCGCATCTAGTGTTGGATAATTTACGTTGTCAAGTGAAGGCAGTCCGAATTGGTGTAAACGATAAATAACTTCTTCATTCAAATCACTCATATCCTTCAATATATTTTTATAATTCCCACAGTGTTTTTTGTATAAAGCCAATATAGCAGCTGTTTTGGCTGGTCGCATTGAGCGAGCATATGAAAAAGAAGAAGTGTCGACTTGCTTATGAAAAATGTTGCTGTCAGCCTCCGGCATTAAATTTGAAATCATAATTATTAAATTGAATAAATTTGGTGGTATCGTCCTTTTGGTAGAATCAATAACCTGAATTGGATTGTATAAAGTTTTATTTTTGAATACTGGAAAGTGTTTAAACAACCAATTATGTGGAGTGTTTAGAAAGATATAATCACTAATATATTCTTTTGACCTATCACCTTTAATTAAACCATCTGTTAAAGCTCGGTAAAATAAACCTTTAATTAAAACCTTGTAATTAACTGTAGGCGTATTTTCAAGATAATATGTAATTAGCTGTACATATTTCTGTATAACAGGATGCTTATGTTCACTAAGCGTAATTGTGCTTTTTAAACTTTCACCACTTTTCAATATTTTATGTGGAGACTGATATGCCGCATCTTCGTTTACTGCCATCATCAATGGAACTTCGTGTTTTAGGCAGAAATCTATACCATGTATTTGATGAGATCTCCGCCAGTAGCTATAGCCAACAGTGTTTAAGTCATCAAAAATGCAGCTTTCGCAAAAGCATAGATTAGGTTTAGCTAAACTCTTTCCCATAGCTTTAAGCAATTTCACATCGTGAATAGGGGTGTTCTTATGATTGATAGATCGCATTATCGGGACGAGTGTATGGCCTGTAACGAGTTTTTCTGATTCTAGGCCGATAATCTGGGCTATTTGCAATGCAAGTGAAAAGTTAAAATTTTTGTTGTAATGATTGTTAAAAACGCGTTTCACGCTTCTTTTTGAATTAATAAAGTTAGTGTGGCCATTTAAAAGTCCGAATCTTCCAAAGTAACCATCCAAAAGTTCGTCTGACAAAATTACAGGAACAGAAAAGAATTGGTTTATGTTCGAGTTAGGGATATCTCTCAAGTTTGTAAAATCACAGTTAATTGCAGTCAACTTATTCATTTAGCAGATCCAGTTTGGAAATTATCCATTCTTTCGATTTAGGCAAGTTAGATAATCTTGGGTTGAATGTTAGTTTTGGTAATCTCCTTAGAAACGCTTTAGGTTTTTTTCTTTCCCATGACTCTAGTTCAATATTCCCTAGTATTTGTAAAGCCTTTAAACATTCATCATCTCTTTTTACCCAGTTGACTCTTGGTCTAACTGTTTGAGATGTTCTTTTTACCCTGGCTTGCTTAACAATTTGCAAATATTGGCTCAGCCATGCGCTGTCATGTGCACTCAGCCAGTTAATAGTGGATGATATTGAATCTTTAATAGCCGATTTTGTAGTGAGTGGATTGTCTGCAATAAATTTCATCAGTTTTTCTCTCTTCTGAGAACGCAAGTTAGCTTTTTTGTTTTGTTTCCATATTTTCTGAATCGACGGATTTGATGCGCAAATTCGATCTATTGTTGATTGTGAAAGGTTGGTCTGTTGTGAAATGTTTTTCAACGCATGACCTTTACTGAGTAAATCAAGCACATGCTCTCTAACTTCTAGAGAGACCTTTTGGGGACGCTTTTTGATTATTGCTAGATTAAGTTTTTCTATCCGTCGCATTAGCGTTCCAATATCATAGTTATATTCTTGGGCTAATTTTCTGAGCGATTCTCCTTCCCTGTAGCGCATAGCAATTTCATTGAGATTGTCATCGAATGAGTATTGCAAAGGCGCATTGTCAGATTCCGGCTCAGGTGTCAGGTCCAGTTGGAATTGACTTTCCCATTTATATGTAGCGCAAAATAAATCCCAGGAATTAAACAAGAATTGAATCAATAGGAGATGCGTTATAGGATGATGAAAGCCGCGTGGTTTTCTGACAAGCTTCAGGAAGTGTTGCAGCTTGTCCTGGCTTAACAGCCTATCATATGGGGTAATAGACTGAATTGGATGAAAGTATTTTTGTAGCCGATATAGAAACTCGCTGACCCTAATTTTACCTCTGGGTGTGATTAATCCATGCTGTTTCAGGCCATGCTGGTAGGTAAATTGCAATTGTTTCGCATTGAATTCATCTGGGAATAAGGGCCAATCTTGCAATACCGCCACTACATTCAAATAGCTTTTTTGAACATTCTAAAAGTGATGCTGGTGGCTGAGGTAACACATAGAACTGCATAACCCCGTGACAAAGCGCTTTCCACTCGGCCTCACCGTCGGTTTCGTCCAGTGCACCAACAGGATGGAAATGTGAAGATTCTGTTAATGCTAGTCTGCTGATATCCTGACTGTAATTTAGCCAATTAAATGCCAGCTCATTTCCGCTAATAACAATAGGGATGCCACTGTCAAAAAGTTGCAGTAAGAACAGCTGCATCATTTCAGCTTGGGCGCTTGTTACTAGATTTCGAAGCTGTGACTCATCAATGAAAATTATGCCAGTGTAATGAGATATGAGTCTGCCTATTGTTGCGACTATTAATTTGTCAGTTGTGCGGTTCTGTCTTGGTATTGATGTTGCATATTGTGTGCCGAGTGCATCATCCATTGCGAGCAGAATCGAATAGATAAAACCGCCACGCGAGCCATCGTGTGAGATATTGATATGCAGATACACAAGTTGTTTAAGGAAAACCCAACCTGCTGCCTCGTTTTTTCCATGCTCAATTACTTGGGGCAATGTGGCGCAAAAACGTTGAATAGTTACTGTTTTACCTGTTCCAGTCGGCCCCTTGATGACATTGACTGACATTCCCGAGGTAGCGAACTTTGGAAGCTCCTCAAGTTCCCTGTTACAGTCAATAAGTTCAAAATATCGTCTTTTGTTCTCGGCTAAAATAGGATTCCTATTCTGAAGACCGGTTCTTAGCATACCGTACCAAGTCATTACAGCCATCATTATTTTTTTTGTGGGGGCGAGTATTACTTTTTCGCCAGATAATAGTGCATCTTTTTCTATGAAATTTAAATTTGAGACATTCACATTATGTAATGGGTGATAAGTAATTGACATCATCACTTCTTGCAAGGTCTGATAGTTTGGTAATAGGAAAGAAATTACTCGGGCTCAGATTAGAATTCTGAATGTTTATAAGATGATCAGACTTGAGCCCAGCGGAGCGTGCTTGATAATCCAGCCCACCAGCGAAGATTATTTAAAAGCAAAATTGATGCTATGCCTGCTGTTCATATTGACACCATTGCTTGCTTTAGTTGTGTGGCAAGTTGCTACCTGTATCTTGCCTGGATTGCCCTTTGGCTTTCTAATGGGTACAGTTTTAGGATTGTTATGGCGAGATGTTTATAACCTGGCATGGGGTCGTGAAAAACTAGCTAAATATATAACTTCAAGGTATCCGTGGTTTAGAACAGTTGATAGTTGTATCTAGTAACAGATGTTAATTAAGGCGAAAAATGAGTACACAGAACATTGGTAGTAGCTTTGATGAGTTTCTTGCAGGAGAGGCTTTACTAGACGATGTCACTGCTATTGCAGTCAAGCGAGTGATTGTATGGAAAATTAAGCAGGAAATGGCTTTGAAGAATCTCACAAAAGCCGATATGGCTAAAAAAATGCATACGAGTCACTCTGTGCTAAGCAGATTATTGGATGAAACAAATGTAAGACTGTCATTAATTACATTGATTAGAGCTGCAACCGCTTTAGGCAAAACAATTAGGATAGATTTGGTTTAAGTATTATTTAATAACGCTTAAACCGAGAATAATTATGCTAACTGTTAATGTATTTGTTAGCGTTATTATCAAGAAGAGTTTTAATATCTTGCCACTTTGGCATTGTCTGATCCATCAGTCGATAAAATCGATCACTGTGGTTATGCTCGGCTAGATGGCATAGTTCATGAAGCAGCACATAGTCGATACATTCACGTGAAGCTTTAACAAGATGCGGATTAAGTGTCAGTTGACCATGAGGTGAGCAGCTTCCCCATTGGGTCGCCATTCGCATGATGCGGATATGAGGTTTTTCAGAAACCCATGGTGTTTTTTGCAGTAAAACTTCCAACCTGTTATTGAAAATTTCGCGTGCTCTATCTTTATACCAATCTTGGAGCAGTGCTTTGATTTTTTCAGGGGAGTTATTTTTTACATTAACTTCAATTTTCCCCCGCAATAATTTAACGCTTTGATTCACTCCCTTATCTGTATCCACCTTCAGGATATAACGTCTGCCTAGATAAAAGTGTGACTCTCCGCTGACGTAAGTTCGTGGCAGGACAAATGCATTTTGATGTTTGAACTTATGAAGCTGTTTTGATATCCAGCTCGCACGCTTTACAACCGCAAGTTCTACTTCCTGTTGACTGGCTGTTTCAGGCGCATTGACTACGATCGTACAGTCAGGATTTACCTGAATCATTACCCGAGTACTTTCACTTCTCCGAATCACTCTGGTAAATTCAAGACGCTCGTCTCCATAGAGAACAAAATGTTTCGTCACAGCAAGTTTATCCACTTCTCAATTACGCTCTTAGGCCTGATTCAGGCCGACGCGAGTGATTTGTACGACAAGGTCCACAATGGCTTTAGCTTGATCCATGCCAGCGCCAACATCCTTACAGGCCTTAAATATGATTGGCAGGAGTTTTTTACGAATCTCGGCTTCAATGTTTTGCGGATTAATTGAATGTTCTGCTACCGCAGTATTCACAAAACTGTCGATAGTAAATGCAAGTTCGGTCCACCCTTGTAAATCTGGATTTTGGCCGGATGCAAAGGCTTCTGGCAGGAGTTTTTTGAATACCCCAAAATAAGCCTGGGCATGCCTATTACCCGAGAAATTGTCAGGGATATCGTCAATTTGACGTTTTTCAACCTTTTCCTCAAATTCACGGAACAGCAAGTACTGTTTGAGTGGGTGATTGAATAGCGCTTCGGCCTCTTCAATCGCTTTTCTTAGTAATTTAGAGAAGACTTCTTGTGCGTAAGGGTCATCACGCAGTTCCTGCTCAATTTTCTTGGCGAGACGTGTTTTGATGATGTCAGTTTCGTTACGGGTTTTTTCTTCAGACCAGTCTTCAGGCTTGGTCATTTTACCCATCTTGCCGACTTCATAAACACCTTCAGGTTCGCGAATCTCGACACCTACAACATGCTTGTCCAGTAACTTCTTAACTTGCTCTGCATAGATGTCGTAGTTCACTGTTTCTCCGGCATCCTGCTTGGCCAGTTGGCGCAGTGAGCTGAATTGCTTCACCGTTTCCTTGTAGTGACGCCTGTCTTCTTCGGAGAAACTTTTATCTTCGAAGAAACTTGCTGATTGCAAAGCAACTTTCATGCAAGAAGCAAACTCAGTTAACCTGTCATAGAAGTTATCTCTTACTTTTAAATTAACGTCCACGAGCTTGCCATCTACTTCTTTAGTGACAGGAATTAATACCTGGCGAAGCTGTTCAACATCTGATTTATTTTTTACTTCCTTGAAAATTGCCCAAAGTGAGTCGTACAGACCGGGCAGTTTTTTATATTCCGTACTCATCTGGCTATATAGGCCGATAAGATCACCAATGTCGAATCCACCTTGCGTGCGGTTCGCTAAGTCCTGGTATTTGGCGATGGTCGTATCTAGCTCGCCAAGGATGCCGCGATAGTCTATTAATAAGCCGAATTTTTTAAGCGGATGCAGGCGGTTCACACGTGCAATTGCCTGAATAAGGTTATGTCCCTTGAGTGGCTTGTCGATATAAAGCACAGTGTTCTTGGGTTCATCGAATCCTGTTAGCAGCTTGTCGACCACTATCAGTAATTTAAGATTGTCATCCTTATCAAAACGGTCAATGATAGCTTTGGTGTATGCAGTTTCGTCCTGATTGCCAATATTCTCTTTCCACCATTTTGTGACTTCAGGAATGGTGGCTTCGTCAATTTCAGTATTACCTTCGCGCGTATCGGGCGCAGACATCACAATGGCAGACTCAAGCAAGCCGGTTTCATCCAGGAAGCGCTTGTATTTAATTGCCGCCTGTTTGCTTTCGCAGGCCAGTTGCCCCTTTAATCCGTCATCAATGTTTTTTGTGAAATGGTCGGCAATATCATAAGCGATGAGGCGAATACGATCCTCAGCACTATAGACTTGACCTTTTTTCGTAAACTTTTTCTTGAGGTCGGTCTTTTGTTCATCGGTTAACCCTTCGGTAATGCGATCGAACCAGGCGTCAATTGCCCTGGAGTTAACATCCAGATCAGGAATACGCTCTTCATAGAGCAATGGTGTCACTGCACCGTCTTCTACGGCACGCTGCATTGTATAGGCATGAACAATCGAGCCAAACTTATTCGTGGTTTTGTCATCCTTAAGTAGCGGAGTGCCTGTGAATGCAACAAAAGCCGCTTTCGGCATGGCCTGTTTCATGCGGATATGGTTTTCACCACCCTGGGTACGGTGACCTTCATCAACCAGCACAATTAGATCAGGACTGTCGTTGTAGCACTCTGGGAGCTTGGTTGCAGTACCAAACTTATTAATGATAGAGAAAATGATGCGCTCATTGCCTTTACCAATTTGTTCAGCCAGACGTTTTCCAGAAGTTGCCATCGCCGTTTCTTTGTCTTTTTTACTTGATAGCTCGCCACTATTAGAGAAGGTTCGACTCAGTTGTGATTCCAGATCAACGCGGTCAGTGACTATGATTAAACGGCATTGCTTTAATGATTCATGAAGAATAAGTGCTTTTGATAAAAACACCATGGTGAATGATTTGCCAGAGCCGGTTGTATGCCAAATCACGCCGCCTTGACGAGCGCCTTTTAAATCACGTTTGTTAACACGCTCAATAAGTCGCTTGATGCCAAACACCTGTTGATGTCGCGCAACGATTTTGCCAGCTTTCTTATCAAAGAGGATGTAAAAACGAACTAGTTCAAGCAGGCGGGCAGGGCTAAGTAAGCTGATAATTAAACGGTCTTGATTGGTAACGGCCAGATCACCATTTGCAATTAATTTATCATACCAATCTAATGTAGATTTCTCACGATGACCGAATATTGATTGCTTCTGTACTAATGAAAGTTTTTTATTCTTGAAATTAGCAAAATCAGTTTCGGTAAGATCTTCTTCTTTCCATATTGCCCAGAATTTAGCCGGAGTACCTTGCGTTGCATATTTTGCATCAGCCCCATTAATTGAGATTAGAAGCTGAGAATAGGCAAAAAGCGCAGGAATTTCATCATTGCGTTGATTTCGCAAGTGTTGTGATACCCCTTCATCAATAGTAGGCCCTTTGTTGCTGTTGCCGTCCGGCCTTTTTGCTTCAATCACTACCAATGGCAGGCCGTTCACAAAACATACGATGTCAGGCCTGCGTTGATCTACATTGTTTGTTCTGAGGACGCTATATTCCTCAGTGAACATAAAGCTGTTATTTCTAAAGTCAGCCCAGTCAATCAAGAAAATGGTTGGATTGGCTTTTTTGCCATTGATAAATTCGGTAACAGAAATGCCATACAACATATGGTTGTATAAGCGTTCGTTAGCAATCGTTAAGCCTTCGTTCAGTGCTGGGGTGCTAACTTCATGAATAATGTTATCAATCGATTTGTCAGAAAGCGGGTATTCTTTGCCGGTAAATATAAATCGACGTTTTTGTAATTCTTTACGTAAAACCTCTTTTAGCACAAGCTCATTTGTTTTACCGGATCTGGCATCAAGTGCATTTTCAGGATTAATGAACTCCCATCCCAGGTTGGTTAAAAGCGTAAGTGCAGGAATCTTTGCGCTGTATTCTTCTTGAAATTTTGGGGATGGGTTCATGTTCGTTTCCATAGTTAATGGGTAGCTTACTTACATTCAAAAAAATGTAATCTAAATCATCAACTACTTTTTGTCTTTAGGTGGAAACGGGTCATTTCCATGGCTATCTGAGCTCTGAATTTTCATATTTTTGCCGTGTATCTGTAGTTCAGTATTTTGGTTATTACTAACCTTGCGGGCAATTTTCTCAGCCTCTTTTTTTGTTTCGGCGACATGACTAGCTTTCAGATTACCATCGCGCTTAACTTGCCATCCGTCTTGATGTGGCATTACTCTGTGAGTGTCTCTTTTGACCATTTACTTGCCTCCTTTACCCATTAAATTTACTACTTCGGTCATTCCAGGCATGGTAGGGCCACTCTCATTAGTTAGCAAACCGGTTTCTGATCGGCTAAACAATGCCTGCAATACGATCCTTCGTGATTCAACGTCCACTTCAGTTTCATTAGAAAGTGAAAGGTAAAGGTGCGTTAATTGCTCTCGCTCTTCAGCATCACGTTGTAAATGAAACGCACTGAATGTGAGACGTGAAAATGTTCTAACTAAAAGTGCAAATGCAGAAATTACTGATGCAAATAGAACTACACCCTCCAAAGTTTGTAGTTTTAGTTCTATTGGATGACCTTGGAGCCAAGCAATAAAAAAATTGCTTAGATAAAGTATAAATACACAAGAAATAAGCACTAATAAGGAGGCCCATAAGTAGCCCTGGCTTTTGAATTTTTCAGCACTTCTATTCCAATAAATAGCTGGACCATTTAAACGTAGTTTCTCTTTGTAGGTTTCTTCTAAATCAGCAACTGATTTAACCCATGCGCCCAAACGCTCTTGGAAGTTTTTGGATTGACTTAGAGAGGTGTCATCAAAATGTTTTTTTTGCTCTGCTTGCCATCGAGTGATTTCAGATTCCGTGTTGTTTTTCCAAGTAGTTACACCTTCTTGAAACTCTGCAACCTCGATCACTAACTCATCTTTTTTCTTGCTGAGTTGACCTCTAATCGTTGCAAAAGTGCTTTTCTCAGCATCACGTCTTTTTGTAATTAGACTTTCATCTTGTTGCAAGAACTCATATGCAAGTATATAGCCACGCATATATTCATAATTTGATAAGTTATTTAAACTTCGGTTGAATATTACGTCTAAAAAGGCATTACCAGTGTGCTGTGATTGTTTACAGCAATTTAACCATGAGTCTATAAACTCGTGCCCACTCCATAACCAATAACCTGAAAATTGGTCAAGATAACGATTTTTTAATTGTCTAATTCTTTCGTTAAAGGCATTTTCATCCCATTCTTTAATTTCTGGCTTCCATGAGTAAATTACATCCAAGGCTGAGCGTATATTATTAAATGAAGTTAAATATGTATGTTCGATTGGAAAGTTTTCACTCTTCAATTTGCTATCTTTTTTGGACCAGTACTCTGCTTCAGTTTTTAGGAGGTCTTCTAGCTGCTCTAAAGTTTCAAAGTTAAAAGCTTTTCCTTTAGCATCATTAAAGCTAATTACTGTAGGTAATTTCATATGCATCCTTATTATTTAGCTATCCAATTACAATAGTGTGTGCTGAAATTAGAAACGCAAACTAAAGTAATTATTAGAATTGCAAAAATTAAAAAACTTAATGAAAGAGGTATTTTGTCTCTCCAAAACGAGAATTTTTTTTGTTCGTCAATCCATTCGGTTTGCTGTTCCCAAAAAAATTTATAGTGTGCATACCAGTTACTAAAGAGTATTTGCTGTGAGCTGCTTACTTGTGTGTAATTGCATTCTATTTCTTCGAGCTTTATGAGGTGTTCAGTAGTTGGAGTATCGCTTCCCTTAACTGAGCCATATAACCGCTTTAACTCATTAAAAAGGTTGGTAAGTTTTGTTCCATTTGCAGCGTAACTTTCTTTTTTAGAGTCATAAAATGAAATGTATAGACCGACAACGCCAAGAACAATTAAAGTTGCTGAAATGAACTTCGTATTTAAGCTATCTATAACTAATGCGTAAATACCAAATGCCAATGAGATAAAGCTGATCAAACCTGGAGCTTTGGCAATAATATCGTAGGTGGCAAAATGTTTTTTTGCCCCGAACCCAACGTTATATGCAGTTTCTGCAATATGTTTTAATAAGTCATTTTTATTCATAATTACCTCTATTGAATTGGTACATCAATTCTATCTTTTGCTACAACCACTCCATTTTTTATTACATAGCACTCAACGATGTGTTCGCCCTTAAAGGTCGTTGACTCAACCCGTTGCATGTGACCGCCATCATTAACGATTTGTCCTCGAACCATATCTTTCTGTTTTGCAACGCTCCCTCTGTTTAGCACTTTCCATTTAATTTCATAAGGCTCAGGTACGTCAATTTTATCCACCTTAAAATTAAGTGATTTATTTACTCTTAATGGGATAGCTTGATTCAACAAATATCTCAAGGGGTGTTCTCGGTAACCGTTTTGAGATACATCACAATCGATTTCTAAGTTGTAACGAATATCAATAGGATACTGATCTTCAATAAACTCTTCTGTATTTCTCCAATAATGTGCGGTTTCTGCAGATTCCGACTTTTGCACAGAAGCTGAGGCTGGAAAAGGTCGTCCAAAAATCTTTTTCCATTTGTCGTTGGCTGTATCATTTTCACCTTCTTCAATCGCTTTAAGGCATAGCTCATAAGCTTTCTTGGCTTTTTTCTGAAACTTCTTCTTAACCTGGACGTTTTGCCCACTACCTAAAGCTTTATAGTGATCTTGGTCTGGTTCATTAATTAAATACTTAAAGAAGTCTCTACACATCCAATCATAGTAAAGATAGCTTTTGTCGTCATATTCAACAGTGGACTTCAAAAAATTATGTGCAAGTGTATCTATAAGCAACCCACCCATATCCAATAAACCTTGAAACATTTCTGATGTGGTCATTATTGAATTACCTTGACTCGGCGTTTGCCTGTTAAAAGTTGCTGCATCAAGGCTTTTTTCTCATCTTTTAGGTGATTAATTTTATCTTGTAGGGCTTTAATTTCTTTATCCGCAATGGATAAAACAGATGCAATTTTTTCCTGCTCTTGTTTTGATGGAACACAGACCTTTAAGCTTAATAACTCATTAGTTCCAACCTCCTTTTGCCCTGTTCCGCTAGCCAAGTTATCAATAGTAAATTTGAAATGTTTTGTACTCATGAGAGAATAAACATAATCAATATTGGCATTGGTTAAAGCCTCAAAACTTGATATAGCATTTGAAGCTATCAGACCATTGCACTCATGCCCAACAATTGCGACCCCTCCATTATGTAAGTTTTGCCTTCCAATAATTAACTCGCCTGCATATCGTTTGTAATATGGACGCCCACCCTCAGTAGGATTTGGATATTTACCAGAGGGAGCTGTACCTTTGTTATGAAGTTTTACGGTAAGAAGTTCAATAACCTCTGGTTTGAGTACTTTCTCTTTTTTTATTTCTTTGATCAGAGAATTGAGTTTCAATAGTTTCCACTCATCTTCATACTCTGGGAAACGCTTTTTACCTGTGAGTAGTTGTTGCATCAGAGATTTTTTCTGTTGCTGGCTGATTTCAAGCAGTTTTTCAGTGGTTACGATTGCTTTATCCCAAGTGGAAAGAATTTGAGCAATTTTCTTTTGTTCTGAGATAGGTGGCACTAATAAAGGTATTTTCTCCAAACTCGCTTTATTGAGTTTGTATCTACCAGCTCCCTGACGAGATAAAAAGCTGAAGATGTCTCTGTGCATAAAGTAGTAATAAAACCATTCCCTACAAGCGATTTCGGTACCTTCAATGATATGTGCATGATTATTTACTGTGCACTTTCCTTCAACTAATTGAGTCATCGACTGAGTTGAAAACTTTAAAAAATGATCACCATCCTCGCCAATCAACGCGTAACTACCATCTTGCTCAAAAGTATTTATGTAGCCCTGAATTTTTGTTGGCCCGTAATATGGATATTCACCAGAAATCGCCTCTCGCTCATCTTCATTAATAGGCTTACGTAAGTTATTTCTTATTTTAAAAGTTTTCCCAACGTTTAAAAACTTCCAACCTTCAGGTACAAATCTAACACGTGCTTGCATCAACTCAAGCTCTGAAATATTGCTATTGCCCCCCATAACCTAACTCCTCCAAATACCTAGCCATTTCATTTTCAAGTTCGGTTAGTTGAATCTTTAGTTGCTCACGCTCTTTACGCACGGCAACTAAATCAATTTCCTCTTCTTCTTCAAAGGTATCTACATAACGGGGAATATTAAGGTTGTAGTCGTTTTCTTTAATTTCATCCGGCGTGGCTAAGTAGGCATATTTATCTACATTGGCTCTGGCTTTATAGGAGGTAATGATTTTTTTTATGTCATCCTCACCCAACTGGTTTTGGTTTTTGCTAGATTTAAATTCTCGGCTAGCATCGATAAACAATACCTTGTTATCTGCCTTCTGTTTTTTAAACACCAAAATTGCAGCAGGGATGCCTGTGCCGTAAAAGAGTTTTTCAGGCAGGCCAATCACTGTATCAAGCAAGTTTTCTTCAATAAGTTTTTGGCGAATTACACCTTCACTGCTGCCTCTAAACAGCACACCATGAGGAACGATAACGCCCATGCGTCCAGTTTTAGGCTTGAGGGTTTCTATCATGTGCGAGATAAAGGCATAGTCACCTTTTGTTTTAGGTGGAATACCTCTGCGGAAGCGATGGAATGGGTCATGCGCGGCGTCTTCGTGCCCCCATTTTTCAAGGCTGAAAGGAGGGTTGGCTGTAACAATGTCAAAATGCATCAATCCACCGTTGTTATCCAGCAGTTTAGGGTTGCGAATGGTATCGCCCCATTCAATGCGGTGATTGTCCTCACCATGAAGAAACATATTCATTTTGGCAAGTGACCATGTTGAACCAATGGCTTCTTGTCCAAAAAGAGCGTACTTCTTGGAATTGAATTTATCTTGTATTTTGCGACCACATTTCATCAACAATGAGCCGGAGCCGCAAGCTGGGTCACAGATGGTGTCGCCTTCTTGTGGGTCGAGTAGATCAGCAATCAGGTCAGAGACTTCTGGCGGGGTATAAAATTCGCCCGCTTTTTGACCACCGCTAGCGGCAAAGTTTTTAATTAAAAACTCGTAGCCATTGCCGATAACGTCTAGTGTGCCAACACGTGAAGGCCTTAAATCTAGCTCCGACTTTGCAAAGTCTTCCAGCAAGTGGCGCAAAATGGTGTTTTTTTGTTTTTCTTCTCCCAGATTGTCTGTGTTAAAGCTAATGTCTTGGAATACCGATTTTGAGGAGTCGCGCAGCTTGTTTCCGTTTGCTTCTTCAATAGCATGTAACGCCTTATCAATACGCTCACCATTGCCTGGCTCGTGCCTGCGGTTAAATAGCACATAAAAGCTTGATTCTGGTGGCAATACAAAGCGTTCATTTTTCATGAGTTCACGAATAAGCTCCGGTTCATCGCCATGTTCTTTTTTGTAAGTATTATAGTGATCTTGCCATACATCGGAGATGTACTTTAAGAACAGCATGGTTAGAACAAAGTCTTTATATGTGTCCGCACTTATCGTACCTCTAAAGGTATCGCAGGCTGCCCAAAGTGCTTTGTTAATGGTCTCTTGGCTTGTTGTTTCTATGGACATATTTAACTCGCTTTAGTCTTGCTTATTTAAAATATTAACAGCGATGCTATTCATAATAGACTCGCCATTGCTAATGAGTTTTTGGCAGATTTCTTTTTCTCGATCAAAAATCTCTGCCATGCTAATAATTTTTTGTTGTATCTCAATTGATGGAACTGCAATTTCAACTTCTTCTAATGAACTTTTTTTGATGCTCTTGGTGATGGAGCCTTCAGATTCACGTTGGAAATATTTTTGCAGAGGTCCTTGATTAAGTTGCCACATTACAAATTTTGGTAAGACTTTTTTTTGATTTAGCCGAATGACATAAAAATATGGGGCGGCTAAAACATTTGGTGGACAGCTTTCCACAAGAGAAGCGATATTGCGTGTACTTCTAGCGGCAAACAATATGTCGCCATCGGTGAGCCAATCAGGTTCTTTTTTTGATTCAAGTGAGACTTGTGTGGTTGCAGCCCAATTAATCTTGCCGCTTTCCAGCAAATCTTTCATTTGCACGACCCTAATACCAGAATCAATAGATATAGGCATTGCTCCTCTAAAAGGGTGGCCGGGTACGATTGACGAAACCCATTTAAGCTTAATTTTTTCTGCATCATTCATGATTATGCATAATAAATACCAAAATGTGCCTTGTCAATAGTTTTTTTGCATAATCTTAAATTATGCTTTCATGGACTTTAAAGAAAAGCCCTAAATGGATAATCTAGGGCTTTTGAAAGTTACGTATTTATTAAAATATGGTTTGGTAAAAGTTACGTATTTATTCTCAAAGTTACGTATTTATTATTACCAAACATAGGGGGTGACTTATGCAAAGTTAGCCGCTGCAAAATCCCAGTTAGCTAATGAAGCCAGGAATACTTCTACGAACTTAGCACGCGCATTGCGGTAGTCGATGTAGTAAGCATGTTCCCATACGTCGATTGTCAGCAGGGCTTTATCGCCTGTGGTCAGCGGTGTGCCGGCAGGTCCCATGTTCACGATATCAACTGAACCGTCAGCTTTTTTAACCAGCCATGTCCAGCCTGAACCGAAATTGCCGACCGCTGAGGCCTGGAATGCTTTTTTGAATTCATCGAATGAACCCCATTTTGCATTGATGGCATCTGCCAGTGCGCCAGTAGGTGCACCGCCACCATTAGGTTTCATGCAGTTCCAGAAAAAGGTGTGATTCCAAACTTGCGCTGAGTTGTTATAAACACCGCCGGCAGATTTTTTAACGATTTCTTCCAGGCTTGCGTTTTCAAACTCAGTGCCTTTGATCAGGTTGTTGAGGTTGGTGACGTAAGTTTGGTGATGTTTGCCGTAGTGGTATTCGAAGGTTTCTTCTGAAATATGTGGTACTAATGCGTTTTTTGCATATGGTAGTGCAGGTAATTGGTGTTCCATGATGGTCCTCTTTATTTGTGGGGATAAGGTTAAACGTTAATCTGTCATTATAGCAGCGTATTTTAGTCAAGTATTATTGCAAATCAAGCTATTTTTTCTTTGCACGAGGGTGAGCACTGTCGTATATTTTTGATAGATGCTGACAACGAGCTTGCGAGTTGCGGCGTACGCTAACCTTAAGGTTAAGCAGCGCAAGCTGCGGCGGAAGCCAAAATCCAAACGATTATTTTTTCTTTGCACGAGGGTGAGCGCTGTCGTAAATTTTTGATAAATGCTGAAAATCCAGATGCGTGTAAACCTGAGTAGTACTGATATTGGCATGGCCGAGCATCTCCTGCACCGCACGCAGATCCTGACTGGATTGCAATACATGGGTAGCAAAGCTATGCCGTAGCAGATGCGGGTGCATGTCGGTATTGATGCCCTGTTTGATGGCCCATGATTTGACGCGGTATTGCACGGCACGCGGGGTGATTCTGCGACCGTGCTGCGTTACAAAAACAGCATGTTGATCTTTATCATTAATTTTTATATTGGCACGTTGTTGCAACCATTTCTGCATTGCGTTGGCGGCATGGCTGCCTAAAGGCACAATACGGGTTTTATTGCCTTTACCCGTGACGGTGACCGTGCCTTCGGCAAAATCCAGCATGCTAATGTCAAGGTTTACCAGTTCAGCCAGACGCAGGCCGGATGAATAAAACAGTTCTAGAATCGCACGGTCGCGAACTTCTAATATTCCGTCGCCTTGAATATCTACAAACTTGATGGCCTGATCGACAGAAAGTGCTTGCGGCAAAGTTTTGGCTGCTTTCGGTGCGCGTAAGCCAATGACCGGATTTTGGGTAAAACCTTTGTGCTGGATTAAATAATCGTAAAAGCCACGCCAGGCAGACAGCGCGCGCGCGATACTGGTGCTGCTCAAGCCGCGGCTGTGCAGGGTGCCAATTAAACGCCTTACTTGCTGGATATTAACATTTTTAAGATCGGTATTTTCAAGCAGCAACTCAAGCAGTTGTATATCTCGCGTATAGTTTCTGCAGGTGAGCGCGCTTAACCCACGTTCAAACGTAAGGTGTTGAATGTAATCGTCCAGATAGTCCAATGTTCACTCCGCACCTAAGTATTGAGCTTAAAGATTCAGTGTAAATAAATGATTCAGCAATGCTGCGGCAATCAGTTCGCCGATGCGCTCGAGATAGAGCGTTCCCATATCGGCCTTGAAACGTTGCTGGTCTTCGGCGCCTAGCATCAAAACGCCGAATGGATGCTGGTCATCTGCATGCTTATAGAGCGGAATAAATGCAAATGACTGCAGATTATCCAATAAGCCGCCAGCTGAATGCGGTTTGCTGCCGCAGTGTGGCTGCTGCAGCGAGATAACCCAGTCATTAAACTCATCGCTGACATGGGTAAACACTGCATCATTGGCAATGGCGTTGTTGCTGGGTTTTACCCAAATACGCAGCAGTGATTCGGTCACATTAAAGTCGTTACGCAGCGTTTCACCGATCAGCAGTTTTAATGCGCTGAAGCTTTGCTGCTCCAGTAGCTTCAGGCAAAAATGATGCACTTTAAGGCTGGTGGCTTCGTTTTCTTCAGCATTGGCTATCATCTGCTCCATTAATGACTCCAGCACACGAATCTTGTCGCGCTGCGCTAGCTGTTGACGCTCGCCCAGTGAAATTACGCCACTGCCATGTGGGCTTGGTAACGTAATTTCTGTCAGCAGGCCTGCATGCTGTTCGAAGAATTTTGGATGACTGCGTAAGTAACTGGTAACCTGCTCTACAGAAAGTTCTGGAACTGCTGGGTTATCTTCTTGAGTTGTCGTCATGTTCGGAAAGCCTTAATTTTTAGAGTGCTTATATTGTTTAATGATCTAATCCAGCACTTGAATTATGGTGCTAAATCAACTGCGCCGCTAAATACTGTAACTGCCGGGCCGGTCATCATCACTGGCGAGTTGCCGCCTTGCCACGCAATGTGCAATTCGCCGCCGCGTGCGCTGACGCGTACTGGTGATTGCAGCAGTCCACGTTGAATACCTGCCACCACTGCAGCACAGGCGCCGGTGCCACAGGCTAGCGTTTCACCGCTACCGCGCTCAAAAACCCTGAGTTTAATATGGTGTGCATCCACTATTTGCATAAAACCTGCATTCACACGTTCAGGAAAGCGCGGATGTACTTCGATCTGGCTACCAAGCCCTACCACTGGGGCTGTCTCGACATCCTCTACCACTTGAACTGCATGCGGGTTGCCCATAGAAACCGCCGAGATCTCGATCTGCTGATTATCAACATCCAGTGTGTAAGTTGTCGCAGCAGTATCGGCAATGAACGGGATCTCCTGCGGTGCAAATCTGGGTGCGCCCATGTTCACGGTGACCAGGCCATTATCTTCCAGCCGTGGCGTGATGATGCCGCTCGCGGTTTCAACGCTGATTTCACGTTTTTCGGTCAACTGCTGGTCAGAGACAAATCTCACAAAACAACGTGCGCCGTTGCCGCATTGCGCTACTTCGCTGCCATCAGCATTGAAAATACGGTATTTAAAATCGGCGACTTTGGAACTTTCGACCAGTAACAATTGGTCGAAGCCTATGCCAAACTGACGGTGTGCCAGCATTTTGATCTGATCAGGTGAAAGCTGAATCTTCTGGTTAATGCCATCAATAACGATAAAGTCATTGCCGGCGCCTTGCATCTTGGTGAATTTAATAGTTTGTGTCATGTGCTTATTGTAAGAGAAAATTGTACTGAGTTAACGTACATCATTGGATTTTAACAACTTAAATTTTTTGGCGTGAGTTTCAATTCGTGTACAATTCACTCTCTTCAATACTTGCTTCAGCCTTTAGTAAGTATTTTTTTTAATTTTTATATCCAAGGCAATCAATGAGTGAATATCTTTTTACATCAGAATCTGTTTCTGAAGGACACCCGGATAAATTAGCTGACCAAGTATCAGACAGTATTCTGGATGCCATTTTAACCCAAGACCCGACTGCGCGTGTAGCAGCAGAAACGTTGGCAAATACCGGTTTAATCGTGTTAGCCGGTGAAATTACCACCACTGCCAATGTTGATTACATTAAAGTCGCACGCGATGCGATCAAACGCATTGGTTATGACAATACTGAGTACGGTATTGACTATAAAGGTTGTGCCGTTTTAGTGGCTTATGACAAACAATCTCCGGATATCGCCCAAGGCGTTGACGGTGCACATGATGATCCGCTGGATCAGGGTGCTGGCGACCAAGGCTTGATGTTCGGTTATGCCGTAGATGAAACGCCGCAACTCATGCCATTGCCAATCTGGTTGAGCCATCGTTTGATGGAGCGTCAGGCGCAATTGCGTAAGGATGGTCGTTTGTCATGGCTGCGTCCGGATGCGAAATCGCAAGTGACTGTGCAATATGTAGATGGCAAACCTTACAAAATCGATACTGTGGTAGTTTCTACCCAGCATGCACCGGAGATGAGTCTGGAGCAGGTACGTGAAGCGACGATTGAAGAAATTATCAAACCGGTATTGCCAAGTGAACTGATTAAAGGCGATATCAAGTTTCTGGTAAACCCGACTGGCCGCTTTGTGATCGGCGGTCCACAAGGCGACTGCGGTTTAACAGGTCGTAAGATTATTGTGGATACCTACGGTGGTGCAGCACCGCATGGTGGCGGCGCATTCTCTGGTAAAGACCCGTCAAAAGTTGACCGCAGTGCTGCTTATGCCGGCCGTTATGTTGCGAAGAACATTGTGGCTGCCGGTTTGGCAACACGTTGCCTGGTGCAGGTGAGCTATGCGATTGGTGTAGCAAAACCGACTTCTGTCATGGTGGAAACCTACGGTACCGGTAAAGTGTCGAATGAAGTATTGACGCAATTGGTGCTTGAACATTTTGACCTGCGTCCAAAAGGCATCGTCAAAATGCTGGATCTGCTGCGTCCGATTTACAGTAAAACTGCGGCTTACGGTCACTTTGGCCGTGATGAGCCTGAGTTTACCTGGGAAAGCACCGATAAAGCAGCAGCACTCCGTGCCGCCGCAGGCATGTAAGGTGCTGCCGCTGGACTTTAAAGCAAGACCAGAATGAATATTCAGGGCTAAAAAACCTTTAATATTCATTCTGTTGCGGTATTGTAATAAATAGCGTAGCGCGTATAATGCGCTACCACTTCTGAGGAGCGTTGCGAGAGCTGTCTTTTTGTACAGTCTCCTAGGCTCAGAAAATGTTTTAAACGACGCTCACCTATATTAACCGTGCCGGGCACGGGATACGGGTGAGATAAGTTTATATCTCTTGTTTTCCCCATCCCCCCGGTCACACCATTCAAGGAAATTAACATGAATACTGTGACTGCTGATATTAAAAATACAGACTATATTGTTGCTGACATTAATCTGGCAGCTTTTGGTCGTAAAGAAATCGCCATTGCCGAAACTGAAATGCCAGGCTTGATGGCAATCCGTCAGGAATACGCAAAAGCACAACCATTGAAAGGCGCGCGTATTACGGGCAGCCTGCACATGACGATTCAAACCGCCGTGCTGATTGAGACGCTGAAAGACTTGGGCGCAGAAGTGCGCTGGGCCTCATGCAATATCTACTCTACCCAAGATCATGCAGCAGCAGCAATTGCTGCTGGCGGCACACCGGTGTTTGCGATTAAAGGTGAAACGCTGACTGAGTACTGGGATTACACGCACCGTATTTTTGAGTGGACTGATGGCGGCTACAGTAACATGATTCTGGATGACGGCGGCGATGCGACTTTGTTGCTGCATTTGGGTACACGTGCAGAAAAAGATTTATCTGTGATTGCCAACCCTACTTCAGAAGAAGAAACCTGCCTGTTTGCCGCGATCAAGGCAAAATTGCAGCAAGATCCAACCTGGTATTCAACACGTCTGGCACACATTAAAGGCGTGACAGAAGAAACCACTACTGGTGTGCATCGCCTGTATCAAATGCACAAAGAAGGCAAGCTGGCTTTCCCGGCGATTAACGTGAATGACTCAGTCACCAAGTCTAAATTCGATAACTTGTATGGCTGTCGTGAATCTCTGGTAGACGCGATCAAACGTGCAACAGATGTGATGGTTGCCGGCAAGATTGCTGTGGTAGCAGGTTACGGTGATGTGGGTAAAGGTTCAGCGCAGGCTTTGCGCGCACTTTCAGCCCAAGTCTGGGTTACTGAAATTGACCCGATCTGCGCATTGCAGGCTGCGATGGAAGGTTACCGTGTGGTAACCATGGAGTATGCTGCCGAACATGGCGATATTTTTGTGACCGCTACCGGCAACTACCATGTGATTACGCATGACCACATGGCGAAAATGAAAGATCAGGCCATCGTATGTAACATCGGCCACTTTGATAACGAGATCGATGTCGCCTCATTGGAAAAATACGAGTGGGACGAGATCAAGCCACAGGTAGATCATGTAATATTCCCTGACGGCAAGAAAATCATTCTGCTGGCCAAAGGCCGTCTGGTGAATTTGGGCTGCGGTACCGGCCATCCAAGCTATGTGATGAGCTCATCATTTGCCAACCAGACCATTGCGCAGATCGAATTGTTTACACAAACTGAGAAGTATCCGGTGGGTGTTTATACTTTGCCTAAACATCTGGATGAAAAAGTGGCGGTATTGCAGTTGAAAAAACTCAATGCGCAGCTGACAACACTCACCGATACGCAGGCCGCTTATATCGGTGTACAGAAGCAAGGTCCGTTCAAGCCGGATACCTACCGTTATTAATTAATCTGTTGGCAGGTAAATATACTGTAGGTGAGCAATTAAAATTGGTGTGCGATTAAAATAGGAGCAACCGCATGAAACTGTTACTGATTTGGGTTTTGAATGCATTGGCGTTACTGGCCGTTGCATACCTTGTGCCCGGTATTCATGTGGCTGGCTTTGCAGCTGCTCTGGTTGCAGCACTGGTGATCGGTTTGGTCAATATGCTGATCAAGCCGGTTCTGGTGCTGTTGACGCTGCCGATTACCGTACTCACATTGGGGCTGTTTATTTTAGTGATCAACGGCCTGCTGTTTTATGCGGTAGGTTATTGGCTGGAAGGGTTTGAAGTCAACACTTTTCTTGCCGGCATGATCGGTGCGTTGCTCTACAGTATATTTACCTGGGTATTATCTGCCTTGCTGATAGATAATAAATAGAGACCTTTGCACGAAGTATTTTTAACCTAAAAGCCTATCGATTTCGTCATTCCGGCGGAGGCCGGAATCCAGACAGGGTTCATGTCTGAATGAAATGGTACAAGTAACGATAAATGTTGTTGTTTTTGTAAAACAATAGGTTGTATTGAGATTTTTACATTATCTTTACCAAAATTATTGCTCTAGATATCACCTTGCCTGGATTCCGGCCTTCGCCGGAATGACGGTTTTTTGATATTTTTCGTTAAAAATTGAACTAATCTCTGTTTCGTGCAAAGCTCTTAAATAAATGAAATGAATTAAACATGAAAACCCCAACTATTAGTTTTGAGTTTTTTCCGCCGAAAACGGCCGAAGGTGTAGAGAAGCTGCGCGAAACGCGCAAAGAGCTGGCAAAATTCAATCCGGAATTTTTCTCGGTAACGTTTGGTGCGGGTGGTTCTACGCGTGACCGTACCATGGAAACCGTGCTGGAAATCCAGCGTGAAGGTTTTCAGGCTGCGCCGCATATTTCCTGCATCTCATCCAGTAAGGCCGAGATTCGCGACTTGTTGCATACCTATCAGGCACATGGTATTAACCGTCTGGTAACATTGCGTGGCGACGTGCCTTCCGGTGAAGTAAGTGCCGGTGATTTCCGTTATGCATCTGAGCTTGTGGAGTTTATCAGGGCAGAAACTGGCGATCACTTTTTTATTGAAGTTGCTGCTTATCCGGAATTTCACCCTGAAGCAAAAACGCCGGCAGCAGACCTACAGAACCTGAAGCGTAAAATGGATGCTGGCGCCAACTCTGCAATTACACAGTATTTCTACAATGCTGATGCCTACTTCAGGTTTGTGGAGCAGTGTGAGGATTTAGGTATCACGATTCCTATTGTACCGGGTGTGATGCCGATTTATAACATTACGCAGTTGGCGCGCTTTTCCAGCGTCTGTGGTGCAGAAATACCGCGCTGGCTCAAGATGCGCCTTGAAGAATACGGCGATGACATGGCATCGCTGCGGGCGCTTGGCATCGATGTGGTGAGTGAGTTATGTGAAACCCTGCTCGCAGGCGGTGCGCCTAGTCTGCATTTTTACACGCTCAATCAATCGGCAACCATTGCGACTATTATCAACAATATATCGAAATAGCTGATTGTTATCAGAACTATTTGTATTAACCTATAAAAAGCAGTTGTCCACGAAACTCACGAAGATACACGAACAAAGGTAAAGGCTTGTGTACATTAAAGTTAACACCTAATAGGCACGTGTGGGGTCGATTGATCTCTTTGTTTTATTTGCGAGCTTCTCACTTGCGATAAAATTCCTGATTTACCTATTTCGTGGTTTTTGTGTTTTTCGTGGATGAAAAACTTGTTGTTAAAATCAAGATTAAAAGCCGATCTGCATTTAATGTACGGTCGGTTTTTCTTTATTGAGCAGGACATCTTCAATAAACAGGTATTCTTTGGTTTTGTCCGGACCAGTCTTGCTGGCACCCCAGGTTGTCATGAGTACGATCCAGCGCATTTCTTCAATGTTGATGATCAGTTGCGGCAGGCTCATGGCCAGCTCTATTACCAGCTCACGTTGTGCTGAATTGAGGATTTTGGCATTGACCAGGAACAATATGAAACCGATGCTTTCGCCGGAAATTTTTTTGAGTTCGTCTTCAGTGAAAATGCGGGTGTTAGCATGCTGGGCATGCGTGAATAAGGCAGGTTTTTCAACCGATGATTCCAGTTGATTGAACCAGTGAAATGCGCCGTTAATATCTTCTTCGTCAAACCCGGCGGCAGATAACTCTCTTGAAAGCGTGTTATCGTCAGGCCTGAACTGTGAGTCAATGTAGTTTTCGAACATATAAACCAGTACTTCAAACATGATGAATTCCTTTAAATTATTATTAACTTTAAGGAAGTGCTGATTCCATTAAATGGCTACGCGTGTGGCTTGCTCTGTATCCCGCTCGCTCAATTAAATCAGTATTTCCTTAAGTGAGATGGTTTATGCAAATTTGCGGAATTAAAAACTACATAATTTTTTGAAATTGACCTCCTGTCAGGCTGGCAATTTTGCCTTCAAGTTCCAGTAACATTAGCATGGATGAAACCTCGCTCACCGTCAAGCCACTTAATGCAACTATATGATCCAATGTGATCGGATCGTAACCCATCGTAGTCAGAATAATATTCCCGGCAGTACTCTCAATTGGATCAGCTGCATTAAAATCGGCGCCAGATAACAAATGAGATTGTGTACTGTGGCTCAAGTTCAGTTCTTCCACAATATCCTGCAGGCAATCTACCAGTTTGGCACCTTGTTTAATCAGCTGGTGGCAGCCCTTGGCCATAGGTGAGTGTATGGAGCCAGGAATGGCAAACACTTCGCGCCCCTGCTCAGTTGCAAGTCGCGCGGTGATTTGTGAGCCGCTGTGCAGGTTGGCTTCAACTACCAGGCAGCCGAGGCTTAATCCGCTGATGATGCGATTGCGTTTCGGGAAGTTCTGCGGTTTGGACGGCGTGCCCAGATCAAATTCAGAAATAATCAAACCGTGCTCTACGATCTGGTGTGCAAGATCGCGGTGTTTGGCCGGATACACAATGTCCAGTCCGGTGCCGACCACCGCAATAGTGGCGCCGTTGACTTTGAGTGCGCCGCGGTGCGCTGCGCCGTCAATGCCCAATGCTAACCCACTGACGATGCATAAGCCGTAAGCACAAAGGTCTGCGGCAAAAGCTTCGGCATTTTTCTCACCCTGAACGCTGGCATTACGGCTGCCTACAATGGCAATGCTGGGTTGATTTAATAAAGACAGATTGCCTTTTGCGTATAAAAAAGGCGGAGGATCGGCAATTTCCAGCAGTGATTTCGGGTATTCAGGGTCGGCTAGTGTCACGAGGTGATTATTGTCCTGAGATAGCCAGAGTCTAGTTTGCTCCAGGGTATCAGCATCATGGCCGCGAATGATTTCGCTGGCAATGCGCTCGCTGACAACTTCACGTAACTGTTTGGGATGGGTGGCGTAAATATTCTCAGGACTGCCAAATGCTTTCAATAATTGGCAAAAAGTCTGTGACCCTATTCCTGAAATTCTACCCAGGCTAACCCACAGCAATTTTTCTTCGATCATTGCATTATGCTTGGACATTCTGGGTTAGCTACTCTGGGCTAGCCATTACGGCTTAGTTATTGCGAAGAATCAAGGTGTTTGTACAGCGTCTTTAGTATTGATAGGTTCAGATGCCTGCATGATAATTCCATAAGCAACACGGTCGAACACGCGGAATACCATCATTAATCCAACACGTTCGTCCGGTAGTTTGATCATGCCCGGTTCAAGTATCAAACCATCATTTTTTTCAGATTTTTTCTCAAAGTTCACGATAGGCTTGCCGTCTGCATCCTTCGATACTTCAAAGTTAAGCTCTTTGAGTTTAGGTTTCTCATCTGACTTGACCGCAGATTCTTTGCTTGCCTCAGGGTCTTTAATGACGCGGCCATAACGGTTAATAGCGAGCACGTGTCCTATTTCGACGCCATCCTGAGCGCCACGGCTGATCGCAACAATACTTTCAGGCCCGGCTTCGGCCAAACCGCCGTAGATTTTGATGATGCGCCCCCTGATTTCTGTTTCCGGTGCATGCGGTACGAAATTGGTAATGGCTTCATCGCCGGCAGGTATCAATCTATCTTTAACAAAGATTTCTTCTTTGGCCTTGGAGATAATGGCTGATGCAGGTTCACCGTATTTGGTCATTCTGGCATCACCCAGGTAGGTTGCCTCGATACCAAGCGTTTCTTTGCTATCCGGATCAACAAGCGGCTGGCCAGATCTGTAAACAAACCAGTCAAGGCCGTCTTCTTCTTCGATTTTATTGATATAAATTTTTGTACCCGGACTCAGTACTACACGGTTATCTTGCCCGGCAATGATTCTTGGAGAGTTCGCCAGTTTATCTTTTTCAACCACTAATGGCTGGCTCAGGAAAGGTGCAATCACATTCAGCGGAATAGTAGGTACGGCAGCTTTATCCAGAGGCTCTTCAATTACGCCTGGTTGCAGGGTGATAGTTTCGCGCAGAAGTTTTAATTCTGGTTTGCCACTGCTTAAATCAAGAAAAACAACATCGCCCGGGTAAATCAGATGCGGGTTCTTGATCTGTGTGCGGTTTAGCTTCCAAACCTTTGGCCATAACCAAGGGTCTTTAAGAAATTTTGATGAGATGCCCCAGAGCGTGTCGCCTTTTACTACGACATGTCGTTCCGGATGATTCTTTTTGAGTTCGACTTCTTGTGCGTTGAGGTTGAAGCTTAAGCAACAAAACGTGAGCAGCGTTATAATATTGCGAAACATAATAGTGATGACCTCAGACAAAGTGCATTAAGAAGCATACGATAATATGCTAAAGAATTAGCGTATTAATCGCGAAATTAGGTTAAATCTATCACGTAATTCATTCAGCAATCAAGCTTTTATGGAAAAAGCTGAACATTAACAAATAATTTAAGTCATAGGCGTGCAAGTTTTAAATCAAGTTTCAATATTAGGTAAATGAATTTTTATGGCAATTTTAGATATTCTTAATTATCCAGACCCAAGACTGCATACAGTAGCCAAGCCAGTGAAAGAATTTGATGCATCATTGCGCCGTCTGATTGAAGATATGGCCGAGACTATGTATCAAGCCCCCGGTATAGGTTTGGCTGCAACACAGGTTAATCAGCATATACAGTTGCTGATTATCGATACCAGTGAAACCAAAGATCAGCTGCAGGTCTTTATTAATCCGAAAATTCTGGAGAGAGACGGTGAACAGGTCTATGAAGAAGGCTGTCTGTCTGTGCCCGGTGTTTATGACAGTGTTACCAGGGCAGAAAAAGTCGTCGTTGAAGCCCTCAATGAAAAAGGTGAGACCTTTAAACTGGAAGCGCATGGTTTGCTGAGTGTATGCATTCAGCATGAAATGGATCATCTGCTAGGTAAAGTGTTTGTAGAGTATTTGTCACCGCTCAAGCGCACGCGTATTAAAAATAAAATGCTGAAGCAGCAGCGTAATCGGCCTATGTAAGCCAGAATATTTCATTTCAGATAATAAAAATCAAAGGTTTATCATTGAAGATCATTTTTGCAGGTACGCCTGAATTTGCAGTGCCGGCGTTGGCGGCGCTGATTGCAGCAGGTCATGAAATCGTCATGGTGCTGACACAACCGGATCGTCCGGCTGGGCGCGGTATGAAACTAAAACCGAGTCCGGTGAAGGTGCTGGCCGAGCAGCATCAGTTACATGTGTTTCAGCCTGAGAGCCTGAAACCTTTAGAAGTACAGCAGCAGATTGCTGCTGTTAAAGCAGATGTGATGATCGTTGCAGCCTATGGCTTGATTATCCCGACTACGGTACTTAACATGCCTGCACAAGGCTGCTATAACATCCATGCCTCTTTACTGCCACGCTGGCGCGGAGCTGCGCCGATACATCGTTCAATATTGGCGGGTGATGCTGAAACCGGTGTCACGATTATGGAAGTGGTGCCGGCACTGGATGCGGGGGCTATGGTAAGTAAAGGTGTAGTGACGATCGGAACTACCGATACGACGCAGAGCCTGCATGATACGCTGGCGCAAACAGGTGCGGATTTGATGGTGCAGGCCATGCGTGATCTGGAGGTTAACGGAACGTTACCGAGCACGCCGCAGGATGAAAGTCTGGTGACTTATGCGCACAAGCTTGAAAAAGCCGAGGCTGCGATTGACTGGCAGAAGAGTGCTACTGAAATATCGCGTCAGGTAAGAGCGTTTAATCCGTTTCCAGTGGCGCAGACCAGGTTTGAAGGTGAAGTGTGCCGAATCTGGATGGCAACAGAACAGTGTGATGTGCAAAAGCCGGCTACGGCAAAACCTGGGGAAGTGATCAGTGTGCAGAGCGGTTTGCAGGTTGCATGCGGACAAGGGGTGCTGAATATTATGGAATTGCAGGCACCAGGCGGTAAGCGCATGCATGCACAGGCTTTCGTGCAAGGGCATCATTTAAAAGCTGGCGATCTGTTTTGTTCTGAATAGAGCCTGACAGTCACGTGTAACTGCGATTGGATCTGTTTTTGTTCAGACGATTCACCTTGAATTTTTACGGTTTGGCACCATCTTACAGAGCGTAGGTATGTAATAAATAAGGATGAGAAATGTTAGGGAACTGGCTTAAAACAACGATATTGATGGCTGCGATCGTAGCGCTGTTTGGTGTGGTTGGCGCAGCTTTGGGTGGCGCAGGCGGTATGCTCATCGCTTTGATATTTGCCGCGGCAATGAATGTTTATGCTTACTGGTTTTCGGATAAAGCGGTGCTCAAAATGTATGGCGCCGAAGAAGTGACTGCAGACAACATACAATTTCGTAATTACTACCAGATGGTGAAATCGCTGGCTGAAAATGCACAATTGCCGATGCCGAAAGTGTATGTGATTAACGAAACGCAGCCGAATGCTTTTGCTACCGGCCGCAATCCGGAAAATGCTGCAGTTGCCGCTACGGTAGGCATTATGCAGATACTAAGTGAGCGCGAGCTGCGCGGTGTGATGGCGCACGAACTGGCTCATGTGAAAAATCGAGACACTTTGATCTCCACTATTTCTGCGACAGTCGCGGGTGCGATTGCTTCTATTGCCCAGTTTGGCATGCTGTTTGGCGGTGGTCATAATGAAAACGGTGAACGTAATGTGAATCCGGTAATTGGTATTCTGGTCATGCTGCTGGCGCCATTGGCCGCATCACTGATTCAAATGGCGATTTCGCGTTCACGCGAATTTGAAGCCGACCGTGGCGGTGCTGAAATCAGCCGCGACCCGAAAGCGCTGGCAAGCGCGCTGGAGAAAATCCATAACTATGCACATCGGATTCCTAACGAAACAGCAGAAGCACACCCGGAAACCGGGCAGATGATGATTATTAATCCGCTGTCCGGGCGTTCGTTTGATAGCCTGTTCAGCACGCATCCAAGAACTGAGGAGCGTATAGAAAAGTTGATGCAGCTTAGTTCGTTATATTGAGTCACCAGTTTTTAGTGTTCATATCAATATAGGCAGTCAAAAAAAGAGCCTCCTGCAGCTGTTCAGCGCAGAAGGCTCTCGATCGGTCAGCTTCTGTTAGCCAAGGTGAATTATTAATTAATCTCTACCTTTGCCGCCTCTGCCATTACCATGTCCATTGCCGCGTCCATCACGGCGATCATCTCGGTCATAACGGCCGTCACCATCTCGTCGATCGTAACGGTCATCTCTGTCATAGCGGCCGCCGTGACCATGTCGTTCACGATAAATAGGCGCATATTCATTACGGTACCAGTGGTCCTGAACAAAATAGGCCGGATGGCCGCAGGCATTATAGCGGCCGCAATAACGTTTCCAGTTCTTGGCGTGGCCAGGCGGTACACGTAAATAGAGTGGTTCATAATAAACACCGGGATGTGGATAGACGATAATCGGATTTCTGTAGATCAGGCGTGGTTGGGGATAGGGGTAATCACCAATGTCGATGCGGCCGTAAAATCCAGGCTGGCCAACGCTGATTGAAACGCCAACATCAGCAGCCAGTGCTGATCCAGAGGCAGCAAGCATTAAGCCGTACAACAGGAAACGTTTTAAAACATGCATACTATTCATAACATAACTCCTTGTTGATAGAATGTGATTTAACGATTGAATGCTAGTTAAGATGACAGCCAGCTAACAGCTTACCCCTATTATGATCGTTATCAAGTAAAATCGGGCTTTGGTATTTACAGACAGAATCCATTTTGTATATTTCTCAACAAATCGCTGCCGATGCAGTCAATCAAGTCTTGTCCGGCCGCAACTTGACGCTTGCGCTGCCGGCCGCACTCGCTAATTTTCCTGCCGCTACGGCACAGCAGCGCGGTGCGGCAGCAGATTTAAGTTATGGCACACTGCGTTTCTATGGCGAAGCCAACGCTTACTTAACCTGCCTGCTGGAAAAACCGTTAACTGACGATAGAATCTATACCTTATTGCTAGTTGCGATTTATCAGCTTTTACATGACAAAGCTGATGCGTTTACTGTGGTCAATCAGGCGGTGCATGCAGTCAGCCAGTTTAGAAAACCTGCGCCCAAGCAATGGGCCAAAGGTTTGGTCAATGCCATTCTGCGTAATTTTCTGCGTAGAAAAGATGAGTTCGCAGCAAGGCTTGCCAAAGCCGAAGTGGCTACTTACTCTTATCCGCAATGGTGGATTAATAAGCTTAGAGCGCAATATCCTGAGCATTGGCAGGCGATGTTGATTGCCGGCAACCAGCATCCACCGATGACCCTGCGTGTGAATACTGACAAGATCAGCGTAGAAGAGTATTTGCAGTTGCTGCAGCGCCAGGACATTGAGGCCAGTCATGTTGGCGGCCAGGCCGTAGTGTTGACCAAACCGGTAGCGGTTGAAAAAATTCCCGGCTTCAGTGATGGCGTGGTTTCTGTGCAGGATTACGGTGCGCAGCTTGCAGCGCAATTGCTCGATGTCCAGGCCGGCATGCGCGTGCTGGATGCATGCTGTGCGCCTGGCGGTAAAACCGGCCATATTCTGGAGCTCGCCGATGTGCAGCTCACAGCGATGGATAGTGATGCCGGCCGTTTGCAGCGGGTGCAGGAGAACCTCAGCCGGCTGCAATTGAATGCTGAACTTGTGGCAGCTGATGCCGCAGTTGCAGATTGGTACGATGGAAAACCTTTTGATAGAATTCTCGCTGATGTGCCTTGTACTGCATCCGGCATCGTGCGCCGTCATGTTGATATCAAGTGGTTGCGGCGCGAGGCGGATGTGGCATCTTTTGCTGCACAGCAGGCCAGAATCTTGCCTAATTTGTGGCAATTATTGGCAAAAGGCGGTAAATTGCTTTATGTAACATGCTCTGTATTTAACGAAGAAAATCAAACACAAGTGGATAAGTTCTTATTACAGCATCCTGATGCAAAGCAGTTACCGTTGGCTGTAGATTCTTTCCAGCACCTCACCCAGCTTAACGGCCAGCTGATACCTTCAACCGCGCATGACGGCTTTTTCTATGCACTTCTGCAAAAAAATTAAACAGTTTTTTATTGCTTTCAGTCTGCTGCTGCTCATGGATGCAGCACAAGCAGCCGGAAACAGCCTGCATATCCGCAGTGCAAACCTGATCACATTCGAGAATGAAGTATTGCTGAATGCGGACGCCGAAATCAACTTCAGCCCGGAACTGGAAAAAGCGATCCTGAAAGGTTTTACCTTTAATTTTCTGATTGAGTTTCAGCTCATATCGCCGCGCAAATACTGGTTTGATGATGAGGTGACTACTGCAGTGCAGCATGTCAGCCTGAGTTACCATGCCTTATCACGTCAATATATCGTAATACGAAATGAGCAGCAGCGAACCTATGCCAGTCTCGATGGGGCGATAGAAGATCTGTCGGTGATTCAGGATTTAAAAGTGTTCGACAAATCTGATATAGAAAAGGACGAGCAATATACAGCGGTATTATTGATGCGACTTGATCAGAAAAAGCTGCCTAAAGCACTGCAGGTAGAGGGCATGGGGTCCAATGACTGGAAAATGAGTTCGCAGCGCTTCGAGTGGCCAGTCAATATATCCAAATGAAATACATTGTTTACATCAGTGCGTTATTAGGTGCAGTGCTACTGTACCTGCTCTCGAACGCCAGTGCCAATACGGCCGCGTCGGGGGAGTATTACACGCTGCTGGTTGTGCTGAATATCGCATTAGCGGTACTGTTGCTGGTTCTGATCGGCTACCAGCTTTTTAGCCTGTATCGCAATATTCGTGAGCGCGTCATGGGCAGCCGTTTTACACTGCGCCTGCTAGGTTCGTTTGCGTTGATGGCGGTGATTCCGGGCTTGATTGTGTACATGGTGTCTGTCAATTTCTTAACACGTTCGATTGAATCATGGTTTAACGTCAAAGTGGAATCGGCGCTGGAAGGCGGTTTGAATCTGGGACGTACCGCCTTGGACATCATGCTGGCGGATGTGAAGGAAAAAGGCGAGAGCATGGCTACCAGTCTCGCTTTTCAGCCGGCGAATACACATTACACGCTGCTGAATGATCTGCGTGAAAAAAGCGGCATTCAGGATGCCACTTTGCTGACGCCGCAAGGCCGGATTCTGTCGGTATCAAGCAGCGATTCGAGCAGCTTTTTACCAGAACTGCCGACGGTGACACAGCTCAGGCAGGCGCGTCAGCGTATTTATGGCAATATTGAGCCGATTGCCGGCAAGGGACTGTTCTTGCGGGTCCTGGTGCCAATTAGTGTGCAGGATATCGCCGGTGAAACACGCATACTGCAATTGCTGCAACCGGTACCTAAAACACTTGCGACTACGGCTGAAGCGGTACAGGATGTGTATCAGGACTATCAGCAGTTGTCCTATAGCCGAACTGCACTGCGCGAAGTATTCGCATTGACACTGACACTGGTGATGATGCTGGCAATGTTTACAGCGGTTGCGATTGCGTTCGTGCTCAGCCGCAGGTTATCAGCGCCGCTGACAGTGCTGGCAGAGGGTACCAGAGCGATCGCGAGTGGTGATTACGGCATTATTTTGCCGGCACATGGTAAAGATGAACTGGGTGTGCTGGTGCAGTCATTCAATAGCATGACCCAGCAGCTGGGCGATGCGCGTAAGGCTGCTGACAGGAATCGTGCACGGGTTGAAGCTGCGCGCGGTTACCTGGAAACGATACTGGCGCATTTGTCATCCGGTGTGCTGGCGTTGAACGAGCGCGGCGAGTTGCGTACATTTAATGAAGCAACGGTTAATATATTGGGTGTTTCTCTGGAGGGGTATGTCGGTTTTACGCCGGACATGATTATTGCCAAGCAGGCGCAACTGGCAAATTTCTTTCAGGCGATTGCCTTGAATAGCCAGCAGGATCCCAGCCAGAAAACTGGTCAGAAGGAAGAGACGCAGACGCAGATTGAGATCGCTACGGCACAAGGCAAACAAATTATTACATTGCGCGGTACACGCTTGCCGGATGGCGGTTATGTAGCCGTGTTTGATGATGCCACCGCGATGGTACAGGCGCAGCGAGATGCGGCCTGGGGTGAGGTGGCGAGGCGTCTGGCACACGAAATCAAGAACCCGCTGACGCCAATCCAGCTTTCAGCAGAACGCATGGCGCATAAATTGCACGATAAACTGCAGGATGATGATGCGAAAATGTTAAAACGCTCTACGGAAACGATCGTAAACCAGGTTGATGCGTTGAAAAAAATGGTGAATGAATTCAGCGAATACGCCCGTTCACCGGCGCCACATTTAGATAAGCTGGATCTGAATATGCTGATTCGTGAAGTGATGTCTCTTTACGATTTACCGAAAATCAAGATGGAGCAGCATTTAACAACACAGGCATCTAGCATTAAGGGTGACAGCACCATGCTGCGTCAGGTGCTGCATAATCTGCTGCAAAATGCGCAGGATGCATTGGCGGATAAGAAAGCGCCGGTGATTTCCGTGACTACAGAAAATGTGAACGGCATGCTGGTGTTGACGTTACAGGATAATGGCGGCGGTTTTTCTGCAGATATGATGCCGCATATATTTGAGCCTTATATGACAAGTAAGCCGCATGGCACCGGGCTGGGTCTGGCGATCGTGAAAAAGATTGTTGAAGAGCACAAAGGCAGTATCAGGATAGAGAATGTAAGCGGTCATGACGGTGTGGCATTGGGGGCAGCTGTTACGATAAGTATTCCGCTTTTTATCGAAGCAGCAAAGAATTGATCCAACCTAAAAAATTTAACCTAAAGAAATTTAACCTAAAGAAATTTAACCCAAGACGATTTAACTAAAACTAGATAAATATTCAGAAGAAAATATGGCATCAAAACATATATTGGTAGTAGACGATGAAGTCGGTATTCGCGAACTTTTGCGCGATATCCTGCAGGATGAAGGTTACCGTGTCGATTTGGCAGAGAACGCTGCGGCAGCCCGTGCCATGCGTCTGCACGAGCGCCCGGATGTAGTACTGCTCGATATCTGGATGCCAGACTGCGACGGTATCACTTTGCTCAAAGAATGGGCGAATGGCGGTTTGCTGACCATGCCTGTGGTCATGATGTCAGGTCACGGCACGATTGATACTGCAGTTGAAGCTACACGTATCGGCGCATTTGATTTTCTCGAGAAACCCATTGCACTGCAAAAACTGCTGAAGACCGTAGCGACCGCGTTAAAGCATAGTGAGCAGTTGCCGAAGTCAGAAATGAGTCTGGCAAATCTGGGTAAAAGCCAGATTGTGACGGCACTGAAAGAGCGTCTGGAGAAAATTGCTTCCAGTGTGAATCATGGCCCTAGCCCCGTGCTGCTGATTGGGCCTAAAGGTTGTGGTGCAGAACTCTGCGCGCGCTTTTTGCAGGTTGCAAATACGCCATGGCTGCAGTTGACGGAGTTTGGACAGTTGGTAACAGCGCCACTGGATATTTTGGAGCCGATACGCGATGGCGTGCTTTATATCAGCGAAGTTGCAGCACTTAACAAGACCGAGCAAAAAGGATTGCTGCTGCTGATCACCAAGTCTGAAAAATACAATGTACGCGTTGTATGCGCTACCAGCGAGAATCTGCCTAAATTGCAGGCCGAAGGTTTGTTTGATCACAACCTGCTGCAGATTTTATCGGCTGTTTCATTACGCGTTCCTGCGCTTGAGGAGCATAAAGAAGATATTCCTGACCTGGCCGTAGCGATTGCCAATCTGCAGTTCGAGCTTGCGGGGGTACCATACTGCGAGTTTGACATTGCTGCCTTGAATGCGCTGCGTAATGCGCCATGGCCAGGCGATATTGCCCAGCTGGATGTAGTGATACGTAATCTGATCCAGACCAGCCTAGGCGAAAAAATAACACTGGACGATGTGCATCGCGTCATGACGCAGTTTGGAGAGGCACAGCAGCATATCAACGCTGAGTCTCCAGAATCGGGAGTCTTACCTGCAGCAATCGAAGCTAGTTTCGATAAACCTTTACGCGAGGCGCGTGACGAATTTGAGCGGCTTTACTTTGCCCACCACATAAAAAATGTTGCAGGCAATATGAGTAAACTGGCAGAGGTTGCCGGTTTGGAACGCACCCATCTATACCGAAAGCTTAAGCAGCTGGATATCAAGATCAAGGGTTAATGTCTTTAAACAGATATAGATGTCCCGACAATGAACTTTGCCTGTGCAGCGCTGCTGCCTGGCTTCCAGGTAATGAGTAATCTACTGCCGATTGTGTAGAAATCGGCGATGTAAAAAAGAGCATAATTAAAATGGCAAAAGAGAATCTGCAGCAGTTGCGACAACTGATTGCACAGCAGGCAGCACGCATGATGGCAGAAGATGGCGTTTCCGATTTTGCCTATGCTAAAAAGAAAGCAGGGCGCCAGCTCGGTGCTGTGGATAACAGCATCATGCCGTCCAATGCCGAGGTTGAAGAAGAACTTAAGCTTTATAACGCATTGTTTTTAAGTGAAGAGCAGCCGGAGAATCTTTACGATTTAAGGGTTAACGCACTATTTACCATGCAATTGTTAGAAAGATTCAATCCGCATTTAACCGGCGCGGTGCTCGATGGCACAGCCGGACTCATGTCTGAAACGCACATTCACCTGTTTGCCGATAGTGTCAAAGATGTGGAAATGTTTCTGCTCAACCAGAAAATTCCGTTTGATGTGAATGAAAAATCCTACCGCATCATGAATGACGGCAAGCGCGATAAAAAAGGCGATAGCCGCAAGACGGTGCCGGTATTTACGCTGGAAACCGAAAAAGGTTTAATCAGGCTCAGTGTGTTTGATGTGGATGATATCCGCGTGGCTACCAAGCGCGCAGCAGATGGCAGTAATGCTGACAGGCTGAATATTGATGGCGTGAAGGCTTTGCTAGAGCAGTAAGTTTGGTATTTATTTGCCAAGAGCATGTGTCAGCACACTCCCGGCAAAAGTAATATGGATTAAGCGGTTTTTAACCAGCGTGCAACATCCATGGCAAAGTAAGTCAGAATGCCATCGGCACCGGCGCGTTTGAATGCAAGCAGGCTTTCCAGTACACAGGATTTTTCATCCAGCCAGCCATTTAATGCAGCCGCTTTGAGCATTGCGTATTCACCGCTCACTTGATAGGCATAAGTCGGTACACCGAACTCGTCTTTGACGCGGCGCACGATATCCAGATACGGCATGCCCGGTTTTACCATGACCATGTCAGCACCTTCGGAAATATCCAGTGCCACTTCCTGCATGGCTTCATCGCTGTTGGCAGGGTCCATCTGGTAAGTGTATTTATTGCCTTTGCCCAGATTGGCTGCAGAGCCGACAGCGTCTCGAAAAGGCCCATAGAATGCAGAGGCATATTTAGCTGAGTACGCCAGAATTCTGGTGTGGATGTTACGCGTGCTTTCGAGCGCCTCGCGGATCTGGCCGATTCGGCCATCCATCATGTCACTAGGCGCTACGATATCAGCACCTGCATTGGCGTGCGAGATGGCCTGTTTCACCAGTACTTCTATCGTTTCATCGTTGAGCACGTAACCTGCTTCATCAATCAGGCCATCCTGGCCGTGCGTGGTGTAAGGGTCCAGTGCTACATCGGTAATCACGCCGAGTTCCGGATGGGCTGCTTTCAATGCAGCAACCGTGCGCTGCACCAGGCCATTAGGATTATAGGCTTCGGCAGCATCCAGGCTTTTATATTGGCTATCTACTACCGGAAACAGGGCAATCGCCGGAATGCCAAGCTGTACACACTCCGCGGCGGTTTTCAGCAGCACATCAATGCTCTGGCGTTTAACGCCGGGCATAGAGGCAACTTCTTCCACGCGGTTTTCGCCATCGAGCACAAACACCGGGTAAATCAGGTCATTGCTGGTGAGTACATGCTCACGCATCAGGCGACGTGAAAATTCATCTTTACGCATGCGGCGCGGACGGGCGTAGGGGTAGCTCATAATCGATTCCTTATTCTTTAGATTGCCTGAATGATGTTAGGCAAACACTTTCGCTAATTCAACACCCGGTTCCGGCTGGCGCATGAACGCTTCACCGACCAGGAAAGTATGTACGTTATTTTTACGCATCAATGCCACGTCATCTGCAGTGAAAATGCCGGATTCTGTTACCACGACTTTGTTCTGCGGGATGCGTGCCAGCAGCCCCAAAGTGGTATCCAGCGTTACTTCAAAAGTGCGCAGGTTGCGGTTGTTGATACCTAATAGCGGCGTTTCCAGTTGCAGGGCAAGATCCAGCTCTTCGCCGTTATGTACTTCTACCAGTACGGCCATGCCAAGTTCATGTGCAATTTTCTCCAGCTCACGCATGGTTGCAAGATCAAGCGCTGCGGCAATCAGCAGAATACAGTCGGCACCCATCGCGCGTGCTTCATACACCTGATACGGATCTATCATGAAGTCTTTGCGTAACACCGGCAGGCTGCATGCTGCGCGAGCCTGTTTCAGATACTCAGGTGAACCCTGGAAATACTCAACATCAGTGAGCACTGACAAACACGCAGCGCCGCCTTGTTCATAGCTTTTGGCAATATCTGCCGGCCTGAAGTCTTCACGGATAATGCCTTTAGATGGGCTCGCCTTTTTGATTTCAGCAATCACGGCCGATTTGTTGCCAGCGATTTTGCTGCGTATGCTGCCGACAAAGTCACGTGGTGCTGCTGCAGCTTTTGCTTCTGCCTGTACGGCAGCAAGTGGCTTTTGTGCTTTGGCAGCTGCAACTTCGACAACCTTGGTGGCAATGATTTTATTCAGTATGTCTGACATGATTTAGGTTCACTATTTTTAAATATATTTGTAAGTCGCCAGTGGGCATCTATTGGTATTTTTTACTGTTGTGCACAATCCAGCCCGCCACATGGTCACCTCGTGGCGCATGATGCGTCCAGTGCATCACACCGCCTTTGGGGTTATACACATATTCTCCGTAAAAGCTGATTTCATCACCGGTCTGCACTGGCACGCGTGGCGCCAGATCAATATTATGTGCAAACAGTAAGGTCTGCTGCGCATTGATCCTGACCAGAAACTTCTGGTGCCTGGAGCCTTTGTTATCATCTTTCAGCAGCTTGATGACAACGCCGTGTCCGCTGACCTGAACATCGCTTTTTCTGGCTTTAAAAGCCTGTTCAATTTCAGCATTGCTAACTGTAGCAGTTTCAGTGTGACCAGGCGCAAGCGCTTGCAGGTTATTTGCATCAGACTTGCCGCAGGCACCGAGTGCTAGCGCAAAAAATAGCGCTAAAAGACTGTTCTTTATAAAATCGCTCATGCGTTAGTCAGCGATACCAATTCCTGTAATTTCTGCATGGCTTTACCGCTGTCCAGCATCTCGGCTGCCGTGGCGATACCATCTTGTAGAGATGGTGTCAGTCCCGCCACGTAAATGGCTGCGCCTGCATTGAGTAATACAATATCCCGCGCTGCGCCGGTCTTTCCAGAGAGTACGTCCAGCACCATGGCTTTGGATTGCTGGGCATCGGCTACTTTAATGCTGCTCAATTCATGCAGGCTCATGCCGAATTGCCGGGGATTTACAATGTATTCCTGCACTGAACCGTTTTTCAGTTCGGCGACATAAGTATCACCGGTAAACGAGATTTCATCCATGCCGTCAGCGCCGCATACCACCATGACATGCTCACTGCCCAGCTGCTTTAAAACGTGTGCGAGCTTGCCGGTTAAATTGGCTGAAAACACGCCCAGCAGCTGATTTTTTGCATGTGCCGGATTCGTGAGCGGGCCCAGCAGATTGAACATGGTGCGTACCCCGAGTTCCTTACGCACCGGGGCTGAGTGTTTCATCGCGCTATGGTGATTGGGTGCGAACATGAAGCCCAGGCCAATTTTATTGATGCAGCTGGCAACCTGCTCAGGCGTTTGACTGACATTGACGCCTAAAGACTCCAGTACATCTGCACTGCCGCAGACTGAAGATACCGAACGTCCGCCATGCTTTGCAACTTTTGCACCGGCTGCAGCAGCAACAAACGCGCTAGTGGTGGAAACATTAAAGGTCTGGATGCCATCGCCGCCGGTGCCGCAGGTGTCAATCAAATGCCTTGATTGCTCAACATTCACTTTGGCTGAGAGTTCGCGCATGACGCTGGCAGCTGCGGCGATTTCATCAACGGTCTCGCCTTTGATGCGCAGGGCTACCAGAAAGGCCGAAATCTGTGCAGGTGTCAGTGCACCGGACATGACCTGATGCATCACGTTTTGCATGACGTCAAAGCTTAAATCTTGACCATTGATCAGCTGGTTCAGAGTTTGCGAGTAATTCACTTGGTGATGGCTTTCAAAGTTACGGCTTGCAAAAATTAATGGGCTTGCAGGAAATTATTCAAAAGCTCGTGGCCATATTCGGTCAGGATAGATTCCGGATGGAATTGCACGCCTTCTACGGCCAGCGTTTTATGGCGTACGCCCATAATCTCGCCGTCTTCCGTCCATGCAGTGATCTCCAGGCAATCCGGCAAGGTTTCTTTTTCAATTACCAGTGAGTGGTAGCGTGTTGCAGTGTAAGGGTTAGGCAGCCCTTTGAATACACCGACATCGTTATGGTAGATTAATGAGGTTTTGCCATGCATGAGCTGTTTGGCATGAATGATATTGCCGCCAAAGGCCTGGCCGATACTTTGATGACCCAGGCACACGCCTAATAATGGAATTTTACCGGCAAATTCTTTGATGAGCGGCACGCTGATGCCAGCCTCATTCGGGGTGCATGGGCCTGGCGAGATCACGATGTGGTCAGGTTTGAGCTCGGCTACTTTTGCCAAGTCAATTTCGTCGTTGCGGTATACCAGCACATCCTGACCCAGTTCACCCAGATATTGCACCAGGTTATAGGTGAACGAATCGTAGTTATCTATCATTAACAGCATGTAACATCCTAATCTATTTGCCGGCTTGCCAGATTCGGAAAGCCTTGAATTCTTGGAAAGAATTGAATTAACACACCATTTTACCAATGCTTAAAATGAACGTACAGGTAAATGCGCAAAAAGATTGTAGCTAGCCTGCAATCTTGTTTAGTTGCGTTTTTAAACTGCTGCGGTCAGCTTAGCTGGCGCACCTGTAAGGGCTTGCGTCAATCTGGGGTGTTTCACCTGACATCAGCGCAGCAATCAATTTGGCGCTGGCCGGTGCCATAGTGAGGCCGTATCTGAAATGCCCGGTATTGAGGTAGAGGTTTTTGATTGTCGGGTGGGCACTGATGGTCGGCAGGTTTTCCGGAGTGCCCGGACGCAGACCGCTCCAGTGTTTGAGTATGGGCTGATGCTTCAGTTCCGGCATAATAGCTTCGGCTTTGATGCGCAATTCTTCACGTACTGCTTCGGTTACGCCGTTATCAAAGCCTACATCCTCCAGCGTGCTGCCAGCTAGCAAGTAGCCATCAAGACGCGGTATCATGTAAAAACCTTCGCGGTAAACCATCTGCCGCAGATTGGTTTCGGGTTTATACAGGAGTATCTGCCCACGCATCGGTTTGATATTGAGTTTGGCCGCAGTTGATTTTAAAAGGTCGAAGCTCCATGCGCCCGAGCTTACAACAAACTGATCAGCACTTAATTTTTCACCGCTGGTTGTCTGCCACTCATTGAGCGTTTCGGTCTCCTGCAACGGCAGCAACTGCGTATGTTCCAGCATGGTGACGTTCTTTTGCTCCAGCCATTTTCGCATTGCCTGCATCAGGTAAGGCGGGCGTATCTGGCACACGTTTGGTAACCATAGCGCATCATCGCCGCTTAGAGATTGCACGTCGTAATCTGCGGCTTTTACTGCCTGTGCCTCAACCCGGTTTCTTTCACACCAGTCCAGCGCTGCGTTCTTATCGAACTTTGGCAGCAGCAGGAAACCCGATTGCGCAAAGTTTGCATCCACACCAGTTTCATGCAGCAGATTTTGGCTGAGTTCACGGTAAAAATCAGCGCCAGTGCGCGTCAAGGTATTGACCGGCTCTGAATATTGCCATGGCAGCAACGGGAAAATTATGCCGCCGCCGGCCCAGGAAGACTCTCCAGAAGTCTGGCTGGCGATCTGGTTACGTTCAACAATGGTGACGCGATGACCGCGATTGACAAGTTCCATTGCGGTCATGCAGCCTACGATGCCGCCACCGATAATCATTACATGTTTAGTCATAATTTAATTCTATTTAATAGCAACACGCCCGATGAGCAGGGCATTTTCAGCATTGACCAAGCCGGTAGGCTGGCCCAGTAGTACCACTACATCACCTTCCGCAAGCAGGTTATCCGTGGTCAGTACTGCACCATTGGAATTGGGGCGGCGAATCGCCTTCACCTCAACATCAAAAACATCCAGCTGCATATCGGCAAGGCTTCTGCCGATTGCAAAAGCACCATTGGTGATAATCACCGAGTGCAGGCGTACCTGCTGTTTTTCCAGGTCTTCACTATCTGCATCGGATGCACCGTGGAAATAGCCTTTGAACAGTTTATAACGTTCTTCTCGGAACAAGCGGATACGCTTCACTACGCGGTTCAGCGGCACGCCCAGCAGCATCAGCGCGTGCGAGGCCAGCATCAGGCTGCCTTCAAGAATTTCAGGTACCACTTCGGCAGCGCCAGCTGCACGTAACTGCTCCATATGTGAGTCATCTACCGTGCGTACAATCACCGGCACATGCGGGTAGCTTTCCTGCGCGATATGCAGAATCTTCATGGCGGCACGATTGTCTGCATAGCTGATAATCAGCGCTTTGGCGCGTGCGCAGCCGGCTGCGGAAAGTACTACCCGCCTTGCAGCATCGCCAAACATAACGTTTTCGCCGGCAGCTGCAGCTTCCAGCACACGTGCCGGGTCAATATCCAGTGCGATGTAAGGGATTTTTTCTTCGCGCAGAAAGCGTCCTAAATACTGGCCGCTGCGGCCATAGCCGCAGATGACGACGTGATCATGCAGGTGCTTGCCGGCTTCTTCGATTTCTTCCACGACTTTGCTGCTGTTGCGGGTGTAGCTGCCAACCAGCTTTCTGGCGATTTTACCGTTGTATTGGATCAGGAATGGCGCGATTACCATCGACAATAGCCCTGCTGCCAGGACAGATTGCAGTGCTACGCCGCTGATCAGCTTATGTTCTGCGCCCAGCGCCAGCACGACGAAACTGAATTCACCTGCCTGCGCCAGAATGACCGCGGTGCGAATGGCTACGCCGGCTTCATATTTGGATATGCGTACAATTGCCGTCACAATTAAGGCTTTCAGCAATATAAAACCAAACAGGATCAGCAAGATCAGGCCAATATTGCTAAAAATCTGCTGCAGGTTTAGCAGCATGCCGACGCTGATAAAAAACAGGCCTAGCAAAATGTCGCGGAACGGTGAGATGTCTGATTCCACCTGATAACGGAATTTTGTTTCTGATATCAGCATGCCGGCAATAAACGCACCCAAGGCATAAGATAAACCCGCAAGCTTGGTGGCAAAAGCCAGCAGCAAGGTTACCATCAGCACATTCATGACAAAGAGTTCACGCGAGCGCTGGCTGGCAACCAGATTAAACCAAGGGTTGATCACCCACTTGCCTACTGTGAACAGCAGTAACAGCATGGCGACTGCTTTTAATAGCGCCAGGCCTAATACATTAGTTAAGTTTGCGTTAGCCATGCCCAGTGCCGGAATCAGTACCAGCATCGGCACTACGGCAATATCCTGAAACAGTAGTACGCCGATACTCAAGCGACCATGACGAGAGTTCAAATCTATGCGTTCAGCCAGGATTTTGGAAACAATTGCTGTTGATGACATGGCTAAGGCGGCACCAATTACAAACGCCGTCGCCCAGCTCAGGTCTGCCAGCCTGCAAATGGCCATGGCCAGCAGCAGCGTAATGACTACTTGCCCGCCACCTAATCCCAGCACTTTTTTTCGCATCGCATACAGCTGGGGCAGGCTGAATTCCAGACCAATGCTGAACATTAAAAATACAATGCCAAATTCTGCAAACTCGCGATTCGCTTCGCTGTCCGGTAACAAGCCGAATGTGTGCGGGCCTAACGCCAATCCGACCAGAAAGTAGGCAAGCATCGCCGGCAGGTTGAATGCCCGAAATAATGCTACCGCAAATACTGAGCTAATCAGCAGTATTAGAATTAATGGTAATGTGTTGAACATATTTTTATGATGCTAGAAGGTTAAGCCTGCTTTTTCTTATATTGTTTCATACTGGCGCAAGACTTAGAAATTTTTTTATCAGTCGCTTGTGGTTGATTTCTTATAATTGGCTTGGCGGCGTTAGCAAAATCTGTGCCCGACACAAGTTTTTTTATGTGTTTTTCTTAAAAAAGCTGTTATTAATGAGTTGTTAGGCTTTATAACTTGATAATTCCCTTTTATACTAACCGGTAACTTTTAGCCGGTAACTTTCTTTAATCTAAATCCTGAAAGTTCTAGCGATAAACCCTTAATTCTTACAAACACAGCGCATGCCATTATCAAATAACCATATCAGGTCTGACCAGCAACCAGCCATAAATCAGCCAGCAGTTCAGAACAAAACGCTGAATTTGGCAAAAGAGATTTTGCTGCTGGAAGCGCGCGAGGTTGAGTTGCTCGCTGAGCGACTGGATGGCAATTTTACTGATGCGGTGGCATGCATACTGCAATGCAAGGGGCGCGTGGTTGTGAGCGGTATGGGTAAGTCTGGCCATATCGGTGGCAAAATTGCCTCCACATTGGCCAGTACCGGTACGCCTGCATTTTTCATGCATCCGGCTGAGGCTAGTCATGGCGATCTTGGCATGATCACTGCCGGTGATGTCGTGATTGCACTTTCGAACTCCGGGGAGAGTGACGAGATATTGGCTATCGTGCCGCCGCTAAAAAGATTAGGTGCAAAAATCATCGCGATTACCGGTAATGATGCATCTACCCTGGCACAGGCTGCTGACATCCACTTGAGCGCACATGTGGCAAAAGAGGCGTGCCCGCTTGGACTGGCGCCGACTTCAAGCACTACAGTTGCCTTGGCACTTGGTGATGCATTGGCATTATGTGTGCTGGATCTGCGTGATTTCACGGCAGAAGATTTTGCCCGTTCACATCCGGGCGGCAGTTTGGGGCGTCGCTTGTTGGTGCGTGTCAGTGATGTGATGCGTGTTGGTGCCGATGTGCCGCAGGTGCCAGTCACTGCGACGCTTGCCGAAGGTTTGCTTGAGATGTCGCGCAAAGGGTTGGGGCTGACTGCGGTGGTGGATGGGTATGGTAAGCCGTCAGGTATATTTACCGATGGTGATTTGCGACGTGCGTTTGAGCAAAATATGAATATTGCCAATGCTGCAATTACAGACGTGATGCGCCAGAATCCCAAAATGATTAATAGGGACGAGCTGGCGATGATCGCAGTAGAAATGATGGAGCAATGCAAGGTTAACGGTCTGCTGGTGGTTGACAATGCAGGAGTGCTGGTTGGTGCCTTGAATATGCATGACCTTTTATTGGCAAAGGTGGTTTAGGTGAGTTTGACGAATAACAATATAGATTTGAACCAGCGTTTACAGAAAGTTAAGCTGCTGATTCTGGACGTAGACGGCGTCATGACCGATGGCGGTTTAACGATTGGTGATGACGGGCAGGAATATAAAACCTTTCATTCGCATGATGGTTTAGGCATGAAGCTGCTCAAGGCAACCGGTGTTTCAATGGCGATTATTACCGGCCGCACTTCGAATGTTGTGAAAAAACGTGCAGAGACTACGGGCGTTGCGCATTTCTACCAGGGTGTGGAAGATAAATTACAGGCATTTCACGATTTGATGCAATCCAGTGGTTTGCAGGCCGAGCAGTGTGCTTTTATGGGAGATGATGTGGTGGATTTGCCGCCTATGCTGCAATGTGGCCTGGCAATTGCGGTGCCGGATTCACCGGCACTGCTGCTCAAGTATGCGCACTATGTGACTTACAAGCAGGGCGGGCGCGGTGCAGTACGTGAGGTGTGTGAATTGATCATGCAGGCGCAGGGCACGTTTGATGCACAGATGGAACAGTTTTTAACGCAGGCTAATATCAGTAATTAGGTCAGGCAGATGCTGATTCTTACGACTTTATTATTGAATAATTGTATGGAAATCATTGCATGAGCATGCGTTTCGGTACGCGGGCAGCGATTACATTTCCATTGGCTTTGCTGATTTTTCTTGCATTGCTGACCTTCTGGATCAACCGCGCAGTGCAGCCGCCGGTACCAAAACTGGATGGGAGTAGCCGCCATGACCCTGATTACATCATGAGCAATTTTGTGACTACGCAAACGGATGTGAACGGTGATTTGCGCTATAAATTGGCGGCTGTCGAAATGCGGCATTTTCCTGATGACGATACTACGGAACTGCAACGCCCGCGTTACACGCAATTTGCCATAGGCAAACCTTACACAGAAGTACAGGGTTTGCGCGGTTTTGTGTCATCCGATGGCGAAGAGGTCCGTTTAGTTGATAACGTTAAAGTGACGCGCCAGGCATTTGCAGATAAAGGTGAAATGACAGTTGAGACCGACTATCTGAATATTCGCCCCAATGAAGATCTGGTGACTACAGACCGCCCGGTGATCATTCGGCAGGCACCAAAAACAGTGATTTACGCCACGGGTATGGTGTATGAGAAAAACCTGAAAACCGTGACTTTGTTGCATAAAGTGCGTGCACATTATGAAAAGCCAGTCACTGCGTCTAACACAGCCAAGTCAAAGCAGGAAAAAAGCAGTATTGCCAAGGGCAGTGCTAGTAAAAATGGTACGGGTAAAAATAGTACAAGTAAAACTAGTCAATCTTCTAAGAAGCTGACCACAGAGCAGAAAGCGCTCAAACAGGAAAAGTCCAACATTAACGATGTGCGCATCCGGAGACGTTATGAATAAGCCGTATTTCACAATAAAAGCAGATCTAATGATAGGCGCCATGCTATTGAGCCTGTCATTGCTGGGTGTCTCGGGCCGTGCCATGGCGGAAGCCGCAGACCGTGACAAACCGATTGATTTGGAAGCAGACACGGTCAAGGTAGATGACTCCAAGCAGATCAGCACCTATAGCGGTAATGTGATCCTGACACAGGGCACATTAGTGATTCGCGCAGACAAGTTGATCGTGCGTGAAGATAACCAGGGTTTCCAGCACAGCACGTCTCTAGGCAATCCAACCACTTTCAAACAGAAGATGGAAGGCAAAAACGAATATATGGAAGGCAGCGCGCAGCGTATTGAGTACGATGGGCGTATGGATAAAGTGCAGCTGTATACCAAGGCTTGGGTAAAGCGCGGTGAAGATATCGTACACGGTGATTACATCATGTATGACGCCAACGCTGAATATGCAGAGGTGATCGGTGGCGGTTCACAGGGAACTACTGGCGGTCGTGTGCGTGCGATTATTCAGCCCAAAGGCAAAAAACCTGTTGCGCCGGTGACTCCTGCGCCTGCCAAGTCTGGCGGGTCATCAGCCAAGGTTAGTTCCCTTGCCAATGATGAAGTGGTTCCCCCAGTGAAAAGTATGCGTTTGAGCCGTACCCTGCAAGTTAGCCCAGAGCCAAAATAAAAAAGAGAGCATGTGATGAGTGAACTTGTTGTAGAAAATCTGCGCAAATCTTACAAAGCACGTACGGTGGTGCAGGATATTTCTTTGACGATAAAGAGCGGAGAAGTAATCGGGCTGCTGGGGCCTAATGGTGCCGGTAAAACCACCAGTTTTTATATGATGGTGGGCCTGGTGCCTTTGGATGAAGGCAGAATTTTGCTGGATGGCGTGGATTTAAGCCGCATGCCGATTCATATGCGTGCCAGAATGGGTTTGTCTTACCTACCGCAGGAAGCTTCTATCTTCCGCAAGCTGACCGTATCTGAAAATATTATGGCGATATTGCAGTTGCAGGAGATTTCTGAAGAAGAAATGCAGGATAAGCTGGAGTCACTGTTGGAAGAGCTGCATATCACGCATATTCGTGATAGTGCCGCAGTCAGTCTTTCCGGCGGTGAAAGGCGCCGTGTTGAGATTGCGCGCTGCCTGGCTTCTGACCCTAGCTTTGTATTGCTGGATGAGCCGTTTGCCGGTATTGACCCGATTGCAGTGATTGATATTCAGCAGATTGTACGTTTTTTGAGTTCACGCAATATCGGCGTGTTAATTACCGACCATAACGTGCGTGAAACTTTAGGTATTTGCGACCGTGCTTATATTGTTAACCAGGGGCATGTATTTGCTTCCGGCATTCCTAGCGAAATCGTAGCCAACGAAAGTGTTAGAGAAGTGTATCTGGGTAAAGATTTTCGTCTATGAAGCAAGGCTTACAGCTCAAATTTTCTCAAAACCTATCGCTTACACCGCAGTTGCAGCAGGCAATACGCCTGCTGCAACTCTCTACTTTGGAACTGAACCAGGAAATCGACGTTCTGATGCAGACCAATCCGCTGCTGGAGCGTGGTGATGATAATGAAGATGAGTACGGCAACCCTGTTGATCAGGATGCAGAGGGAGCTGCATCAAGCGATTCAGCGCAGGTCGCTGATCAGGCGTCGGCGGTAAATGCCGATGCAGATAATTTTGATGCGGATTTTACTCATCAGGATTTTCAGTCTGTTACTGCTGAGAGCAGTGCCGCTGAAATCACCCAGTTTGATGAGTCTGCAGATTTTGAACCAGTTGCACCGGAATTTTCTGATACGTTTACAGCCGAATTTGATGAAGAGTTCGATGTGTTCTCCAACGGCAGCCGCTGGGATGAGAACAATACGCCGGCAGATGATGATAGCGACTTCAAGCCGCAGGAAACCTTGCAGATCAGCCTGCGCGACCATTTATTGTCACAGCTGAAGCTGATGCCGCTGTCAGAGCGCGATCAGACCCTGACTTTGCTGCTGGTAGATAGCATTAATGAAGATGGCTATTTAGAGCAATCTCTTGAAGAAGTGGCTGAAGAAATGCCGCCGGAGCTTGAGATCGATGCGATGGAATTGCAAACAGCGTTACGCCATGTCCAGCATCTGGACCCGGCAGGTGTCGGTGCGCGCAATTTAAGTGAGTGTTTACTGCTGCAGCTGGAAGTGTTGCCGGAAGACACGCCGTATCTGGCATTCGCACGTTTGGTCGCAGAAAAGCATTTGCCGGCATTAGGCGCGCGCGATTTCGTTAAGTTGCGTAAAGAGCTCGGCTGTGACGAGCAGACGCTCAAGCAGGTGCAGCAACTGATCACCAGTCTGAATCCAAGGCCAGGGGCAAATTTCAGCAGTATTGGCTCTGAGCATTATATTCAGCACGAAGTCGTTGTGAAAAAAGTCAAAGGCATCTGGATTGCCAGTCTGAATGAAAGCGTAATTCCAAAACTCAGAATCAACCAGCTCTATGCCGGCATCTTGAAGCGTAACCGCGACAGCTCCAGCCAGTATCTGCAAAGCCAGATGCAGGAAGCGAAATGGATGATTAAAAATATCCAGCAGCGCTTTTCTACCATACTGCGCGTTTCCCAGGCGATTGTGGACCGTCAGCGTAACTTCCTTGAGTATGGCGAAGTGGCAATGAAACCGCTGGTGCTGCGCGAAATTGCTGATGAGCTGGGTTTGCACGAATCGACCATCTCGCGCGTGACTACCAATAAATACATGCTCACGCCACGCGGTATTTTTGAGCTCAAATACTTCTTCGGCAGCTCGGTTGCGACTGATAGCGGCGGTACTTGTTCAGCTACAGCAATCCGCGCGCTGATAAAAAAACTGGTCGAACAGGAAAATCCGAAAAAGCCTTATTCCGATAACCAGATTACTGACTTATTGGCAAAACAGGGTATTGTGGTAGCGCGCCGTACCATCGCAAAATACCGTGAATCATTGAATATTGCGCCGGCTAGTTTAAGGAAGTCGTTATAAAAACTGTTATGTAAAATTGAGGTGCTGTTATTAAAGGATGATTAATTGTGTTCATACTGTATTGGCAGTTGAACCGATCTTGTAAAATCACGCTGCATTCAATGTAAAAGTTTAGGTAGTACTTAAAATTTGCATGGTATTCACTTTTGACGTATTTATAAATCGTTAAATTAGGATGCCTACTTTATGTTAGGGTCCATATGAACACTCCGAATAAAATTGACTTTTCAGTTAAAAAAAGTGAAGCCGAATGGCGGCATGTTATAGACAATTTTTTCTTAAAAGCCACTCCGAAAGTTTATGAATGGTTGAGCTGGGTTATTACTTTAGCTGCTCTTACTTATGTGCAATACAAAACAAATTCAACATATATTTCAGTTGTTGTTGTAATTACCTACACTCTCACTTATTTCTATTACATTGCACATTTTTACCAGTTCTTGTTTATTGGCCTGCCATTTTTTAAAAAAACAAGGTTGGCTTTATTTGTTTCATATGTTCTTAGTAGCCTGCTTGCTGTTATAACTTGGCTTGTCGTAAGAGAGACTGTAAATGCGGTCACCATGTCACAACTTTAACCAATACATCAAATGGGACACGTTAAAGACAACCATCGTGGGAAACTTATAGTCCACACGAAGGTTGTGTAAATATTTTCCGCGCGGGCTAGTTCCTCCCAACCTTACAAAGCTAAAAATACCTCTTGATTTAAATTTAGGCATTAAGAAATGACTATTGAACTTTTATTACTTCTTATCACGGGTGTCTTTGTCATCGCAGTACTCTACTCCTCAGTAGGCCATGCCGGTGCATCAGGTTATATTGCCGTGATGTCGCTTTTGTCCATGGCGCCGGCCGTGATTAAACCGACCGCTTTGTCGCTGAATATCCTGGTTGCATCAATTGCTACGTGGCAGTTTTACCGGGCGGGTCATTTTTCATGGAAATTATTCTGGCCGTTTGCCGCACTTGCAGTGCCGTTTGCTTTTGTCGGCGGACATCTGAATCTGCCTGCCCACCTGTTTAAGGTGCTATTAGGCTTGGTGCTGCTGTATTCTGCGCTGCGTTTCTTTATGCATTCCAGGCAAACAGTGCAGATACATGAGCCACCGCGCGTGCAGGCTTTGGCGGCTGGTGCCGGTATCGGGTTCTTATCCGGGCTGACCGGTACCGGCGGCGGTATTTTTTTGACACCGCTGTTGCTGTTCATGGGCTGGGCTGATGCAAAGCGTGCTGCTGCTGTTTCTGCTTTGTTCGTGCTGGTGAATTCCATTTCCGGATTGGCTGGCAATATCTCCGCTACAAAGTCACTGCCACCATTTATTATTCCGTTACTGGTGGCAGCCGCTTTAGGGGGTAGTCTGGGTTCTTATTTTGGCAGCCGCCGCGTGCAGTCGGCCACAATTAAAAGGCTTTTGGCTGTGGTTTTGCTAATTGCAGGGCTAAAGTTGATCTTCACTTAAATATGCTTCTGAAGCGCGTAGTTTTAATTACAGACGTGCGTCGCACTTTTGGCTGGGTGTCCTGAATCAATTACTGAATATTGTGCCTGCAGCGTGGAAAATCAAGACTAATTCAGTACATGGAATCGTAAATAAAAAATTTATTTGATTCGATGCCACAGAAGCAAATGAACGTAGTAAACTGAAATTGTTCGACGAGTTTTGAATGCGTTTAACAGAAACTAAGACTCGTAGAATATTTTCAAAAGGAGCAAGACATGAATTTACAATTAACTGGTCACCATTTAGAAATTACTCCGGCTTTGCGCGATTATGTTACGAGCAAGCTAGTTAGAATTAGTAATCACTTTGATCATGTGATCGATGTCAAAGTGACCATGAGTGTTGAAAAGCTCGCCCAAAAGGTTGAGGCTACACTCCATGTTCCTGGTAATGATTTACATGCGGAATGTCAGGATGAAAATATGTACAGCGCGATTGATATGCTGACTGACAAACTGGACCGCCAAGTGGTCAAACACAAAGAAAAAAATGCAGATCATCACAAAGCGAATGGTGCCGTTAAGCATCAGAATGTTGAATAATCAAGTACGTTAATATTTTTTAATCATCATTTATGGCTCAAATAAACGTCGCTGAGCTATTCAAACAAACCCGCCGTAAGCTCAAACTGAATTGGATTGCCGGGCTTAACGGCGGGTCAAATACTCTCACTAGCGAAACCGTCACAAAACCATCACTGGCCCTTATAGGCCATCTTAACTTCGTGCATCCCAACCGTGTTCAGGTGTTGGGTTGTGCCGAAATGGATTATTTACGCAGTTTGCCAATGGCAGAAGCTGTGCGCGCAATTGAAAACCTGTATTCAACCGATCTGGCTGCGGTCATTGTCGCTAATGGCGAGAAGGTGCCGGAATCGCTGATCGCTGCTGCCGATGCGCATTCTGTACCTTTATTTACCTCCACTTTACGCAGCCCCGCGCTGATGGATTTTCTGAGTCATTACCTGGCGCAGGCGGTGGCGGAATCTGTCAGCCTGCATGGTGTTTTCATGGAAGTGCAGGGCTTTGGTGCATTGATTAAGGGCGAAGCTGCGATTGGTAAGAGTGAGCTGGCCTTGGAGCTGATTTCACGCGGGCATCGCCTGGTTGCAGATGATGTTGTGGATTTTTTCCGTATTTCACCGGAACGGGTAGAAGGACGCTGCCCTGCTTTATTGCAGGACTTTCTGGAGGTGCGCGGTTTAGGTATTTTGAATATCCGTGCTATTTTCGGTGATAATTCCGTGAAGCCAACCAAGCCGCTGGACCTGATTATCCAGCTGGAAATGGCAGATAAACTGGCACCGCAACTGCTGGACAGGCTTAACATCAAAACCCTGCATGAAGAAGTGTTGGGCGTTAAAGTGCCCAAGGTGCAGATTCCGATTGCGGCTGGCCGCAACATTGCGGTTCTGGTGGAAGTTGCAATTCGTAACCACGTGTTATTATTGCGCGGTATCAATGCAACCAAGCAGTTTACGCAGCGTCAGCAGCGTGAGATGAAAAAGAACAGATAGTGACTTAAACTCACAAAATGAAGCAATTAATTATCGTGACGGGCCTTTCCGGCTCGGGTAAAAGTATCGCATTGCGTGCGCTTGAAGATAGCGGTTATTACTGCATCGACAATCTGCCGGCAACGATGCTGCCCAGCCTGTCAGAGCACCTGACTACTGTGAATCATAACCTGGTGGCGATTAGCATCGATAGCCGCAGTGCAGCGATTGAGACCCTGCCGGCCTATATAGAGTTGCTTAAGTCGCAGAATGTCGACACGCGTGTGTTATTTTTAGAATCTAACGTAGAAACGCTGGTGAAGCGTTTCAGCGAAACCCGGCGCAAGCATCCTTTGAGCAAGGATACGACGACCCTAGCCGAAAGCATTGCTTTCGAGCGCGATTTGCTGGCTAATCTCGGTAGCCTGGGTCATGTAATAGATACCAGTAACCTGAGCGCCAATACGCTGCGTGGCTGGGTAAAGGATGTAGTGTCCGGCGAGCATGCAGGACTGACACTATTGTTTACTTCGTTCGGGTTCAAGCATGGCATTCCGCTGGATGCTGATTTTGTGTTTGATGTGCGCTGCCTGCCAAACCCGCACTATGACCCGAATTTACGTGATTTGACCGGCAAGGACGCGCAGATTAAAGCGTATCTGGAAGTGCATGATTCTGTACAGGAAATGCTTTCGGATATTCGCGCTTATGTAGAAAAATGGCTGCCTTGTTTTATCATGGATAACCGCGGTTATTTGACGGTGGCAATTGGCTGCACGGGTGGTCAGCACCGTTCGGTTTATATGGTGGAGCAGCTAAGCCAGTATTTTCAGTCACAGCAAAAAGTGCTGACGCGGCATAGGGAACTTAAATAGCAGTAGTAACAAGATTGGGTAAGTATAAACAATGATTGGTATTCTAATTATCACACATGGTACGCTAGGCGATAGCTTGCTGGAATGTGCGAACCATATGTTGGGCAAAACGCCTCCGCAGATCGCTTCACTGGCAGTCAGCAGTAAAGACGATCCTAACAGTGTAATACCTAAAGCACTGGCATTAGTCGCTAAAGTGAATAGCGGTGATGGCGTACTGGTATTGTCTGATATGTACGGTGCTACGCCATGTAATATCGTGACGCAGATATTGCAGCCGGATGTAGTGGAAGGTGTAGCCGGCGTGAATTTACCGATGCTGGTCAGGGTCATGACTTATCGGCACGAGCCGTTGCTGGTGTTGGTTGATAAGGCACTTAGCGGCGGTCGTGAGGGAGTTGTTGCGTTTGACCGTGAAAGCTGCGAACGTTTTGATCAGAGCCCGATTAAATAATGCCCGATTAAATAATAAGGTTTAGATTTATATGATTAGCAAGCAACTCGAAATTATCAATAAGCTGGGCCTGCATGCCCGCGCTTCAACCAAGCTCACGCAAACCGCCAGCAAGTTTGCGAGTGAGGTATGGATAGAGCGTAATGGCCGCCGCGTCAATGCCAAAAGCATTATGGGGGTCATGATGCTGGCGGCAGCAAAAGGTGCGATCGTTACACTGGAGGCTAACGGTCCCGATGAGGCCGCGGCGATAGATGCGTTGACCGCATTGATTGAAGGCTACTTCGGCGAGGGCGAATGACCAGTTTCAGTATTCATGGTGTCGGGGTTTCCAGTGGCATCGCTATTGGTCAGGCCCATCTCCTTTCCAACGCACTGCTGGAAGTGGTGCATTACCAGCTGCCTAAACATTTAATAGAAGACGAAGTAAAGCGTTTTAGTGACGCGATCGCATCTGTAAAGCTGGATTTAGTGCAAATTAAAGCAAGTTTGCGTAAGAATGCACCGGCCGAACTGGCAGCATTTATTGGCACGCATCTGATGATGCTCGAAGATAAATCTCTGTCCGAGGTACCTAAGGACATCATCCGCAATGAGCAGTGCAATGCCGAATGGGCAATCAAACTGCAGATGGATGACATCGTCGACCAGTTTGAACTCATTGAAGACAGCTATCTGCGTGAACGCAAACAGGATGTCATTCAGGTTGTTGAGCGTGTTATCAAGGTCTTGCTTGGTCATCAGGCGCAGTTAAGTACCGAGCAGCAAACCAGTGCGCTACATCAGGAGCGCAAACTGATTCTGGTGGCGCATGATGTTTCACCTGCCGATGCGATTCAATTCAAGCAGCACCAGTTTGCGGCATTTATCACTGATGTCGGCGGTGCTACCTCGCATACTGCCATTCTGGCGCGCAGCCTGAATATTCCTTCGATTGTCGCATTACAGCGTGCACGCGATTTAATCAATGACGGTGAACTCATCATTGTTGATGGTGACCTGGGCGTTGTGATTGTTAACCCATCCAAAGAGATTCTGGATGAGTACAAATTAAAGCAGGAACAGTGGGAACTCGAGCAGCAAAAGCTGCAACGCATCAAAAGCACCAAAGCGCTGACGATAGATGGTACGCAGATAGAGCTTATGGCTAATATTGAAGTGCCCGAAGATGTGGCAGCAGTGCGGGCATCCGGTGCTACCGGCATTGGTTTGTACCGTACCGAGTTTCTGTTCATGAACCGGCATGATATGCCGAATGAAGAAGAGCAGTTTGAGGCTTATAAATCAGTGGCAAAAGCCATGAAAGGTGCACCGGTTACTATACGTACACTGGATTTAGGTGCTGATAAGCAGATGAATGCCGATACAGTCGTGAATTCGCCGAACCCGGCTTTGGGGTTGCGCGCAATTCGCCTGTGCCTGTCTGAGCCGCAGATTTTTCATACCCAGTTGCGCGCACTGTTGCGGGCATCGCATTACGGTAAAATCAAGATTCTGATTCCAATGCTGTGCATGCTGTCAGAATTGCGGCAGACAAAGTTGTTTCTGGAGCGCGCTAAAGCAAGCCTGCGCAAGGAAAATATTCCATTTGATGAAAATATCGAGCTTGGCGGCATGATAGAGATTCCGGCAGCGGCGATTAATGCCGAGGCTTTTGCCGATGAACTGGATTTTCTGTCTATTGGTACTAACGATTTGATTCAATACACATTGGCGATAGACCGCACCGATGATGCGGTGGCGCATTTGTATAATCCGCTGCATCCATCGGTTTTGAAATTGATTTCGATGACGATCAAAGCCGGTGCCAAACAGGGCAAGGCCGTGTCTGTGTGCGGCGAAATGGCAGGCGATGCCAAACTTACCAAGCTGTTGCTGGGTATGGGTTTGCGCCAGTTTTCCATGCATCCTTCGCATGTGCTCAGCATCAAGCAGCAGGTGCTGCATAGCCAGTTAAGCGAGCTGTCCGGTCAGGCGCGCAAGGTGCTCGGCCTGACGGATATTGAGAAAATTGAACTTGTCGTCAATAAATTCAATCTCAATTAACAGCTTGCAATGGCTGTTATCGTTTCCTGAATGAATTATTCACTATATAGCAGCAACTTTAAAAAGGTTTAACTGTATGTCTACAGAAATTATCGTGCCCAGTAATAATGACAAAAACATTGTGACCATTACCCACTTGGGCGGCATATTGTTTTCATTTGTTCCGTCATTAATCGTGTGGCTGCTGAAAAAAGATGACAGTGAGTACATTGCAGCACAGGCAAAAGAAGCCCTGAACTTTCAGATTACCTTGCTGCTGGCGCAATTTGTTGCCTACGTGCTGATTTTTATATTGGTCGGATTTTTATTGCTGGGGTTGATCTGGATATTCAATATTGTATTTTGCATCATTGCCGCCATATCAAGCAGTAAGGGTGAGAACTACCGCTACCCGCTTACGTTACGTTTAATCAACTAGACCTTTAAATTAATCAGTTTTAATTAATTAGTTATTCAGAAAAGAAAGATCCATCGCAGTGACTATTTCACAATTAGAGAATAATCCGCTTTTACATTTCGCAGGCTTGCCCAAATTTAATGAGGTGAAAGCCGAGCATGTTTCACCGGCAGTCGATTATCTGCTGACGGATGCCAGGAATACCGTTGAAGCGCTTGCTAAGGCTGATGGTGAAGTAACCTGGGATAACTTCGCCAGCAGGCTTGAAGATATGGAAGAGCGCTTGTCACGCGCATGGTCACAGGTTGGACATATCAATGCGGTCGTGAATAGCCCGGAGCTTCGCGAAGCCTACAATGAAAACCTATCAAAGCTCACCGATTTTTATGCTGATCTGGGGCAGGACGAGCGTCTTTATGCCAAATTCCGTACTTTACGCAACAGCCCTGCATTTGAAGCACTGACAACCGCGCAGAAAAAAATCGTCGAGAATGAGTTGCGTGATTTTCGCCTCGGTGGCGCGGAGCTGCCTGCTGAACAGAAAGTACGCTTTAAAGAAATTCAGGAAGAGCTTTCAAAGCTGTCTTCAAGATTTGAAGAAAACGTACTCGATGCTACTAATGATTACGCGTTGTACGTGCATGATGCGGAGACCCTGAAAGGTATTCCGGAAGATGTGCTGCAGGCCGCTGCTGATGCCGCAAAAGCTGATGATAAAACCGGCTGGAAATTTACGCTGCATTTTCCGTCTTATTTGCCGGTACTGCAGTATGCGGAGAACCGTGAACTGCGCGAGACGCTTTACCGTGCTTACGCTACGCGCGCTTCAGAATTCGGTAAGCCAGAGTGGGATAACACATCTGTGATCGCGCAAACTCTCAAGCTGCGTCACGAAGCGGCACAACTACTCGGTTTTGATAACTATGCCGAGCTTTCAATCGCTACAAAAATGGCTGACTCAGCACAGCATGTAGAATCGTTTCTTAAGGACCTTGCCGCCAGAGCGAAACCGTTCGCACTCAGGGATAAGATAGAGCTGGACGAATACGCCGCTAAACTCGGCATCACCGACATGCAGGCGTGGGATGTGTCTTATGTTTCCGAGAAGCTGCGTGAGGATAAATATGCGTTCTCAGATCAGGAAGTAAAGCAATATTTCCCGGAACATAAAGTGCTGGCAGGCTTGTTTAAAGTTGTGGAAACCATTTTCGGTATTCATGTCACCCGTTCACAGGCGCCGGTCTGGCATGAAGCTGCCAGCTTTTACGACATTAAAGATGATAAAGGAGAACTGATTGGCCAGTTCTACCTCGACCTGTACGCACGTAACAACAAGCGCGGCGGTGCCTGGATGGACGAGGCCATTACGCGCCGTAAATCTGCAGGTGGCCTGACCAAGCCGGTTGCCTATCTGACCTGCAACTTCTCGGCACCGGTCGGTGATAAACCTGCCCTGTTCACGCATGATGAAGTGCTGACCATGTTTCACGAGTTTGGCCACGGCCTGCATCACATGCTCACCGAAGTCGATGATTACAGCGTATCCGGCATTAAAGGCGTGGAATGGGATGCGGTGGAGCTACCTAGCCAGTTCATGGAGAATTTCTGCTGGGAATGGGAAGTGCTGCGCAATATGACCGCGCATGTAGATAGTGGCGAGCAATTGCCGCGCGCACTTTTCGATAAAATGGTGGCTGCCAAAAACTTTCAAGCAGGTATGCAGACAGTGCGCCAGATTGAGTTTTCATTATTCGATATACGCCTGCACAGTGCGTTCGACCCGCATGGCGCAACGACCGCACTCGACCTGATTGAATCTGTACGCGATGAGGTTGCCGTAGTCCGCCCACCGAAGTGGAATCGCTTTCCGCATAACTTTACGCATGTATTCTCAGGCGGCTACGCTGCCGGTTATTACAGCTATAAGTGGGCTGAGGTATTATCTGCCGATGTTTACAGCATGTTTGAAGAAGATGGCGTGCTATCGAGAGAAGCTGGCCAGCGTTACTGGCAGGAAATTCTGGCAAAAGGCGGCTCGCGTTCGGCGATGGAGTCCTTTGCCGCATTCCGCGGGCGTGAGCCGAACATTGATGCACTGCTGAGGCATAGTGGGATGACCGCGTAGCGTTTTTAAATAGCTATATAGGGTTGTAATTGTAAAACCGTCGGCATCGCCCGACAGTCGAGTTTCTTTCTTTTGCTCAGCCAAAAGAAAGAAACCAAAGAAAAGGCTACCCTCAGCCACTTGTTTCCTGCGTTGCTCAACTTCGTGGACGGCAATCGAAACTCATCCTGACAAGTCACATAAAACGTGCCTTATCAGGACTCAAACAGTCGATTGCCGAAGACATCCACGAAGCCTCCGCTACTCGGCGTAGCTGAAAGGGATTTGTGCTAAGCACGAACCTGGCGTGACTCTTGACGAATGATCAGGTTCTAGTTTTATCTGTGTGCATCCGCGTTTATCTGCGGCTAAAAAAACTTTTAACAAACAATAAAATACCGAGGTCAACCTTTTGAAATTCGCCACCTGGAATGTGAACTCTTTAAATGTGCGTTTGCCGCACGTGCTGGATTGGCTGAAACAAACCGAGACGGACGTGCTATGCCTGCAGGAAACCAAGCAGGAAGACAGCAAGTTTCCTTATGATGCCTTGAAAGAGGCTGGCTACGAAGCTGTGCATATCGGGCAAAAGACCTATAACGGTGTGGCTATTCTGAGTCGACATCCGCTTGCTGAGATTCAGCGCAACATTCCCGATTTTGCTGATGAGCAGCAGCGTGTGATTGCGGCCAATATCGGTGATGTACGTGTGGTTTGTGCCTATATTCCAAATGGGCAGGCTGTTGATTCAGATAAGTATCAATACAAGCTGCGCTGGCTTAATGCGCTGCATGACTGGCTCAAGGCTGAGCTGATTGCGCATCCCAAGCTACTCTTGCTGGGTGACTACAATATTGCGCCGGAAGATCGTGACTGCCATGATCCCGCCGCATGGGAAGGGCAAGTGCTGGTTTCACCCCCTGAGCGTGAGGCATTTCAGCGATTGATTAAGTTGGGGCTGCATGACAGTTTCAGGTTGTTTGAACAGCCGGAAAAGAGTTTCAGCTGGTGGGATTACCGCATGGCAGGCTTCAGACGTAATCTGGGCCTGCGTATTGATCATATTCTGGTCAGTGACGCGCTCAAACCACACTGCATACAGGCCCAGATAGATAAGGCGCCGCGTAAACTTGAGCGCCCATCTGATCACACGCCGGTAGTATTGGAGTTGGCACTCTAGGGGAACGCTGCTTAAATTGTCATTGCGAGCGAAGCGTGGCAATCCAGATTTATGAACAGATCAGTGTTTCCTTAATGGGCGTTTAACGGATTCCGGCTTGCATTCTCGGTGTTTTTTGCTGCATTTTCAGCGGGTCTTGCAGCCGGTGGTTTGGCTGGCAACACAATTTCAGGTTGCAGCAGCTTTTGCGCCTGATTTAATGGCGCTTCCTCTGTACCTTCTGAATCAAATAGTGAAGGTAATTCCACTTCAATTTCCGGTGGTGGATTTTCATGATAGAAATATTCGTAAATGCCATTTTCGTCGTTATCTGCGCGTATGCCGGTAACCGGATCAATTCTTAACGCCATCACACCGTCAGGCACCACAGGCTCAACATCAGGCATGCCTCTGAGGGCTGTTGCCATGTATTTGATCCAGATAGGCAGTGCTGCTGCGCCGCCGGTTTCACTGCCGCCAAGTGCACGCGGTTTGTCGTAGCCTACCCAGGCAACTGCAACTTGTTTAGGGTTGTAGCCCGCAAACCATGCATCAAAATGGTCATTGGTCGTGCCGGTTTTGCCGGCAAGATCATTGCGGCCTAATTGCAGTGCTCTGGTCGCAGTGCCGCGTTTGACTACGTCCTGCATCATGGAGTTCATGATAAAGGCGTTGCGGGCATCAATCACACGCGGCGCACCCTGGCCGGCTTTAGTGAATTTTGTTTCTGCCAGCACTTTGCCGTTCTGGTCTACAATTTTGGCAATCAGGTTAGGTTTAACGCGGTAGCCGCCATTGGCAAATACCGCATAGGCTGTTGCCATCTGCCACGGCGTTACCGAGCCTGCGCCAAGCGCCATGGTGAGATAAGCCGGGTGTTCCTTCGCTGCAAAACCAAAGCGGGTAATGTAATCCTGGGCGTAACTTGGACCGATTGATTGTATGACACGAATCGAAACCAGATTTTTTGATTTGGTGAGGGCTTGCCTTAAACGAATCGGGCCTTCGAAGGTGTTATCAAAGTTGCGTGGTGACCATTCTTTCTCGCCGGTCTCCTTGGCTGAGAAATTCAGGGGGCTGTCTTCAACAATCGATGCCGGTGTGAAACCTTTTTCCAGTGCTGCAGAATAAATAAAAGGTTTGAAGCTGGAGCCGGGCTGACGCCATGCCTGCGTGACGTGATTAAACTTGTTGCGATTAAAGTCAAAGCCGCCGACCAGGGCACGCACTGCGCCAGTTTCAGGGTCCAGTGCAATCAGGGCTGATTCCACCTGTGGCATCTGCACGATACGCCAGCCATTATTGTCTTTCTGGCCAGTGCTTTTGGTTACCCTGATCACAGAACCGGTTTTTAACAGGCGCTTTTCAGGATCTTTTTGATTCAGCGTTCTGGCTACGAGTGCTAAACCCTTGCCCGTGATTTCAATGTCGTCGCCTTGCTTTGTATGAACATGCACAGATTTTGCTGACAGGCTAGTCACAATGGCCGGGATGAACCCGTTGGATTCCTCAAAGTCATCCAGCGCTTCATTTAAACCATCGGTTGGATTTTCAGCTAAAATTTTGGCTAGATTCAAGGTTTTTTCAGGGCCACGGAAACCGTGGCGTGAGTCATAGTCTAGAACACCCTCTCTGATCGCGGCGTTCGCCGCTTCCTGATTGGCTTTACGTATCGTGGTGTAAACGCGCAGGCCACTGCTGTAAATTTCATCCTGATATTGCGCATACAGACTTTCACGCACAATTTCTGCAACATAATCCGCCGCCAGGTCACGCGCCTGTTTTGACGCTTTAAACCGCAGCGGCTGTTTCAAGGCTGCCTGATAAACCGGCTCTTTGATAAAGCCAAAGCGGTGCATGTCGCGTAAAACCTCTTGTTGGCGCGTGATAGCACGCTTGGGGTTAACGAACGGGTTGTATCCTGAAGGTGCCTTGGGTAGGCCCGCTAGCAATGCAGTTTCGGCAAGGTTAAGTTTTTCTAACGGTTTGCCATAGTAAACCTGTGCTGCAGCGGCAAATCCATAGGCACGCTGGCCAAGGTAAATCTGGTTGATGTAGAGCTCAAGAATTTCATCTTTGCTTAAAGCGTGTTCAATTTTTAGAGCCAGCATGGCCTCATTGATTTTGGTAACGATGGTGCGTTTGCCATTAGGTTTGGTAAAAAAATTCTTTGCAACCTGCATGGTGATGGTGCTGGCGCCTTCATGGCTTACGCCGGTAATGTTGTTTTTGATGGCGCGTAAAATACCTTTGAGGTCGACACCGCTATGTTGATAAAAACGCCTGTCTTCAATCGCCAGTACGGCATCTTTCATGCTCTGTGGCACGTGCTCAATCTGGATGTAGGCACGGCGCTCTTCTCCGAATTCATCAATCAGGAAGCCATCTTCAGAATAAACCCTTAGCGGCAGCTTTGGCTGGTAGTCAGTCAATGCTTCAAGTGAAGGCAGCGTAGGATATATCAGCGCTGCAGCAACGCCTATCAATGCCAGCACAGACAGGCTGCCTATAATTACAGTCATTACGAGATAGTGCCACCATTTGTTCAGTATCATGGGTAATCTGATTTCTTAAATGATTCAAATTTAAACGATTTGGCCATTATAAATTGCCTGACGCATCCATGCGAATTTAATGTGATGCATAAATGACTAAATTGATTAAAAAAGAAATTGCTTTACAGGGTTTAAACTTGTTGCTAGGATTTAATGTAAATTATTAGAAATGTTCGTAACTAACGAAATTAGAAAAGGAATTTCAATTTGAAATTCAGTCTTTTTACAGAAAATACCCCTCCTCTTATTGGCATTGATATCAGTTCTACTTCAGTAAAGGCCGTAGAGTTGTCTGACGATGGCCGTGGTGGTTATAAACTGGAAGGATACGCGATAGCACCAATGGCGCCGGATGCCATGGTCGATGGCAATGTGACGGACCTTGAGAAGGTCGCCGATGCCATCAGGCAGGCATGCAAACTGCTGGGTACGCGTGAGAAGCACGCCGCGCTGGCCTTGCCGTCATCTGCTGTAATCAGCAAAAAGGTGATTATGGAAGCTGGCCTGCGAGAAGAAGACATGGAAGCGCAAGTTGAGGGTGAGGCTAACCAATATATCCCGTTCCCGCTGGACGAGGTCAATATTGACTTCGAAGTGCTGGGACCTTCGCCAGGTAACGCGGAAGAAGAAGTTGAAGTGCTGATTGTTGCGGCACGTAAAGAAAAAATTGAAGACCGCGTGGCCGCTGCGGAAGTCGCCGGACTCAAGGTGATTGTGATGGATGTTGATTCCTACGCAACTGAGGCTGCTTACACCTTGGTTTCCGTGCAGCTGCCTAATGCCGGCAGTGAGCAAACGGTCATGATTGTGGATATCGGCGCCACCATGATGCACATTAACGTATTGCATGATAACAAAATGGTCTATGCACGCGAGCAAAGTTTTGGCGGCAATCAGTTAACACAGGAAATTCAGCGTCGATTCGGCTTGTCTGTTGAAGAGGCTGAAATTTCCAAACGCAGGGGCGGCTTGCCAGAGAGTTATGAAAGTGAAGTGCTGCAGCCATTTGTGCAGTTGCTTGCAACAGAGGTCGCCAGAGCGCAGCAGTTCTTTACCAGTTCCACACAATATCACCATGTAGATCACATTGTGCTCGCAGGGGGCAGTGCTTCAATTCCCGAAATTGAAGTAACAGTGCAGGACCGAACCCAGGTGCATACCATCATAGCAAACCCGTTCCACAGCATGGCGATGGGTTCCAGAGTGAAATCGCAGCAATTGCCGGTTGATGCGCCATCGCTCTTAATCGCCTGTGGACTTGCAATGCGAGGTGTAGAGATATGATACGCGTCAATTTACTCCCGCATCGGCAACTTAGAAGAGAAGCCAGGCAGCGCCAATTTGGCCTGATGGCCGCTTTTGCTGCGATTGCAGCTTGTGCCATTGTGTTTATGGCCTATACCGTGATTAATGCAAAGATTGCTTCCCAGTCTGAGCGTAATGCACGCCTGGATGCCGCAATTGCCAAGCTGGATAAGGAAATTAAAGATATTCAGGATCTGAAAGACCAGATTACGGCTATGCTCGAACGTAAGCAAGTTGTAGAAAACCTGCAAACCAATCGTAGCCAGGCCGTAGTTGTGTTTGATGAATTAAGTCGGCAATTACCTGATGGCATGTATTTTAAAAGCGTTAAACAGGTTGGTGATGTCATTACGCTTGAGGGTGTAGCTGATACTAACGCCAGGGTAGCTACGCTGGTGCGCAATTACAACAGTTCTACCTGGTTGGAATCTCCGGGCCTGGTTGAAATTAAAGCGGTTACGGTAAATGGCCAGAAACAAAATGTATTTACGCTAACGGTAAAACTGAAAGCCCCGCAAACGGAAGACGAGGCTGACGCAGCAAAAGATAAAGCTGCACAAGGAGCCAAGCCATGAAGTTAGATGATTTCAATAATATTGATCTCAAGAATGCCGGTAATTTACCCATGCCGGTTAAGGCTGTGCTGCTTGCGATTGTTTTTGTAGTGCTTTTAGGGTTGGGTTATTACTTCTTGCTGAGTCCGGCACTTGAGACGCTGGATCAGGAAGAAGCTAAAGAACAGCAGTTAAAAGATGTATTCCTGGCGAAAAAGATTCAGGCAATTAATCTGGAAGCCTATCGAGCACAGATGGTTGAAATTGAGAAAACGTTTGGCGCACTGTTAAGACAGTTGCCGGATAAATCACAGATCGATGGTCTGCTCACGGATATTAATCAGGCTGGTTTGAGCAGGGGCCTGGAGTTTGAGCTGTTTAAGCCAGGTAGTGAGATACAGGCAGAGTTCTATGCGGAAATGCCAATCGCAATTAAAGTAGTTGGCACTTATCATGACCTGGGTGCTTTTGCCTCTGACATTTCCAAGTTGTCTCGTATTGTGACGATCAGCAATGTCTCTGTGCAGCCTCAAAACAACAAAGACGCCAAGGATACTAAGCCATCGAATGCTGATGCCATGCTGGCGATGGAAGCGGTAGCAAAAACTTACCGATATCTGGATGCCGAAGAGATTGCTGCAAAACAGAAAGCTTTGAAAGCTGAAAAAGCAAAATCTGGAAAGAAAGGCTGATTAAGTGAAACACAGTTTGAATCTTAAGTTGGTGCCGTTTGCAAATTTCAAACTCCTGCCGATTCTGGCATTGGGTGTTTTGCTGACTGCATGTAGCGGTGAAGAAGGTGATGACCTTGATCAGTATATGCGCGATGCGGCAAAGGATATCAAGCCAAACGTTAAGCCTTTGCCCGAGGTTAAGCCTTATGTTGCATTGCCATACAATGCTGATGGCAGCTTGGTCGATCCGTTTCGTGCGCGCAAGGCTACTAATAAAGCCAGTGCGTTGCAGCCTGACCTGAATCGGCCTAAAGAGCCAATGGAAGCCTATCCGCTTGAAAGTCTTAAATATGTAGGCATGCTGTCAAGAAGCAAGCTGACTTATGCATTGTTGAAAACGCCTGATAATAATGTGCAGCAGGTAAAAGTTGGTAATTATATAGGGCAGAATTTTGGCAGAATCACGAAAATTACAGACAGTGAAGTCATGCTGAATGAGATTGTGCAAGATGAACTTTCCGGCGATTGGATTGAGCGAGTTTCTAATTTACCGTTGCAGGAATAATAGATTCATCAAACCGGGATTGTAGTAATTGATCAGATTTATGAGACTGAAAGAATTTTGTAATTGAGTTATCTGTAGTTATTAATGCGGTACTAAAAATAGATTTAAGGTGAAATGATGAAAACAAATATGTTGATATCAAAATTTTTACAGGCAGTGATGCTGCTTGTTATGGCTATGTTTTCAGGATCATTGCTGGCTGAAGATCAATCGGCTTTAGCTAATAAAATCGAGAGCGTAGACTTTTCATCGTTACCGGGTGGCAAGGTTAGTGTCCGCGTTAAAACAACGCAGCCTCTGGCAAATCCTCCGGCTGGATTTACGCTCAGCAACCCAGCAAGAATTGCGTTGGATTTTCCTCAGGTTGGTAATGGCTTAGGCAAAAGTAACATTGTTGCAGAGCAGGGGTCGTTAAAAAGCGTTACTTTGGCGCAAGGTAAAGAGCGTACTCGAATGGTGTTGAATCTAGCCAAGAATGTTGGCTATAACGCTACGGTAAGTGGTAATGAGGTGACAGTAATTCTGCAGACAAATGAAGCGGTTGCAGGTGCAGCGGTAGAAACCAGGTTTTCTGAGCCTAAACTGGGTGGCAAATCCATCACCATTAACAATGTTGATTTCGCTCGTGGCAAGAATGGTGAAGGGCGCATTATTGTTGATCTGTCAGACCCATCTGCGGGCATTAACATCAAACAAAAAGGCAAAACGATTTTAGTCGATTTTATCAACACCGAGGTACCGGAAAATCTGCAACGTCGCCTGAATGTTACCAATTTCAATACTCCGGTAGTCTATGTAGATACAATGAGGCAGGGTAAAAACGGACGCATGGTGATTGAGCCTAAAGGTAATTGGGAACATTCAGCCTATCAGGCAGACAAAAAATTCATCATTGATGTTCGCCAGGTTATAGAAGACCCAAATAAACTGGTGCGTGGTAGCAAGCCTGGTTATGGCGGTGAAAAACTATCACTGAATTTCCAGAATATTGAAGTGCGCGCAGTGTTGCAGGTGATTGCCGATTTTACCGGCCTCAACATTATTACAAGCGACACAGTGACTGGTAATCTGACTTTACGTCTAAAAGATGTGCCATGGGACCAGGCGCTGGAAATTATTATGCAAAGCAAGGGGCTGGATAAGCGCAAAAACGGCAATGTGATATTAGTTGCGCCGGCAGATGAATTGGCTGCTAAAGAAAAACAGGTTTTTGAAAGTCAGCAACAAATTGATGATGTAGAGCCGCTACGCACAGAGGTTTTCACGTTAAATTACATGCGTGCCGAGGCGTTGAAGGATATTCTGAGTGATCCTAAACAGAAGATTTTATCAAAACGCGGTAGCGCGGTGCTTGATCCGAGAACCAATACCGTATTTGTGCAGGACATTCCTAAATATCTGGAGCAGGTACAGGCCATTATTAATAAAACTGATGTACCTGTAAAACAGGTGATGATTGAATCACGTTTGGTAATTGCCGATGAAAAGTTTGGTAAAGATTTGGGTGCACGCTTTGGCGTAACGCAAACTGGCAGGCCAGGCAGCAGTGTCGCGACGATAGGCAGCACCATTGGCAACAGGCCGACAACGGTGTCAAGCACCGGTACCATTACACAAGGTACGCACAATGGTACTGTGCAAACTGCACTCACAGATACACTGCGTTATGACCCGGTGAGCAATACTAACAGCACACTAACCAGTAGCGACGGTTTGCCTGATTTGATGTCAAACTTACCTGTGACCAAAGCGGGTGCCGGTAGCTTTGCCTTTACTTTATTCAGATTATCAGCAGGTTTGCTTTTAAATCTTGAATTGTCAGCGCTTGAAACTGATAAACGCGGTAAAGTGGTTTCCAGTCCGCGTATTACCACAGCCAATCAGCGCAAGGCAAAAATATCAGCGGGTACTGAAATCCCTTATCTGCAAGCGTCTAGCAGTGGTGCTGCCAATGTAACATTTAAGCCGGCAGTGCTGAGCCTGGAGGTAACGCCGCAAATTACACCGGATGATAAAATCATCATGGAATTAGAAGTTAAAAAAGATAAGGTTGGCCAAACAGTAAGGGTAGGCTTGGGTGAGGCTGTGGCGATTGATACGCAGTCTATCAACACACAAGTGCTGGTAGGTAACGGAGAAACTGCGGTGTTAGGCGGCATTTATGAGCAGACTGACCGTACAGAGTTGGATAAAGTGCCATTCTTCGGTGATTTGCCAGTCATGGGTAATTTATTTAAACGTAAATCAACGGTCTCAGATAAAACCGAGCTGCTGATTTTTATTACACCTAAAATCATGGATGATCGCATGACTTTGCAGTAGCTAGACTGTGTAATACAAAGCAAAATCTGACAGAAACACTAGATTGTCATAAAATGCCCATCATAATAGTGATGGGCATTTTATTTTATTCGGTGCTAGGTAAGCATTATCAGCAGCGGATAAAAGTTAAGGGTTTTTCAATTGAATAATATTTATTTTATCGGCCTTATGGGTGCAGGCAAAACGACCATTGGCCGTTTGCTGGCAAAACAGATGGGCAGGGAATTTTACGACTCAGACGTTGAGATCGAGCGCAAAACTGGTGTCAGAATCCCGCTGATTTTTGAGCTGGAAGGTGAAGATGGCTTTCGTAAACGCGAAACAGCAGCCATTGAAGAGTTAAGTCAGCTCAATAACGTTGTGGTGGCAACCGGTGGCGGCGCAGTGTTGAATTCAGAGAATCGCAGGCTTTTAAAAAACAGCGGTAAGATCATTTACTTACGTGCAAAGGTGCATGATCTCTACCAGCGTACACGTAATGACAAAAGCCGTCCCCTGTTACAAGGGGCAAACCCAAAACAGAAGCTGGAAGAACTCTATATTGTGCGGGATCCGATTTATACGGAATTAGCAGACTATATCGTGGATACCGGCGCACAATCTGCTGTTGAAATTACCAGTTATATAGAGCAGCTGCTATTGCATCTTTGCACAAATCCCACACAAGTATTAACCCAAACAGATAACTAATTTTTTAATTGATATGCAAACACTTAAAGTAGACCTGGCAGACAGAAGTTACCCGATACATATAGGCCGCAATTTAATTGCAGACGCTGATCTAATATTGCCGCATTTAAAACGCAAACATGTGGCCATCGTTACGAACACAACAGTTGCACCGTTATACCTGGATAAATTAACTCAAACGTTACAGGCCGCTGGTGTAAATGTAATTCCTATTATTCTGCCGGATGGCGAAGCCTATAAAAATACAGAAACGCTGAATAAAATTTATGATGCCTTGCTACAGAATCGCTGTGAGCGCAGCACAACATTGATTGCGCTTGGTGGCGGCGTAATCGGTGACTTAACCGGCTACGCGGCGGCAACTTACCTGCGCGGCGTACCTTTCATCCAGATACCAACCACCTTGCTCTCCCAGGTGGATTCATCCGTAGGCGGTAAAACCGGTATCAATCATCCGCTAGGTAAAAACATGATTGGTGCTTTTTACCAGCCGCAACTGGTGCTGGCGGATATTGATACCCTAAAAACGCTACCGGCACGCGAATTTTCGGCAGGCATGGCAGAAGTAATTAAGTATGGCCTGATTCGCGATGCTGAGTTTTTTAACTGGCTGGAAGCGCACATGGAGCAATTGATGGCGCTGGAGGAAAATGCAATCAGTGAGGCCATCTACCGTTCATGCCAGAATAAAGCAGAGGTCGTGGCACGCGATGAGCATGAGACCGGTGAGCGTGCATCGCTTAATTTGGGCCATACCTTTGGCCATGCCATCGAAAATGCCATGGGCTATGGCGTATGGCTGCATGGAGAAGCTGTCGCAGCAGGCACCATGATGGCGGCTGATCTCTCACAGCGTATGGGTTGGCTGAGCGTGGCAGAGGTTGCCCGTATTCATGCGTTGCTGACTAAAGCCAGACTACCGCTGGACGCGCCAAAATTAGGTGCGGATAAATACCTTGAACTCATGCAGATGGATAAAAAAGTAGCCGACGGAAAAATCAGGCTGGTATTGCAGCAAGGTATCGGCAAATCTGTCATTACCAGCGACTACGATGCTGACAAACTCAGATTGACTTTATCTTTATAGAAAGCTTTGCCCGAAATAGAGATTAGCTTTATTTTTTACAAAAATATTAAAAATCCGTCATTCCGGCGCAGGCCGGAATCCAGGCAAGGTGAATGCCAAGGTGAATGCCAAGGCGAATGCTTAGTAGCGAGAGAATGTGTGCCTGCGTACGAAATTGATAGATTTTTAGTTCAAGAATATTTGTACATGGCTGCCTTACTAACTTAACAAAACCGGGTTTGAATATGAATTATCTGCAACTCGCACCTTACGCTGCAAACCCGGAACAAAGCATCGGTCGCGTTCACAGCGAGCCGCCATCATCAACCCGCAATGCATTTCAGCGTGATCGTGACCGGATTATCCACGCAACGGCATTTCGCCGTCTGGAATACAAAACCCAGGTGTTTGTGAACCATGAAGGCGATTTATTCCGTACCCGCCTGACCCACAGTATAGAAGTCGCACAGCTGGCACGTGCTGTCGCACGTACCTTGCAACTGCATGAAGACCTTACCGAGGCCATTGCTCTGGCACATGATTTGGGGCACACCCCGTTTGGGCATGCCGGACAGGATGCACTCAACGAGTGCATGCGTGAATACGGCGGTTTTGAGCATAATCTGCAATCGCTGCGCGTCGTAGAGCAGTTGGAACTGCGTTATGCAGAATTCGACGGCCTGAATCTCACATTTGAGGTGCGCGAAGGCATACTTAAACACTGCTCAATTAAAAATGCGAAACAGCTAGGTGAAGTTGGCCGGCGCTTTATAGATAAGACCAGCCCAAGCCTGGAAGCGCAGCTGACTAATTATGCGGATGAAATCGCCTATAACAATCACGATATAGATGACGGCCTGCGTTCAGGGCTTATTACCATAGACCAGCTATCCAAAGTAGAGTTGTTCGCGCGTAATTTGGCAGAGGTAAAAGCGCTGTATCCAAAGCTGGAACAACGGCGATTGGTGAATGAAACTGTGCGCCGCATGATCAATACGCTGGTCGTAGATTTATGCAATGAAACTGCAAAAAACATCGCCCTGTATCAGCCGACAAGCATTGCCGACATCCGCAAACTTCCGCAAATGGTGCATTTCAGCAGTGACATTGCCGCACAGAACCTTAAACTCAAGCAATTTCTGCGTAAGAATCTGTATCACCATTACAAAGTAAACCGCATGAGCGCCAAAGCAGCTCGCATCGTGCGTGAACTGTTCCAAGCCTTTTTTGAAAACACAGGCTTATTGCCAGACGAGTTTCAGGCTTATGCGGAAATCGACAAAGCCCGCGCTGTAGCAGACTACATTGCGGGCATGACGGATCGCTTTGCGATTCGCGAGCACCGCAAGCTGTTTGCAGTGGATGAGTACTTATAAATTGAAGCAACTTGCTGCATTAAAGTCTGGATTTTGCATCAGCATAAATTTTTAGCTTATCTCGTTTACCAACAGCAATTACGGTAACAAATACGACATCTTCATCAACTCTGTATACCAGTCTATAACCAACGCGTAACAACTTTATCTTGTAACAATCAGGCATTCCAGATAAGCGTGCAGCAGCTACGTGTGGGTTTTCGAGCCTCTCGGTAAGTTTTTTCTTGAGCGGTTCACGCAAACTATTGTCCAGCTTATTCCATTCAGCAAGCGCCAGTTCGTGAAACCTCAATTTATAGGTCATTGATATCCACCTCTAAAAAAGGGCCATTGGCACGTTCGCGGATAAGTTTTGCGTCTTCCAAATCTTCTAAATGCGCGATAAGCCTTTCATAATGCGCAGCCGGAAGCAGGTATGCCTCTGGTCTATTGTGATTAAGGATTGCAACGGGACATTCGTCAGCTTGCCTGATAACCCCAGCAAAGTTACGTTTTAGTTCAGTAACACTCACGGTAATGTTGCTATATATCGTATCCATAAGAAACCTCATATCGTAAATTAAATGCATCATTAAATGCTTAATTTAGCATCTAATATTAATTCAGTCTACAGCAACATTGGCATATGAAATTTTTTGCTACATCTATTAAATACAACGCGCGAAATGTGTAAATTATTTGTCGCCTATTTTGAAAACACAGGTTTATTGCCGGATGAGTTTCAGGCCTATGCGGAAATCGACAAAGCCCGCGCTGTGGCAGACTACATTGCGGGCATGACGGATCGCTTTGCGATTCGCGAGCACCGCAAGCTGTTTGCGGTGGAAGAGACTTTGTAATCAGGTCGCTTTGGAGTCTTTTACCAGGCCTTCAATCAGCGGTGTAATAAAAGGCTCGTAATTTTTCCACCGTTGTACTGAAGTCTTGTAAATCGGCTGCCTGACTTGCCATTGCGATATGGTTTTAACTGCGCGCTCCAGTTTGTGCGGTGCCAGGCAGGCATCGTCCCATTCCAGTCCGATATGTGAAATCAGTTGGCGCGACCAGTATTCCGGGTCGCTGATCGTATCTTCATAGTTAATGTCCAGTATGCGCCCCGGCAGCACGGCATGCCAATGCTGCATCAGGCGCTCGTATTGCCTGTAGTGGAACGCCAGGTCGCTGAGGTCAGCGGCGTAAATATGTGCATCATTAAAGTGCTGGAAATAGATTGATAAGCATGTATCAATCGGGTCGCGTTTTGTGTGAATGAACTTCACGTTCGGGAACAGCGTCGCAATCAGGCCCAGGTGCAGAAAGTTATGCGGCATCTTGTCCGTGATATGTCTGGAGGAGGTATTGGGGCCGACCGTCTTGCGCAGCAGGTTTTCATACTGTTGGATAGTTTCCTTTGCGTGTTCCTTCGTCATTTCCAGCAGGCATTGCGGATAAGGGGTCTTGGTGTGCATTCTTAGCGGCAGCGCTTTGTTGGCTGAACCCCAGTAACCAACCTCGCCTGCACCCAGCACATCCGGGTGGCTGGATACGATTTGCTCGGTGAGTGTGGTGCCGGAGCGCGGCATGCCGACAATCAGAATCGGCAGGTCGCGTTCGGTGCCCAGCCCCTGGTGGTTTGCAAGGAATTCAGGAGTGAATAGCTCGATGATGTCGGTGAAACGCTTTTCGTCAGCGGCCCGGTCATAGGCAAAACCGGATTTCTTGATGTCATTCGCACGCTTGAAATGCGTGAATGCCTCGGCGTAGCTCTTGCGGTCATCAAAGGTCTTGCCCAGCGCATAATGCACCAGCATTTTATTTTCTTCCGATAATTTTTCGGATTCACAGAGCTTGAGCAGTTGTTCAGCCTGCCCGTCATCGGCTGTCGATTTCCTGACGCGCGATTTCAGCAGGTAGCCATCAGGAGCATCGCTATCAATCCAAATCATCTGCTCGGCAGCTGCCGTGGCTTCGTCAAGCTGACCTACCTCAAGATAGGCAGTACCGATCCCCTTGAGGATGGAGAGCCTTTGCGGGGCAGCAGTCAGTGCGTGATTAAAGCGCCTGAGGGCTTCTTCGGTATTGCCCATGCCCAGGTAAATATCCGCAACCTGTTCTTCCACGTCTACATTGTCAGGCGCAATCTGTTCTGCACGATTGATGCATTCCAGCGCTTCGTCATAGCGACGGTATTCGGTCAATAGTTTTGCGTAGGTTTTGAAAGCTTCCAGGTAGTTCGGATTGGCCTCGCAAATCTGGTGGTAAAGCAATGACGCTTCATCCAGCAGGTTTGCCTTGTCCAGAGTTTTGGCAAATTCAAGCCTGAACTCAACATTCTGTGGAGCCAGGTTGCTCGCATTCTGCAGTAAATCCAGTGCGCGTGAATAGTCTTTGAGGTCGGCATGGAATTTGCCAAGCACATGAAACGCATATGCGTTTCGCTTATCCTGATCCAGCGCGCGGTGCAGGCACTGGATTGCAGCTTCGGTCTCGCCAAGCTGATGGTAGGCCATGCCGCAATGAATCAGTGAGTCGGTCAACTTGTTGTCAATCGACAGTGCTGCCTGAAAGTGCTCGATGGCCTCTTCATAAAGGCCTAATCCGTACAGGCTGTTGGCTATGTTGTGATGGGTATATGCGTGTTTCGGATTTGCAACCAATACCCGCTTAAACTGCCCAAGCGCCTTCTGGTGCTGCTTACCGGCTGCGTATACGAACCCAAGGCTGTTATGCGCCTCAATCAGGCTGGGTGCGATTTTGAGTATATCAAGCAGGCACCTTTCTGCGCGACCGAATTGCCCTGTCTGCATAGCGCGTTGACCTTGCTGAAATAAATCTGATAAATGCTTTTGTGTCTGCGGGGAAAATTTATTCATAAAATTTGTATTGTTAACCGTAAATGGTTCTTAGGACAGATTAAGAGCGGATTCGTAAAAATACAGCAAAAAATAGCAGGCGTATCTTGTAAAAATATATTATTAATACGTTTTATCGACATTATAAGGACTTGACTCAATTGATGCCGATTCTTTTTCGATAATTTTGCCGATAGCTTACAAATATGAATAATTAATGGTTAGTTGTTATTGATATGTTTTAACTACAGTATGTGGTGTTGGAGTAATAAAAATAGCTAAGCGCAGCTAGGTATTGAAAGTTCCTGAATGAACAATGTAAGCATGTTGCAAAATTACAACAAATGTAAGTAATTGTGACAAAAATACCAATTTTAAGTTGTCGTCATTGAAAAGATTGGTGCATACTACGTCTACCTTGTCTTGATGAATTTATATTTATCGAGAAAGTTTGCAAACTTTCTCATTTAGTTTGCTGCTAACAATAGCAGGTAACAAATGAGGTAATGAAGTAAAAAAAGCAATAAATTTTTAGGAGATTTATATGAAAACAACTATCAAATTAGCAGTTGCTTCAGCTTTAGTTGCTGCAGCTTCAAGCGCTAACGCTGGTATCGTTATCCCAGCTGGCGATTGGACATTGGACATCGGCGGTGTTGTAAACGCTTACTACACATCAACACGTTTCAGCGGTGATGATGCTGCAGCTGGTGAATACGGTAACGGCGACAGCGTTGCAAACATTACAACTGGCTTGCTGCCAAACTACCTGTCAGTTTCAGGTAAAACACGTCAAAACGACCTGGATGTTGGTTTCACAATCAGCATCAACCCAGGTGCTTCAACAACACAAGCTGGTAAACAATCAGCTCACCAAGAAAACCGTCAAGCATTCTTGACATTCGGTGACAAATCATGGGGTTCTATCAAGTTAGGTAAAGATCTGGGTATCTATGCTTCAGACGCTATCTTGAACGACATGACATTGTTGGGTGTTGGTTCAGCAGCTGGTTCATTGGCTGGCAATACAACAACACTGGGCCGTATCGGTACAGGTTTCATGTACGCTGACTGGAAATCACAAGTTGCTTACTCATCACCAAACTGGAATGGCTTCAGCTTCACAGCTGGTGTAACCCAAGCTTGGAATGCGATTGCAGCTGATACAGCATACGATTCAGGCAGCGCAAGCCGCGGTGGCAACTCACCAGCGTTCGAAGCTAAAGCTTCTTACGAGTGGGCTGGCGACGTATCTGGTAAAGTTTGGGTTTCAGGTATTTCACAACGTGTTAAAGATCTGACCTACAACGGTGCTAACGTTGGTTCAGACCGCGCTACTGCATACGACATCGGTGCTACTGTTAACGTGGCAGGCTTCGGCTTGACAGGTTACTACGGTAAAGGCGACGGTATCGGCCAAACAGTTCAATTGGCTCGTGGCTTTGACTGGCAAGGTAAATCACGTGATTCAGACCAATGGTACGTTCAAGGTACATACACTATTCCAGGTGTAGGTACTAAATTGGGCGCTTCATACGGTAAATCTACACTTGAAGGCAACTCAATGGATGACTTCGATGAGTTGGAAGATTCAATGTGGACTATCGGTGCTTACCACCCACTCACAAAACACCTGAACTTGGTTGCTGAATACTCACAAGCTAAGTATGAAAACAACGACGGCGGTTTCTACGGTGACGGCGTGTCAACAGAAGTTAAAGCAAAAACAATTTCTTTAGGCGCGATCTTATTCTTCTAGGATAAGGCAGGACCCTCGTGGTCTTAGTTTAAAGTAATGTAAAAACGGCATCTTCGGATGCCGTTTTTTTTTGATAAAATAAATACGTATCCATATGTGGCTTGATAATGGCGCTAATTAGATGAATAAGAATATTTTTAAGCAGCATGCACTGGTCAGTAAAGCCGATAAACAGCGGCAAGCCGGTCATAAGAGCGTGATTTTATGGTTTACAGGCTTGTCGGGTGCCGGTAAATCTACCCTTGCCCATGCGGTTGAAAAAGCACTATTTGATATCGGCTGCAGAACGATTGTGGTTGATGGAGATAACGTACGCCATGGTATCTGCTCTGATTTAGGTTTTTCAAACGAAGACAGGCAGGAGAATATCCGGCGCGTAGGTGAGTTAAGCAAGTTATTCGTTGATGCAGGCATTATTACTTTGACGGCGTTTATTTCGCCGTTTCAGGCAGACCGCAGCCGCGTTCGCCAGTTGGTGAGTGAAGATGAATTTGTAGAGATATATTGCAATACTGATTTACAGACATGTGAACAGCGTGACATCAAAGGCCTGTATGCCAAAGCAAGGCGTGGCGAGATCGCCGACTTTACTGGGATATCATCCCCATACGAGCGGCCGAAGAATCCGGAGATTGTTGTGAATACCGGCAGCGACTCTTTAGCGGCATGCGTTAACACAGTGATTGATTACCTTGTTGCACGTAACTATATCAAGGTGCCTGACAGTTACTGCCGGGCTGATAGCCAGTAGGATTAGATATTGATTGCCTGCGTGCGTTGCAGGGGGAAAATATCATGCCGCATTGCATCAATTTTATTAATAAAAAATACCTGTGCCATCCTGCCATTTTCTAGGTTTTCACCAAAGAAATCATTTGCTGCGTGATACGTCTGTGCGTTAAAAATAATCAATGTATTATAGATATTATTTACACGTACAGTTTCATCAAACATGCTATGGTATTCGATAGAAACTGGTCTGTTTGCTCTAAAATTCTCATCGTTCAGCTTCAGTGCTGCCTGGTATTTTTCTTCACTAAATGTTTTATTTGGTTTGAATAAAGATGTGCCTGCTGTAATTGGTGCATCTGGCGTTAGGTAAATCACACCTGCAAAAATGGTGTTAGGGTCCTGATGCAGCACGCCACGTTCGAACTTAGCTTCCACTACTTGAAAGCTTGTAGAGATCGCCCAGCGCATATGGTCATTTTGTGTGTTGTGAAAGATAGATACGAGTTTTTTGCAAACTTTCTCGTATAGATTTTTATCCAAATCGAATAATTCTTTTGTTCTGCAACCCGGGTAAACATAATCAATATTTTTCAATTCATGGCAATAACTGAACTTCTGTTTTAGTGCAAACTTTCTGATCTCATCAGGGTTTTCATAGAAATTTTCAACTACAGTGACGGTTGGGTATAAGTCCATTTAATTTATTCTCGGTTTGCAATATCTACAGGTGTTAATTGTTCAGCCCGTATAATTTTGATGTAATTTAATGTGATAGTCTAGTTAGTAACACATATCACTGGCTGACATATTTTGAGAATAAAAGAGAAAAGTACTGATTTAATTGTCATTGCGGCGCTTCGCTCGCAATGACAAGATATAAATCAATAAGGGATACTTTAGATTAAGTGACGCAATTATCAAAACATTGCTGCTTTAAGGTTTATTCTTCTATACCCAACTCCTGAATCTTTCTAGTCAATGTGTTGCGGCCAATACCTAGTTGCGTAGCTGCTTCAACACGCCGGCCATGTGTGTGTTCAAGTGCCTTTTCTATTAATATGCGCTCGAATATATTTGTCCGTGTCTCCATGACGTTCTGTTCGCCGCGGTTAAGTGCATCTGCAACTTCAGATGCCAGCGCCTCTTGCCATGAGTTACTGCCGGCAGGGCTACCGACATCTTCTTTAAGTTCCGGCGGCAGATCTGCTATGTCGATGTTCTGGCCGGGCGCCATCACAGTTAGCCAGTGGCATACGTTTTCAAGCTGCCGTACGTTGCCGCTCCAGTTGACGGCACTCAGGTATTTTAGTGCTGCAACAGAGGGCTGCTTGGCTTCGACGCCAAGTTCGGCAGCACTGTGCTGCAGAAAATGCTTGATCAGCAGCGGTATGTCTTCACGGCGCTCGCGCAATGGCGGCAGGCGCAGCCTGATTACATTCAGGCGATGAAACAGATCTTCACGGAATAATCCATTTTTAACGCGTTGCTCCAAATCCTGATGGGTGGCGGCAATAATACGTACATTGACTTTAATAGGCTGATGTCCGCCTACGCGGTAAAACTGCCCGTCACTCAGTACGCGTAATAACCGGGTTTGCAGGTCTGCCGGCATATCGCCGATTTCATCCAGAAACAACGTACCGCTGTCAGCTTGCTCAAAACGGCCGCGACGCGAAGCTGCAGCACCGGTAAATGCGCCGCGCTCATGACCAAATAGTTCTGATTCCAATAGGTCTTTAGGGATAGCCGCTGTATTGATGGCAATAAAGGGCTTGTCAGCACGCGGGCTGTGGCGGTGCAGTGCTCTTGCCACCAGTTCCTTGCCGCTGCCGGATTCACCATTAATGAGTACCGTAGCGTGAGAGCGGCTTAAGCGGCCAATCGCGCGAAAAACCTCCTGCATGGAGGGCGCTTGCCCGATGATCTCCGGGGTGACTTCGCTCAGGTTGTCATTGGAGCTATCAATGGCTTGTCTGGTACTTTCTTCTACTGCACGCTTGATGATGTCAATTGCCTGGTCAACATCAAACGGTTTTGCCAGGTATTCAAAAGCACCGCCCTGAAATGCAGCAACAGCACTCTCCAGGTCCGAATAGGCAGTCATGATAATGACCGGAATATCCGGGTATCTGCGTTTGATTTCGCTTAAAAAATCCAGGCCGGAACCATTAGGCATGCGAATATCGCTGACCACCACTTGCGGTTGCGTGCGGTCCAGCTCGTTGAGCGCTTCGCTGATCCCGGAAAAGGTTTTGAATTCCAAATCGGTACGCGCGAGCGCTTTCTCAAATACCCAGCGTATAGATTTGTCGTCATCAATTATCCAGATTGGTTTCATATATTTCTCTTATTAAAAATACGCGTCGATAAAATAGCATCGATGAATGCGTAGTAATTGCTTGTTATTGTTGGTTGTTAATCGGTTTAACGGCGCTGGTTTCTATCGGCAGCAGTATCGTGAAGCAGGTATTGCCGGGCTCACTCGTGCATTCAATCATGCCGTGGTGCTGAGTGATAAAGGTTTGTGCCAAAGTTAGCCCCAAGCCAGAGCCACCTTCGCTGCCTGAAACCAGCGGGTAAAAAATACGGTCGCGGATATCAGCCGGGATACCCGGACCGTTATCGATAATTTCCAGCTTGATGGCTACACGGTAGCGTTTTCTTGCCAGTGTTACCTGCCGCTCGGCGCGAGTCTTGAATGTAATCTGGCTTGCAGGTGTTTTATGCGCTTGCATTGCCTGCACGGCATTGCGTGCGATATTAAGCACCGCTTGAATGAGTTTTTCCCGGTCGCCGATTAACTCCGGCAGGCTCAAGTCATAATCGCGCTTAATGATGATTGACTGCGGTGATTCCGCGAGCAGCAGGCTCCTGACACGCTCCAGCACTTCATGGATATTGGTTGGCTGGTATTTAGGCATGCGGTGCGGGATTAGCAGCCTATCCATAAGCGCCTGCAGGCGGTCAGCCTCCTTGATGATGACCTGGGTATACTCACGCAGGCTGGGAGAGGGCAGTTCATGTTCCAATAGCTGCGCTGCGCCACGCAGGCCACCAAGCGGATTACGTATTTCATGTGCCAGGTTGCGCAGCAGTTCGGCGTTGGCTTGTTGCTGGATCAGCATACGTTCCTCGCGCGCGATGCGCAATTGTGCATCCATCTGTTGAAATTCCAGAATCAGGTTGGCGGCTGGAGATTCAATAGGCGTAACGGTGCAGGTTACCGCGAAAGAGTTATGCCGGTGTGTGCTGATGCTGAATTCATGTTCACGGAAAGGACTCTGCTGCTGAATGGCATTGTTAACCGCCATCATCAGGATATCGCAATTGGGAAAAACCTCGCTGATATGTAACCCGATGATCTGGGTGGCGCTGAAAGCAAAAATAATCTCTGCCCCAGGGTTAACGTAAACCACGCGACAATTGTGATCGAGCAAGATAATTGCGGTAGCTAAATGTTCTAACCCGGCAAAATGGTCTGGTGTTTTTTGAACCATAGTATTAATGCACTCAAAGTTTCAGTAATCATACTATGAATAAAGCAAAAGGTAGGCCAGATGGGGTTGGATCGAGATAATATTTTAGTGGTATTTTTGGCACGTAAAATTCATGCGCCTTTATGCAGAATCAAGGCATAAAAGCGAATGAATTGTTTAGCGAGTAGTGTATTACAGTGAAGATTAACGCAGAGAGTCCAGCTCTTTTTGCAGTAGTTCGATATTTTTCTGGTGATTATCTACATTTTCTTTCAGCACCCTCATTTTTTCTTCAAATTTAGGTACATTGCGGAAAGTCTGACCGCTGGCATTTTTATATACTTCAGGGTTAGATTCACCTTCCGCGTAGGCTTTTTTGGCTTCATCGAGCGCAGCTTTTTCGGCGTCAAGTTCGCTTTGCAGAATGCTTCTGCGTTTGCTGTCTCGTTGGTTTTGCACGTCTTTATCTACACGTGGGAAGCTATCTGGTGTGGCAGTGCGTTTATTCGCGGTGCTGCTTTTTGCTTTAGCCCGGTCATTGCTGATGTTATTTGTATCCGGGTCAATTTCAAGCCGCGTAGCGCCCTTAGATTTAATGTTGGAGTAAGTGACACGGCCATCTGCATCCACATGTTTGTATATTTCGGCAAGTGCTGGGGTTGAGGCAATGAGCGTTAATAGCATTAAAAATAAGTGTTTTTTCATGGGCTTAGTTTATTAGAGTTGAACAGATTAGGCAACAAAGTTAGGTGCCGTATTGCTTGATGGTCGGCTGTGTATCAAGAATTTAGAACGATTCAGATTGGTATGCGTTGACCGTAGCGGCAGGCAATAAAAAAGGGGCGAATGACTCGCCCCTTTATTTGCTAGCTAATGCAGATTAGCATGAGTAGTACAGACCAAACTCAACTGGGTGAGGCACGATACGTACTTTGTTGACTTCTTCCATTTTCAGGTCGATGTAAGCATCAATCCACTCGTTAGTGAATACGCCACCTTTGGTCAAGAACTCGCGGTCTTTGTCCAAAGCTTCCAGTGCCTGCTCCAGTGAAGAACAAACGGTTGGGATTTTAGCATCTTCTTCTGGTGGCAGATGGTACAAGTCTTTAGTTGCTGGCTCGCCTGGGTGAATCTTGTTCTGAACGCCGTCTAAACCTGCCATCAGCAATGCAGAGAATGCCAGGTATGGGTTAGCGATTGGGTCCGGGAAGCGTGCTTCAACGCGACGTGCTTTCTCACCATGTACGAATGGGATACGGATAGAAGCTGAACGGTTTTTAGCTGAGTAAGCCAGTTTAACCGGTGCTTCAAAGTGCGGAACCAGACGTTTGTATGAGTTTGTACCTGGGTTGGTAATCGCGTTCAATGCACGGGCGTGTTTGATGATGCCGCCGATGTAGTAAAGTGCGAACTCGCTCAAACCAGCGTAGCCGTTACCTGCAAACAGGTTTTTACCATCTTTCCAAACTGATTGGTGAACGTGCATGCCGCTGCCGTTATCGCCAGCGAATGGTTTTGGCATGAATGTCGCTGTTTTGCCGTAAGCGTGGGCTGTGTTCAAAATCACGTATTTCTGGATTTGTGTCCAGTCAGCGCGTTGTGTCAATGTGCTGAATTTTGTACCAATCTCACATTGACCGGCAGTAGCCACTTCATGGTGGTGAACTTCAACAGGCACGCCCAGAGCTTCTAACGTAGAGCACATCGCAGAGCGGATGTCATGCAGTGAGTCCACTGGAGGTACTGGGAAGTAACCGCCTTTAACGCCCGGACGGTGGCCAGTGTTGCCGCCTTCGAATTTCTCGTTTGAAGCCCATGCGCCTTCCTCAGAGTTGATGCGCACAGAGCAGCCGCTCATTGCAACATCCCATTGGATGCTGTCGAAAATGAAGAATTCTGGCTCTGGACCGAAGTATGCAGTGTCGCCCAGACCAGTTGATTTCAGGTAAGCTTCTGCACGTTTTGCCAGTGAGCGTGGGTCGCGTTCGTAACCTTTGCCGTCTGTTGGGTCAACAACGTCGCAAGTTAAAACGAGTGTAGGCTCGTCGAAGAATGGGTCAACGTATGCTGTTGCCGCATCTGGCATCAATTGCATGTCTGATGCCTGGATGCCTTTCCAGCCGGCAATTGAAGAGCCGTCAAACGCGTGGCCTTCTGTAAACTTGTCTTCATTGAAGTGAGAGACAGGTACTGTTACGTGCTGTTCTTTACCGCGTGTGTCAGTAAAACGGAAATCGACAAACTTGATGTCGTTTTCTTTTACCATTTTCATTACATTAGCCACTGACATTTAGAATCTCCTAGTATGGTGTGGGTTAGAATTAATCAGTAAAACTTAAAAATAAAACAAATAAAATTTAACTCGATAGATTAGCAGGAAACGTGCCAATTTAAAATGGTTAAAACCCTGCAAATTTATTGAGATATAGAAATACTTATGTCAACTATGACCTAAAATGGTGCAATAGCTAATTATTGTGCACCAAAATAGAACATTTTGCGGGCGTGAATTTTTTGTGAGTTTTAAGGCTATACTTTGCGAAATATAAAAGGCGAAATATAAAAGTGCCATTATAAAGCCAAAACAGAATTTGAAATTTCAAGAAAGATAAAATCATGAACAAACAAGCTGAAATTATTGCCATTGCGCAAAAACGTGCGGCTGAAAAAAACTTACCTTATGCCGGGGCATTGACGCCACAGGAGGCGTTTGAAGTTTTGCAGGCAAACGCACAGGCATTGCTGGTTGATGTGCGTACTAAAGCTGAATTGGAGCTGGTTGGGCGAATTCCGGGTGCACTGAATGTGGAGTGGGCGTTTTATCCCGGTATGGTTGCCAATGAGAATTTTGCCGAACAGCTGGCTGCAGAACTGAATAATCGCAATGTCGGCAAAGATTCAGTGCTGATATTTTTGTGCCGTACCGGTGGCCGCTCAAATAACGCAGCAACGGTTGCAGCGTCGTTAGGCTATTCGCAAGCTTACAATACGCTGGAAGGCTTCGAGGGGGAGGCCAATGCTGACAAGCAGCGTACCTTGATTAATGGCTGGAAGCATGCAGGTCTGCCTTGGACTAACTAAAGGTTTGTGAATGATGGTTGATAAGTACGCGGTGATTGGTAACCCGATAGCACATAGCAAGTCGCCTTTAATTCATGAGGCATTTGCCAGACAAACCCATCAAAATATCAGTTATGAGCGTATTTTGGCACCGCTTGATGGCTTTGAGGCCACTGTGCAGGATTTGATTGCCAAGGGTTATAAAGGTGTCAACGTTACGGTGCCTTTCAAGTTTGAAGCTTATAGTCTGGCTGATAAGCGCAGTAGCCGTGCATTAAGTGCCGGGGCAGCCAATACCCTTATTTTTGAGGGTTCGCATATTGCGGCTGACAATACTGACGGCGCCGGTCTGGTGCATGATATCGAACAGAATCTGAAATGCCCACTGGCAGGTAAATGCATATTGCTATTGGGCGCAGGAGGCGCTGCCGAAGGGGTGCTGCAGCCAGTGCTGGCGGCAAATCCTGTTTCGCTGGTGATTGCGAACCGCAGCGCAGATAAAGCATTGGCGATGGCTGCCAAGGTTGCCGCAGTCAACGTAAAAGGCTGTGCATTCAATGATTTGCAAGGACAGCAGTTTGATGTGGTGGTGAATGCAACTTCTGCCGGTTTAAGTGATGCAGCGCTGCCGATACCGGATTCTATCTTTGCTGAAGGCTGCCTCGCTTACGACATGATGTACGGTCGGGAAACGCCTTTCATGACACAGGCGCGCGCTAACGGTGCATGCGTGGCAGACGGTCTGGGCATGCTGGTGGAGCAGGCCGCGGAAGCGTTTTATTTGTGGCGCGGGGTTCGACCAGAAACACGGCCTGTCATTGATATGATAAGAGCGCTGTAGATGCTTAAAAAATTCTTGAATGATTGGCTGTTGAATCAGCGTCCCGGTGCTGCGCCTCTGACTAAAGGCGGTTATATCAAGCGTGGTCTGGTATTGCTGCTGACGTTCATTGTGCTGTATCAAATCTGGATATTTTTACATATCTGCTGGTGGATTAAATTTAATCCGCATTCAAGCGCCTTCATGCAAGACCGCCTGGAGATTATCCAGATGAAGCGCCCGGATGCCGAGCTGAAATATAAATGGGTCAATTACGAAAAAATATCGATTCATCTCAAGCGTGCAGTGATTGCTTCTGAGGATGCCAAATTTCTCGAGCACGAGGGTTTTGATTGGGAAGGTATTCAAAAGGCGTACGAAAAAAACCTGAAAAAGGGCAAGATTGTTGCAGGCGGTTCCACGATCAGCCAGCAACTGGCAAAAAACCTGTTTTTATCTACCAAGCGCACACCATGGCGTAAGGCGCAGGAGGCCGTGATTACGCTGATGCTGGAAAAAATTCTAAGTAAGCGCCGCATTCTGGAAATTTATCTGAATGTCATCGAGTGGGGCAATGGCGTGTTCGGCGCAGAAGCCGCTGCGCGCCATTATTATAAAACCAGTGCTTCAAAACTCAGTTCCGGTCAGGCAGCAAGGCTGGCGGCGATGATCCCTAATCCGCGTTTCTACGATAAACACCAGTACACGCGCTACCTGAGTCGGCGTACTGCGACAATTCAGGCCAGGATGTATATGGTGCAGGTACCGAAGTAAGTTACTGTGGTTTGAACTCATGTCCACGAAAAACACGAAAAATAGCTTATAAAATTTTTAGATAATCAAACAAACTTACGGCGTAATGCTGAAATTACTAAAAATTAATCTGGTCTATTCGAAATAATTTTCGTGTTTTTTGTGCTGTTCGTAGACAAAAATTAGAGCATAGATTTTAAATATTTAGCAGTATAGCTGGTGCCGTTCTGCGCAACCTGTTCCGGCGTACCTTCGGCGATAATGGTGCCGCCGCCATCGCCGCCTTCCGGGCCCATATCTACAATCCAGTCAGCCGTTTTAATCACATCGAGGTTATGCTCAATAATGACGATGGTATTGCCTGCATCACGCAGGCGATGAATCACGTCCAGCAGCAACTGAATATCGGCAAAATGCAAGCCGGTAGTCGGCTCATCCAAGATATACAAAGTACGGCCGGTATCGCGTTTGCTGAGTTCCAGCGCCAGTTTTACGCGCTGTGCCTCACCGCCGGATAACGTTGTGGCGCTCTGGCCGAGCGTGATGTACCCCAGGCCAACGTCGAGCAGGGTTTGCAGTTTACGTGCAATCACAGGCTGTGCGCTGAAGAAGGCATGCGCCTGTTCCACCGTCATTTCCAGAATTTCATGGATATTTTTGCCTTTGAACTGAATCTCCAGCGTTTCACGGTTATAGCGGTGGCCTTTGCATACGTCGCATGGCACGTATACGTCGGGCAGGAAGTGCATTTCAACACGAATCACGCCATCGCCCTGGCAGGCTTCGCAGCGGCCGCCTTTGACGTTGAACGAGTAACGTCCCGGGCCGTAACCGCGTGCGCGGCTTTCCGGCACGCTGGCAAATAAATCACGTATCGGCGTAAACAGACCGGTGTAGGTTGCCGGATTGGAGCGCGGCGTGCGTCCGATCGGGCTTTGGTCTACATCGACCACTTTATCAAAAAAGGCCAGACCGTCAATCTCGCCGTAAGGTGCAGGCTCGGTGCTGCTGCCATATAAATGGTGCGCAACGATACGGTAGAGCGTGTCGTTAATCAGGGTGGATTTACCGCTGCCGGATACGCCGGTAATGCAGCTGAGCAGGCCAACCGGCAGTTTCAAGCTCACGTCTTTCAGATTGTTGCCGGTGGCGTGTGTGAGTTTAAGCCAGCGCGCAGGGTCAGGCGCGGTGCGTTTTTTATTGTAGGTAATCTGGCGTTTGCCGCTCAGATACTCGCCGGTAACCGAATTCGGGTTATCCTTAATTTGCTGCGGTGTACCTTCTGCCACAATACGGCCACCGTGCTCGCCCGCCCCAGGGCCGATATCCACAACATAATCGGCTTCCATAATCGCATCCTGGTCATGCTCCACTACAATCACGCTGTTGCCAATGTCGCGCAGGCGTTTAAGCGTGTCGAGCAGGCGGTCGTTATCGCGCTGGTGCAAGCCGATGGATGGCTCATCCAGTACGTACATGACACCGGTCAGGCCGCTGCCGATCTGTGAAGCGAGGCGAATACGCTGCGCTTCGCCGCCGGATAAGGTTTCAGCAGAGCGGGATAGCGATAAATACTCCAGGCCGACGTTAGTCAGAAACTTGAGGCGGTTGCTGATCTCTTTAACAATCTTATCTGCAATCGCAAGTTTGGCCCCTGTCAGCTCAATGCTGTCAAAGAAAGTAAGCGCTTGCTTTAGCGGCACTTCGCAGACTTCATGAATATTTTTTTTGCCCACTTTTACGTGGCGTGCTTCTTTACGCAGCCGTGTGCCTACACAGTCCGGGCAGGTTTGCGAGTTCAGGTATTTTGCCAGCTCTTCACGTACCGTCTGCGAGTCGGTTTCATGGTAGCGGCGTTGCAGATTATTCAGAATGCCTTCGAACGGGTGCGTTTTTTGGTAGAACAAGCCGCGTTCGTTCAGGTATTTGAACGCGATCTCTTCTTTGCCGCTGCCATGCAGCAGAATGTGCTGAACATTTTCTGGCAGATTCTCAAAGGTAGTGTCCAGGTCGAAGCTGTAATGCTCTGCCAGGCTGGCGAGCATCTGGAAATAAAACTGGTTACGCCTGTCCCAGCCTTTAATCGCACCGGCCGCCAGTGATAAGTGCGGAAATGCAACGACGCGTTTCGGGTCAAAAAAGTTGATGTTACCCAAGCCGTCACATTTCGGGCAGGCACCCATCGGGTTGTTGAACGAGAACAGGCGTGGCTCTAATTCCGCAAGTGAGTAGTCACAAACCGGGCATGAAAACTTGGCGGAGAATAAATGTTCCTTATCGGTATCCATCTCCACAGCAATCGCTTTGCCTTCGGCCAGACGCAAGGCAGTTTCAAATGACTCCGCGATGCGCTGTTTCATGTCTGCCTTAACTTTGATGCGGTCAACCACTACATCGACATTATGTTTAGTAGTTTTTGCCAGCTGCGGCAGCGCATCCATTTCATATATCTTGCCGTCTACGCGCAGGCGCACAAAGCCTTGTGCTTTGAGCTCTTCAAACAGGTCGAGCTGCTCGCCCTTGCGGTTGGACACGACCGGTGCCAGTATCATGAGTTTGGTTTCTTCCGGCAGCGCCAGTACGCTGTCTACCATCTGGCTTACCGTCTGCGCTTCGAGCTTGATGCCGTGTTCAGGGCACTCCGGGTCGCCGGCTCGTGCATATAGCAGCCTTAAATAGTCATGAATCTCGGTAACCGTGCCCACGGTAGAACGCGGGTTGTGCGAGGTGGATTTTTGTTCAATAGAAATAGCCGGTGATAACCCTTCAATTAAATCGACATCGGGTTTATCCATGCGTGCCAGGAACTGGCGCGCGTAGGCTGAGAGTGATTCCACGTAGCGGCGCTGCCCCTCAGCGTAGAGCGTATCAAATGCCAGCGAGGACTTGCCGGAGCCGGACAGGCCGGTAATGACGACCAGCTGGTTACGCGGGATATCCAGCGATATATTCTTTAAATTGTGGGTACGCGCACCACGAATACGAATTAAATCCATTGAGTTAAATCCATCATGCTTTTACGAAGCTTTTACTAAAAATAGAGGCAACCTGCTAATATACCGATTTTTACGCATTAAGATTAATTATTTTTCATGTCATCGTTGCACAATACAACATCTGCGACAATTAGCGCTGTTGAAGACATTATTTCTTCAGAAAAAATGACTCCGGCAGAGTTGCGCGCCACACTCAGTTTAGCCTCAATTTATGGCTTGCGCATGCTGGGTATGTTTCTGATTTTACCGATCTTCGCAATTTATGCATCTACTTTACCTGATAAGCCTAGCGGGCTGATGGTAGGTTTGGCGCTGGGTGCTTACGGCCTGACGCAGGCCTTATTACAACTGCCATTCGGTATGGCTTCAGATAAATATGGCCGTAAACCCATGATTTACATTGGGCTGGGTATTTTTGCTGTCGGCAGTATGGTAGCGGCACTTGCCATGAATATTGAGGGTGTGATTATCGGCCGCGCTCTTCAGGGCGCTGGCGCAGTCTCGGCAGTGGTAACGGCGCTGGTGGCTGATTTAACGCGCGACGAACATCGCACTAAGGCCATGGCAACCATAGGAGGAACGATTGGTATCGCTTTTGCCTTTTCACTGGTAGCCGGGCCGATCTTGAATGAGTGGATGGGTGTGCCGGGTATATTTTTCCTGACCGGCATACTGACGCTGGCTGCGATTGCAGTCGTTAAGTTCGTGGTGCCAGACCCGGTGTATAGTCATTACCACTCGGATGCCAGTGCTGCCCCGGCAAAATTAAAGGATGTGTTGAAAAACCCGCAGCTGTTACGCTTGAATTATGGCATTTTTGCCTTGCATGCAGCGCAGATGGCGATGTTTGTGGTGGTGCCATTTGCCATTAACCAATCCAGCGATATGGATGTAAACCAGCACTGGAAGATTTATCTGCCGGTGGTGCTGGCAGCATTTGTATTGATGGTGCCTGCGATTATCTATGCAGAAAAACAATCCAAAATGAAACAGGTGTTTGTGGCGGCAGTTGCAGTGATGCTACTGGCACAAATCATGTTTGCTGTTTCAATATCGTATTTCTGGGGTATTGTGGCCTCGCTCACAATTTATTTTATTGCATTTAATCTGCTGGAAGCTTCGTTGCCGTCATTGATCAGTAAAATTGCACCAGCAGCGGCCAAGGGTACTGCGATGGGGGTTTATAATACGTCACAGTCATTAGGTATTTTTGTTGGAGGTGCTTTTGGCGGTTATCTGTCACATGCACATGGCTTTGCCAGCGTATTCATATTCTGTGGCGTAATGATGGTTTTATGGCTATTATTTGCATCATCCATGCAGGCACCGTTAGCGGTAAGAACCAAAATGTACACAATGGCTGAGTCTGCTGATGCGATGTCAGCTGGTGAGGCTGGCGCCATCAGGGCTGAATTGTTAGCGCTGGCGGGTGTGGTGGAGGCGGCGGTACTGCCTCAAGAGCGCACAGTGATATTGAAAATAGATAAATCGTATGATTGGGATGACGCCCAAGTGTATCAATTGTTGAAGGGATAAATATGGCATCAGTGAATAAAGTGATATTGATAGGCAACTTGGGGCGTGATCCGGAAGTGCGCTATATGCCGAATGGTGAGGCGGTATGTAATTTTAGTATTGCGACAACTGATAGCTGGAAAGATAAATCCGGTGCCAAGCAGGAGCGTACTGAATGGCATAACATTGTGATGTATCGCAAATTGGCTGAAATTGCCGGCGAGTACCTGAAAAAAGGCCGTCCGGTGTATGTTGAAGGCCGCCTGCAAACCCGTAAATGGCAAACCAAGGAAGGCCAGGATCGTTACACCACGGAAATTATTGCTGACCAGATGCAGATGCTGGGTGGGCGTGATGGTGCCGGTTCCAATGCCAGCTATGACGGCGGTATGGACCAAGGCGGCATGGACAGCGATTACAATCAGGCACCGCCAAGTCAGAGTCAAAGCAGAAGCGCTCCGGCGCAATCTGCACCTAAAGCGGCAACTACAGGCTCAGGTTTTGATGATTTTGAGGACGATATACCGTTTTAATGTACACCTGATTTAAAAATTAAGCCCCTGGTTTCAGGATGACTGTATTTGCGGTTGGTGCATAAAATCCAAGAATAGTACTATCATGGTCTGGCTGAGGGCTTAATAAAAATTCTGAGTTATGCCGATATTAGATCCCACATTAGCGTTTGTAATAGCTCACTATAATCCTGATGGCAGGGTGCCTCGCGATCTTTTTAATCTTGTCACTTATATATCAAAATTATCAAACAGGATTGTATTTGTATCCACGAACATATCCGAATCTGAAATCAATAAACTAACCCCATACGCACAGGTGATTGCCCGTGAGAATTTTGGGTATGATTTCTGGTCCTATAAGCTAGGAATGCAAGCACTTGGGAACTTAGCTCAAATAGAACGTATTGTATTTTTTAATAGCTCATTCATAACGTTAGCCCCTGAAATTTTGATGGCTAACTTTTTAAAGCCTGTCAGCGGCAAAGCCTTGCGTGGGCTGACCGTATCAAATTATCCGAAACTGCATGTACAAAGTTATTTGTTTGCGTTTGAGACCAGTGCTCTGATAAATTCAACGGATTTTAAAGACTGGTGGGAGCGGATGATTCCATTATCGAACCGTGATGAAGTGGTTAATCATTATGAGATCGGCATGTCAGATTGGTTCATCAAGTGTGGTGTGCCTATTGCATCGACCTTAAGGGTGGATCGGAAGGATATTGTAAAATCGATTCACCACATCTTAGTTAAGCGCAATTGGAAGATTTCTGATTTTGCAAAACTATTTAAAATGAAACTTCGATCTTATGTAAAGATCCATCAGAATTTGAACCCTACCCACTTCTTATGGATGTCCTTATATAGTCAATGTAAGATTTTGAAAATTGATTTGATTAAGAACAACCCGACTAACCAGGACTTGAATAAATTGTTTCAGCATGTTGATCAGCATGAACTAGCATTAATCAAAGATGCAATGGATCTTAAATTGCCTGCTGGAGCATACTGAGCGATAGCTGGTGTCGTTAGTTTGGTATTAAGTGTTATTAAATTTTATTGAAAATTGCAGCAGCAATTAAACCAATATTACCCAGAAAAGATTGGCGATATACACCGCTTTTGTGCAGATACCACAATCTCGAAATGAAATTACCTTTTCTGCTTTTAGTAAAATTATCCAGAGTTCTTTTACTGGTCGGGGTGAGCATTGCATAGTGTTTATAGAGTGCTTCTGTATTTGTGCTATTCCAGTGCTTGAAGCGTCCGAGCATTACCATGCGTATACGCTCAAGCCGAGCCTTTAATGTCCTGTTGCCACCTACTAAGTTCTTGTGATGTTGTCGGTAGCGAACCTCGGGTGCTGGGTCATAAAAAACCTCCCCGCCACAACCACTAACTAGCATGTAGGTCCACCAGTCATGCGATATTACAACAGTATCTTTTGCTGTTGTTTTTAATAAATCTCTGGCCGCTTTATTGAAGACCATGGTGTTGCCACCACCTATGTTCTGCACTAGTGCATTTGCAAAGCAAGGTTTTTTGTTAAATAGCGGACTCAGTCCTTGTTGGTTGTTATCACGATCAACGATCTTTGTTCTGGAACAATACAAAGCAGGTATTTGAGGTGGTATGTTCTTGAGAAAATGTACTGCTGTTTCAAGTTTCCCTGGTTCCCATATGTCATCCTGATCTGCATAAGCATAGAGATCTGAGTTGATTTCAGATTGGGAAACTAAAGATAAAAAATTCGCAGCAAAACCATTTTGCGGGCCTGATAGCAGCATGTTGTGAGTATTAGACCATTTGCTTTGATATTTTTTCAGAATGTTAAGTGTTTCATCTGATGATCCATCGTCCGAAGAGAGTAGGGTCCAATGGGTGTGTGTTTGTGCCTCAAATGATTTTAATTGATCTTCAAGATAATCCTGGCCATTATAAGTGCCCAGAAGAATCACAACTGACAGATTTTGATTGTCGCTTGATGACATGGGTAATTGGTCGACTGATTATCTAAGAAAGGTGCTTTGTGTCTAAATAATCAACGAAATCTGTTAACGCGTAAAAAGACATGTTTTGTGATAAAGGATGATTAATAAAATATTCCACTGCCTGATCAAATTGGATTTTATTGTATGCATCCATTCGAACATCCGTTCTCATCTCTGCAAGCAGATAAGGGTCGGGTAAAGCCAGATTTTGGTCTACGATTTTCGGGATGCGATGAAATGGAATGCCAAGTAATAATTTCTGATAGTGGCTGGTGTTTGGATTTTCCTGACTCTGTATTTCACCTACACTCGGGGGAATCTCCCATATAGATCTTTCATCTCCTGGAATTGGTTTGGTCAGGTTTTTATGTGAAGGTTTGAAGGGCCTCCTCGGGGTCTCCTGATAATCAGGTATATTGCCAGTAGACTTTTCCCCTTTCGCGAGCAAGGGGTGTAACGGATGCTTAGGATGCATGCTGATATCACAGCGATACCCTAACGATTCGAGTTGCGTAAGCACATCATCGCTCATATATTGATCGCCGAATGAGAAAGATTTTGGTTGTAATTGCAAAGAATCAACAAAGGCATGGTGCGCAGTGTCAACACAATTTCTTATCCAGTCACCATCAGAAAACTCTGCAAACCAGCTTTTCCGCCACCATGTTTGATAAGGTCGCCAGCTATGCAGGTGTACGCCAATTTCATCGTCTGCGGCAATCGCCTCATTAATCAGTGCTCGATACTGGTGTATGGCCCAGTCAGGCTGGCCATATACATGTTGTATCTGGGGGTCGAGGCGGAATAACCAGTTATATTTGACTGGTTTGCCAGTTGCTTTTTCTAGATCTGGTCGTTTCTCAAGCAGGAACGCATGCAAGTTTTCATATCCTAGCCAGCGCTTTTTTTTGTATTCAATGACACGCATTTCAGGCTCAACATGAATATTGAACATCACTGGAATATGAGTGTTTTCCTTTATCACTAACCGTCCCCAAGAAGATTTTTATAATGAGTACAACATGAATTGGTGAATGTTTGAAAGTTATATTTTTCACCAATTCTCAAGATATCAGGCTTTGTGCTAATTATCACATATCTCGTAAAGTATGGAGCAAACGCTATGTTATCTGAAAGCCCAATTTCAATAATCAATAATTGCCAGCAACAATTGTTGTCGCTTTAATATAGATACTTTGAATGTTAAGGATTTATTGTCTTTTATGCGAACTACCGTTTTAATCGCTATCGCAGTATAATTAGGCAATTATTACAACAAAGCCCGCTATATACGGGCTTTGTTTTTTGCGTTTCTTTTATTTTGCGCATTCAACGAGTTAGCTAAATGAGTCCAAGCCAAAAAATTATTACTGATGATGTCCGTATCATCGAAATCAAGGAGTTGACTCCGCCCTCAGTGCTGCTGGAGAAGCTTGAGCCGAGCAAGGCTACGACAGACCGGATTGTCAGAACGCGTGCCGAGATCCATCGTATTCTGCACAGTGCGAATGATCGCCTGCTGGTGGTGATTGGCCCTTGCTCCATTCATGATTATGATGCAGGTATTGAGTATGCAAAACGCTTGCTGACGCAGTACCACAAGCACAGCAATGAGTTGCTGATTGTGATGCGCGTTTACTTTGAAAAACCGCGCACTACCGTGGGCTGGAAAGGGTTGATCAACGATCCGCACCTGGATGGCAGCTTTGATATTAATGAAGGTCTGGATCTGGCGCGCCGTTTTCTGCTTGAAGTTAACGAGCTGGGCATGCCGGCAGCGACCGAGTTTCTGGATACCATTACGCCGCAATATACGGCCGATCTGGTAAGTTGGGGCGCAATCGGGGCGCGCACTACCGAATCACAGATTCATCGTGAGCTGGCGTCAGGTTTATCCTGCCCAGTTGGTTTTAAGAACGGTACCGATGGCAATATCCGCATTGCAGTGGATGCGATTAAAGCAGCTGCGAGCCCACACCACTTTTTGTCTGTGACTAAAGATGGGCGTTCAGCGATTATCTCAACTACCGGCAACGAAGATTGTCATGTGATCTTGCGCGGCGGTAAGACGCCTAATTACGATGCAGCCAATATTGAAGCCGTAGCCAATGAGTTAGCGCAATCAGGCCTTAATGCTAAAGTCATGGTGGATTGCTCTCATGCAAACAGCCAGCGCCAGTACAAATTGCAAAAGCAGGTCGCAGCTAACGTTGCTGAGCAATTGAATACTGGTGATGATCGTATCATCGGTTTGATGATTGAGTCGCATCTGAATGAAGGTCGTCAGGACCATGAGCCGGGCTGCGCGCTGGAGTACGGCAAATCAATCACTGATGGCTGCCTGGGTTGGGATGATACGGTGGAAATTCTGGATATGCTGGCAGAGAGCGTTAAAAAAAGACGCTTTCAGAATCAGCAGGATGATGATAACTAAGCCTGCCGAGTGCTTTTGCGGTAATGCTTTTGTGGTATTAAGGTATAATTTCAGGTTGTTTAACATATTTGTGTAAGGAGGATTTCAATGCCTATTTACGATTATCAGTGTACTAGCTGTGGACACAAAGCTGAGGTGATGCGCAAGGTCAGTGCTGCGCCGGTGGAAGCTTGTCCGGAATGCGGTAAGGAAACTTTCTCCAAGCAGGTTTCTGCGCCTAGTTTTCAATTGACCGGCAGTGGCTGGTATGCGACGGATTTTAAAGGCGGTAACAGCGCAAAAAAGCCTGAACCGGCTGCAGAATCCAGTGCGGCACCTGCTGCCTGCGGTACTGGCTGTGCCTGCCACTAGCGAATATATTTACCCATGAAAAAATATCTGATAACAGGTTTACTGGTTTTAGTGCCCTTGGTCATTACAGTATGGGTGCTGAAATCATTGATCGGCATGATGGATCAAAGCCTGTTACTGCTGCCTGAAGAATGGCATCCGCATACACTCTTTGGTCGCGATATTCCAGGCTTTGGCGTAATCCTGACGTTTGCTATCGTGCTGACGACCGGCATTATTGCAACCAATTTCTTTGGCATGCAATTGATCTCATTGTGGGAAAAACTGCTGCAGCGCCTGCCGGTGGTGAAGTCGATCTATTCCAGCGTCAAGCAGGTTTCAGATACGCTTTTCTCTGACTCAGGCAATGCGTTCCGTAAAGCGGTGCTCGTGCAGTTTCCGCGCGAAGGTGCCTGGACGATTGCTTTTCTGACCGGCACCCCCGGCGGCGATGTGGCCAACCATCTGCATGGCGATTACGTAAGCGTATTTGTACCGACCACCCCTAACCCTACCGGTGGTTATTTTCTGATGATGCCGAAAGCCGATGTCATAGAGCTGGAAATGAGCGTGGATGAAGCGCTTAAATACATTATCTCGATGGGTGTCGTTGCGCCTGCAAATAAATTGCCTAAACTTTTAACTCAATAAAACTTTTAACTTAACAAATACAGTAGATACACAATTATGATGCGTACACATTACTGCGGCCACTTAAACCGCGAACACATTGGTCAAACCGTAACACTTTGTGGCTGGGCGCATCGTCGTCGTGACCATGGCGGCGTTATTTTTATCGATTTGCGCGACCGTGAAGGCCTGGCACAAATCGTGATTGACCCGGATACTAAAGAGGCATTTGCAATTGCGGAAACAGTGCGCAGTGAATTTGTGCTGAAAGTGGTGTGTAAAGTCCGCGCGCGCCCAGAAGGTACTGTAAACCCTAACCTGCCTACCGGTGAGGTGGAAATGCTGGCAACCGAGATTGAAGTGCTGAACCCTTCACTCACGCCACCGTTCATGCTGGATGATGAAAACCTGACCGAAACCGTGCGTCTGGAACACCGCTATATCGATCTGCGCCGCCCGACCATGCAGAAGAATCTGATGCTGCGTTATCGCGTTGCTAAAACTCTGCGTGATTATCTGGATACTAACGGCTTCATCGAGGTGGAAACACCAATGCTGACACGTTCAACACCGGAAGGTGCGCGTGATTACCTGGTACCTAGCCGTGTGCATCACGGTATGTTCTTCGCGTTGCCGCAGTCACCGCAGTTGTTCAAGCAATTGCTGATGGTGTCAGGCTTTGACCGTTATTTCCAGATCACCAAATGTTTCCGCGACGAAGACTTGCGTGCTGACCGTCAGCCGGAATTCACGCAAGTGGATATCGAAACCTCGTTCATGGAAGAAAACGACATCATGGATCTGGTAGAAGAAATGATTCGCCAGATGCTGAAAAAAGTGCAGGATGTTGATCTGCCAGCGCAGTTCCCACGCATGCCGTTTAGCGAGGCCATGAACCGGTACGGTTCGGACAAGCCGGATATGCGTGTAACTTTGGAAATCACTGAACTTTCAGATGTGATGAAAGATGTGGATTTCAAAGTGTTTGCAGGTGCTGCCAATATGGCGGGCGGCCGCGTTGCAGCGTTGCGCGTGCCTAACGGTGCTGCAATCAGCCGTTCAGAGATCGATGCTTATACTGAGTTTGTAAAAATCTACGGTGCCAAAGGTCTGGCTTACATCAAGGTCAACGACATTAGCAAACTGAACGAAGAGGGCCTGCAAAGCCCGATTGTGAAGAATATTCACGAAAACGCATTGCGTGCCATTATTGAGCGCACCGCTGCGCAGAATGGCGACATCGTGTTCTTTGGTGCCGATAAGGCCAAAGTGGTGAACGAAGCGTTAGGCGCATTGCGTACTAAAGTCGGTCACGAAAAAGGCCACGTAGATGGCCGCGCATGGGCACCATTGTGGGTGGTTGACTTTCCGATGTTTGAGCATGACGAAGAAGCTGATCGCTGGGTGGCATTGCACCATCCGTTTACGGCACCGAAAGATGGTCACGAAGATATGCTGACGACTAATCCGGGCGCCTGCTTGTCTAAAGCCTATGACATGGTGCTGAACGGCTGGGAAGTGGGCGGTGGTTCTGTGCGTATCCATCAGCAAGAAGTGCAGTCTAAAGTGTTCGATGCCCTGAAAATCAGCCGTGAAGAAGCGCAGGAAAAATTCGGCTTCCTGCTCGATGCACTGCAATACGGTGCACCTCCGCACGGTGGCCTCGCATTCGGCTTGGATCGTCTGGTTACTTTAATGGCCGGTGCCGAGTCTATCCGCGACGTGATTGCCTTCCCGAAAACACAGCGCGCGCAGTGCCTGATGACTAATGCACCGAATGAAGTGGATGAGAAGCAGTTAAGAGAGTTGCATATTCGCGTCCGTTCGCAAAATCCAGCTGCATAAAAGTGCACTCACTTCGCGATAACTTTGTTACATCCGCTTGCCGTACTATGCGTACTGTCTACGCGGATGTGCCTAGTTCTCGCATCGTGAATTGTACTTTTAGCGTGACGACAAAAAGTGCTTAGTATATTGGTAAACAGATTCTGACTAATTGCTTAACGAGCAGCTAATTGCCTATCAAATCCCTGATCCGTACTATTCCGCATTACCCCAAGCAGGGGATTCAGTTTCGCGACATCACGACCTTGCTGAAAGACCCTATTGGCTTTCGCATGGTAATTGATGCGCTGTCGCAGCATTATTCAGGTAAGAAAATAGATAAAATTGCAGGTATTGAGGCTCGCGGTTTTATCATCGGTGCGGCGCTGGCTTACAAGCTGTGTGTGGGCTTCGTGCCTGTTCGTAAATCGGGTAAGTTGCCTGCTGAAACTATCGGCCATGATTATGCGCTGGAATATGGGGCTGATCGTGTGGAAATTCACATCGATGCCATTAGCAAAGGCGAACAGGTGTTGCTGGTGGATGATCTGATTGCAACTGGTGGTACCGCAGAGGCTTCAGTCGCACTGATCCAGAAGTTAGGCGGTATTGTGATAGGCTGTACCTTTGTGATTGATCTGCCGGACTTGGGTGGCTCAAAACGATTGGCTGATAATGGTATTGAGACTTTTTCCTTATGTGAATTTGAAGGCCATTAATACCAATTTTATCGATAGCGTTAGTTACTGATGTCGTTGAAAATGTTAAAGTGCATATATCAAAATTGTTGGAATTTTATCGCTAGCTAATTTAGAAGAAATATTATGCCAATCACCGAACTTAATCACGTTAATCTTCGTACTCCGTATGAGACGATGCTCCAACTTAAGGATTTCTACTGTGATGTAGTAGGTTTAAAAGTTGGACCACGTGAAGGATTTACCAGCAGAGGTTTCTGGCTCTATATCAATGATCATGACGCCAATGCCGTGGTGCATTTAGCGGAATATCGCGGTGAGGGTGAGCCGCTGACCAACGTGCTGACTACGATGGACCATATTTCCTTTACCTGCACGGATATGCCGGCAACAGAAGCGCACCTGAAAAAACACAATATTGAATACACGATACGTGATCTGCCGGTGTTGAATGTAAGACAGATCAATTTTAAAGATCCGGTTGGCAACGGCATTGAGTTGTTTTTCCATCTGGAGCATGAAAAAGTCTAAAGTAATTTCTTGCGGCGATAGAAGTTATCGAACTTAGTAAGCCTGTTTTTTGTCATAACAGCGATATAGGTATTTACAACAAATAACATTTTGGAGCGGGGCATGGGTAAACAGACACAATCCTTATTTCTAAAGCTGATGCTGATAGCTGGTGTTTCATTGGCATTTATATCCAATGCCTTTGCCGAGGCAGATCCTAAATTATGGCCGGTGGTAAAAGAAGCGTTTTTTGCCAAGCGCGATATTCAGGAAGTTGAATTTATCAAAATTGATGCGCCACGCCGTGCCGAAAGCGGTGCGCAGGTGCCGGTTACTTTCAGTTACGACAAAACTGCAGCCAATGGCGTAGATATCAAGAAAATTTATGTGCTGGTAGATGCCAACCCGATTCAGTTGGCCGCAGTTTACAACCTGACTGATATGCTCGGTAATTTTCAACTGGCGACACGTATCCGTATGGAGACTGACTCATTCGTGCGTTTGGTTGGCGAGACTGCTGACGGTAAGCTGTATATGGTAAAGCGCGAGATTCGCGCGGCTGGCGGTTGTGGCGGTACGGTTGAAAATGATGAGTCTGCAGTGCGTGCAGCGGCAGGCAAGATTAAACTGCATGTGGATGAGCCTGTTAAGTTCGGCAGTCCTGTAGTGACTACATTTAACATCCGCCATGTGATGCGTACCGGTTTACAGCGCGATCTCGTTTCTCAGGGTTATGTGCCGGCTTTTTATATCAACAAAGCAGCGTTCACCTATAACGGTAAACCTGTGATGACGGTAGATGTAGGTGTAGGTACCAGCGAAGACCCTTATTTCAAATTTAATTTCACCCCGGATGCTCCGGGTACATTGGAAGTCACCGCGACTGACAATGAGGGTAAAACCTTTACACAGCAGTTGGATGTAAAAGGTTGAAGTAGCGTTAAGCTGTAAAAATGGCCTCCTCGTGAGGCCTTTTTTGTTAGTTGGCAATCAAGTGTTAAAATAAGGTGTTGAATTCAGGAGTATTTTAATGAAAAGTTATCGTAAAGAGCTGTGGTTTAATCCGCCAACACGTGTAGCGTTCATTCGTATTACAGAACAGGTGCGTGAATGTTTGCGTGAGAGTGGTGTGCGTGAGGGCTTTGTACTGGTAAATGCCATGCATATTACCGCCAGTGTGTTCATTAACGATGACGAACGTGGTTTACACCATGATTACACGCAATGGCTGGAACGCCTCGCGCCGCATGAGCCGGTGAGCAGCTATCGCCATAATGATACCGGTGAGGATAATGCCGATGCACATATGAAACGCCAGGTCATGGGGCGTGAAGTAGTGGTGGCAATTACCAATGGCGAACTGGATTTTGGCCCTTGGGAACAAATATTCTACGGTGAGTTTGATGGTAGAAGAAAGAAACGCGTTTTAGTGAAAATTATTGGCGAGTAATTATTTAGCCACAGGTGTAGGCAGATAAAACCTTAAGCCGTCATTGCGAGGGTGAAGCCTGTGGCAATCCAGCCTAATAAAAAAATTGCTACACCACCACTCATTAAAAACTTTGGATTGCCACGCCTTCGGCTCGCAATGACGATTTAAAGTTATATTTGTGGTTAAAAATAAATATTTTTAGAAATATAGAGTAAAAAATGAAAATACCTGAATTATTAGCCCCGGCAGGCGACCTTGACCGTATGCGTACGGCGTTTGATTACGGCGCAGATGCAATTTATGCCGGTCAGCCGCGTTATAGCCTGCGTGCACGTAATAACGACTTCTCGATGGCGAATCTGGAAATCGGTATTAACGAGGCGCATGCGCGCGGTAAAAAATTCTTTGTAGCCAGCAACATTGCACCACATAACGCTAAAGTGAAAACCTACATGGCGGATATGGAGCCGGTGATTGCGATGCGCCCAGATGCGCTGATTATGTCTGATCCGGGGCTCATCATGATGGTACGTGAGAAATGGCCGGAAATGCCGGTGCATCTCTCAGTGCAGGCGAATACGGTGAACTATGCGACAGTGAAATTCTGGCAGAGTCTAGGTCTAACCCGCGTAATCCTGTCACGCGAATTGTCACTGGATGAAATTGAAGAAATCCGCCAACGCTGCCCGGAAATGGAGCTGGAAGTGTTTGTGCATGGTGCACTCTGTATTGCTTATTCTGGTCGTTGCCTGCTGTCAGGTTATTTTAACCAGCGCGATCCTAACCAGGGCACTTGTACCAATAGCTGCCGCTGGGATTACAAAGTGCATGATGCATCTGAAGATGCTGCCGGCGTCATACGCCTTGAAGAATTTGATTTCAAGGCCGAGATGGAAAAATCCAGTTTGTCCGGCTGTGGCAGCTTGCCGCGTCACCCGTTGGCAGACAAGGTGTACCTGATCGAGGAAAAAGGCCGTCCCGGTGAACTGCTGCCGATTGAGGAAGATGAGCATGGTACTTACATTATGAATAGTAAGGATTTGCGTGCGATTGAGCACGTTGAGCGCTTGATTAAAATGGGCGTGGATTCACTGAAGATTGAAGGCCGTACTAAATCGCGCTACTACGTGGCGCGTACCTGCCAGAATTACCGCAAAGCGATTGATGATGCCCTGGCAGGCCGTCCATTTGACTGGAGCCTGCTGGGCGACCTGGAAAATCTGGCGAATCGTGGTTATACCGATGGTTTTTACCAGCGCCACCATACGGCAGAGCACCAGAATTACAAGCAGGGCTATTCAAGCTCGAATCGCAGCCTGTATGTCGGTGATGTGGTAGCCTATGATGCAGAAAAAGGCCTGGCTGATATCGAGGCGCGTAATAAATTTGGCGTCGGTGACCGCCTGCAGGTCATACACCCGACTGGCAATCGTGATGTTGTGGTTGAAACCATGTTTAATAAAAAAGGTGAGCCGATTCAAGAGGCATCCGGTAGTGGTTATTATGTGCGTTTACCTATTCCTGCTGGTGATTTAAATAATGCGATGGTGGTGAAGTACCTGTAAGCAGGGTAAGGTTTGTCCGCCATGCACAAAAATACAAAAGGGAGCCTAGGCTCCCTTTTGTATTTTAATCAGTGTGAATTAATGCTGAATATAGCTTTCCAGTTCTTTAATCAGGCGCTGCTGGTAATCAATCGTTTCTTTTGCGAGGTCAACAAGGGATAGCATGCCAATGACTTTGTCATCTTTTACTACCGGCAGGTGACGGAAGTTCTTGCTTGTCATCAATGTCATCGCCTGCTGCACGGTATCATCCGGACTGGCGCAGACGACGTTATGTGTCATGACATCGGTAATGTGCGTGGTTTTTGATGAGCGGCCTTTAAGTATTACTTCGCGCGCATAATCGCGTTCCGAGAAAATACCCACCAGTTTTTCATTCTCCAGCACTACCAGGGCGCCGATTCTATATTCTGCGAGAATCACTAAAGCATCAAATACGGGGCGATTTGGGGCAATCGAGATCACTTCTTTATATTTTTTTAGGTCTAGCAATTGTTGCAATGTTTTCATAGCAATCTCCTGACTGTAACTAAAATGCAGAGCGAAGCTTAAATATACACCAATAAATATTTTAACCAACAATTCTTAAATATTTCAATTAGCTATTGACTTAGTTAGCTAGCTAACTATAATGTGCCTAATTATGTTGCAATTAAAAGATCTCCCCACCACCAAAGTGCTTGGTAAATTTGCCGAGCGCTATCCAGATGCAGATATCACGGCGGTATCCGGCTTTCTGCATTTATTGCGCGTCGCGACTGATTTATCGGTAGCGCTGGATGCTTGCTTAAGCAAACATGGCTTGCTGCAGGGGCGCTGGTGGGTGCTGATTTTGCTCATGCGTGAAGATTCGCTAACCTCCACACCCTCAATGCTGGCAGAAAAAGCAGGGGTGACGCGTGCAACCATGACCGGGCTGATAGATGGCCTGGAGCAAAACGGCCTGGTTGAGCGGGTTTATACAAAAAACGACAGGCGCAGCGTGCTGATCAGGCTTACCGATGCAGGGCAGGCCAAGCTTGATGCCGTCATGCCGGATTATTACCGCAGGGTGCGTAAGTGCATGCAGTCACTAAATGATGAAAAGCGCACACAACTGCAACAGATACTGGAACTCATTAATGTAGGTATACCAGCACTTGTAGAGTGAATATCAATAAGTGCTGATTTTTTTAAACTCACTAAAAAGGATACAAAATATGTCAAATATTCAAACACAAATAGCAGCTATCAATGCAAGGTTCGATGCTGCATTTAACAGTAAAAATGCCGAAGCGATTGGCCAACTCTATGCAGACAATGCAGTGGTTATGCCTGCACCGGCTGGTGAGCCTGTGCTTGGTGCGGCGGCAATTCAATCATTCTTTGCCGGCTTGATTACGGCCGGTGTCATTGAGCATCAACTGACCCTCGATGAAGCGGTAGAAGATGGCAATCTCGCCTATCAACGTGGTAAATGGGCTGGTGCAATGCTAAATGAGCAAGGCGAGAAACAGACATTCGGCGGCAATGTACATTTGGTGTATCGTAAGCAGGCTGACGGCAGCTGGAAAGCGATAACACATATCTGGAATTAATCTGCTGCGGCTGTCATAGGCCGCAAAAGTAAATATAAATTTATCAACGATTAGCAAACAAATATGCATAACAGTAAAAAAATTACGATACGTGCCTTTGCCGCGCTGACCTTATTAACCATCATCTGGGGTTATAACTGGGTGGTAATGAAAAGTGCGCTGGCGTATGCAGGCGCTTTTGAGTTTGCAGCTTTGCGCACGGTAATAGGCGCGCTGTGTTTGTTTGCAGTCGTGATTTATATGCGTAAACCGCTGCGTGTCAAAGAAATGCCGACATTAATCCTGCTCGGCATTATGCAGACCAGTGGTTTTACCGGTTTGCTCATCTGGGCGCTGGTTGAAGGCGGCGCCGGCAAAACCGCGGTGCTGACTTATACCATGCCATTCTGGGTGATGGTGCTGGCCTGGCCGATGCTGGGCGAAAAGCTGCGCGGTCTGCAATGGCCCGCAGCAATCCTTTCGACCATGGGCATGCTGTTTATTCTGGATCCGCTGCATTTGGGTACGGATACCTTCAGCATGTTTCTTGCCGTGTTGTCTGGCATATTCTGGGCGTTATCGGTGATACTAGCTAAAAAACTGCATCAGCGTTCGCCAGATCTTGACCTGCTTACATTGACCGCATGGCAGATGTTATTTGGATCAATTCCTTTGGTCGTTGTGGCGCTATTGGTGCCGTCAGCGCCAATTCAGTGGACACCGTATTTTATCGGCGCCGTAATTTTCAATTCGGTATTCTGCAATGCGCTGGCCTGGCTGTTGTGGCTGTATGCATTACAGCGCCTGAGTGCAGGTGTTGCCAGCATGTCATCCATGCTGGCGCCGGTGATTGGTGTATTGGCCGCATGGCTGCAGCTTAATGAGGTGCCAAGCGCAACCGAGCTGATTGGTATGACCTTGATTGCAGCATCGCTGGTGATTATTTCCATGATCAGCATACGCAAGCATACGCCGATTGACCCGGCAATGGCGCAGGATTGAAACATATCCCGATGTAAGTCAGCCTTTAGGAAACATGGAATAATTTGCCGAGCAAGATAAAGTGCAAGGCGCACGGAACGCAGAAGCTGAGATAGTATGTGGTATACAGCGAGGCTACGAGTACCGCGCAACGCAGCAATTTGCTTGCGTAGGCACTTATTACGTGTTTCCTTTACTTTAGACCTCGGCGATGCCTGTGATAAAATCGTGGTTATTTGATTTGTATTAAAGGGTCGGGACATGGCTGGTCATAGTAAATGGGCAAATATTCAACACCGCAAAGGTCGTCAGGACGCAAAACGCGGCAAAATCTTCACTAAAATCATCAAGGAAATTACCGTATCGGCTCGCATGGGCGGCGGTGATACCAATATGAACCCACGCCTGCGTGCGGCTGTTGCCTTGGCAAAAGAAGAAAACATGCCGTCAGACAATATCACGCGTGCTATCAAAAAAGGTACTGGCGAGCTTGAAGGCGTTAACTACGAAGAAATCCGTTATGAAGGTTATGGCATCAATGGCGCGGCGATTATCATTGACTGCCTGACTGATAATAAACAGCGTGCAGTTGCTGATGTGCGCCATGCCTTGACCAAGTTCGGCGGCAATCTGGGAACGGATGGCTCGGTTGCGTTCATGTTCAAGCATTGCGGCAGCCTGGTATATGAGCCAGGTACTTCTGAAGATAAAGTTATGGAAGTGGCACTGGAAGCGGGTGCTGAAGATGTCGTGACTAACGATGACGGCAGTATTGAGGTGATTACGCCACCGGGTGATTTTGTCACTGTAAAAGAAGCGATGGAAGCTGCCGGCTTAAAAGCGGTATTAGCTGAAGTGACGATGAAGGCCATGAATGAAGTAGAGTTCACTGGTGATGATGCCGTGAAAATGCAGAAAATTCTGGACGCACTGGAAGACCTGGATGATGTGCAGGATGTTTATACTTCAGCAGTGATTGAAGAGTAATTTTTAATATCTGCCGCTCATTGTGATGTATCTGAGAACACTTTGGACCCCCAAAACTTGGACAATATAAGAATTCTAGGTATTGATCCAGGTTTGCGCCTCACCGGCTTTGGCGTCATTGAAAAAGTCGGTGAAAAAATCATTTACATCGCAAGCGGCACGATTAAAACAGCAAGCGGTAAAAAAAACAAAATCGAGGGTGAGGATGACAGGGAAGAGCTGCCAGCCCGCCTTAAGATTATTGTGGATAGCCTGTTCGAAGTCATCGATACCTATCATCCGCAGCAGGTCGCCGTTGAAAAAGTATTCGTGAATGTGAATCCGCAGTCTACCCTGCTGCTCGGACAGGCGCGTGGCGCAGCCATCAGCGCTGCGGTAATCCGCAACTTAAGCGTGGCTGAATATACGGCATTGCAGGTCAAGCAGTCAGTAGTCGGCAACGGCCATGCACAAAAAGAGCAGGTGCAGGAGATGGTGAAACGATTGCTGAATCTGCCGGCAGCGCCCAAACCAGATTCTGCCGACGCCTTGGCTTGCGCAATCTGTCATGCCCATGGCGGGCAAGGGTTGGGTAAGTTGGCAACAGCCGGTTATCGCGTCCGTGGCGGACGTTTAATTGGATGACTCGGTTCGGATGAATAAGCCTGTCACTGAACCCGTTCGCGCAAATTTCTCAAATCTGATCTCTCTCTATTTTTTTGCTACGCGCCCTGCATTTTTATCTGCAACGTTTGTGGCTTGTATGCTGGGTTTATCCGGCGCGGCTTATTCGGGTGTTGCAATCCAGCCATTAACGGCGGTGATGACTGTATTGCTTGCGCTGTTAGTCCACGCAGGCGTGAACGTGCTCAATGACTATTTCGACGCACGGAATGGTACAGATGCCATCAATGTCGAGCGCCTGTATCCGTTTACCGGCGGTAGTCGCTTTATTCAGAATGGCGTGCTGACTGTGGCGCAAACCATGTATTTCGGCTACATATTATCAGCGGTGGCGATGTTTGGCGGCTTGTGGCTGGTGTTTCAGGTCGGTGACGGATTATTGCTGTTAGGCGCCTTTGGCATGTTCATAGGCTGGGCTTATTCCGCATCACCGTTGCGCCTGAATTCAAGAGGGCTGGGCGAGCTTTGTGTGCTGCTGGGTTTTATAGGCATCGTTGTTGGTGCAGATTTCGTGCAGCGGCGCGCATTTTCTTTTGTGCCTTTTATCGTCGGTATGCCATACGCGCTACTGGTGACCAATCTACTCTATATCAATCAGTTTCCTGATCGTAAGGCAGATACTGAAGCAGGCAAGCATCACCTGGTGGTCAGGTTGCCGCTTGATTCAGCAGTCTGGCTATATTTGCTGCTGGCCGTATTGGCTTTACTGTGGATTGCGGCAATGGTCGATATCGGGTATTTGCCGGATATTACTTTGCTGTCGGCGCTGCCCTTGCTGTTGTCTGCGCGTGCCTTTTGGCTGCTGCGTCAATTTGCCGCAAAACCCGCGAAATTATTGCCTGCCATCAAACTCACGCTTGCTAGTATGCTGAGCCATGCGTTATTGTTGAGTATTATTTTGTTCTGGAACACACCATGATTGGACGCCTGAGTGGAACCCTGCTTGAAAAAACACCGCCACTGGTCTTAATTGACTGTAATGGCGTTGGTTATGAATGTGAAGTGCCGATGAGCACCTTTTATAACTTGCCGGCTGTGGGTGAAAAAGTGGTCATGCTCACGCATTTTGTGGTGCGCGAAGATGCGCAGTTGCTGTATGGTTTTGGCAGCAGCCAGGAACGTGCTACTTTCAGGCAACTGCTGAAAGTGAACGGTATAGGCGCTAAATCAGCATTGTCCATTTTGAGCGGATTATCGATTGATGAACTGGTGCAGGCGGTTGCCTTGCAGGAAACCACCATGCTGACGCGAGTGCCGGGTGTCGGTAAAAAAACTGCCGAACGTCTGTTACTGGAGTTAAAAGACAAATTCACGATTGACGGTGTAGCTGCCATGAATTCGAGCCAGCCAAAATCGGCCAGCAGTGATATCTTGAATGCGTTGCTGGCACTAGGCTATAACGAACGTGAAGCCTTGGCCTCAGTAAAACTGCTGGATAAGGAAATCAGCGTGACTGATGGTATCAAGCAGGCTTTGAAGCTGCTCTCGAAATAGCTGCAAGTCTGATTAATTATTTCGATTTGGAGTAAAATCAGGACATGATGCTCACAGCTCAATATCAGAAATTTAAGGACAGGTATTCATGATTAATACCAACCAGATTGCACGCATTGCGCTGATTACCTTACTGATCATTGGCTGTTTTTTTGTATTGCGTCCCTTTATGGCTGCGGTGCTTTTTGCCGCGGTGTTTTGTGTTTTTACCTGGCCCGCCTATCACCGGTTATGGCTAAGGCTAGGCAGGCGGGATAATTTAGCCGCTGTCACCATGACTGCAATTTTGTCTGTTGCCGTGATTCTGCCCATGGCTTATCTGGCAACGAATCTGGCTGATTCTGCGGCTATTCTGATAGAAGAGGCACAGGTTACCTTGAAAAACCTGCAACCTCATGCGCCGGAGTGGATAAGTAGCTTACCTTTGGTTGGCGAGCAACTGGCAACATCCTGGCAGCGTGCGGTGGTGAGCCATGAAGAGTTGATGAGATTGCTTAGTCAGTACGCTGAGCCGATGCGTAAGATCATGTTGCAGGCAGTGCAGATGATGATGGGCGGTTTTTTGCAGATGCTGCTGGTCGCGTTCATCGCTTTCTTCTTTTATCGGGATGGCAGTCGTCTGGCTAGAGGGGTTGTGCTAACAGTGCACCGTTTAGGCGGCACTTTGGGCGAGGAGATGCTGGCGTTATCTTGCAGCACAGTAAAAGGCGTGATGTTGGGCATTTTCGGTACGGCGCTAGCTCAATCAACAGTGGCCCTGTTCGGTTTCTGGTTGGCTGGCGCACCTATGCCCTTGTTGCTGGCATTAGCAACATTCTTCCTGTCGGTGATTCCGATTGGGCCGCCATTGGTGTGGGGTGGTTCTGCCTTATGGCTTTATAATCATGGTGACCACGGCTGGGCTATTTTTCTGGCACTGTATGGTTTGCTGGCGATCAGTACGGTCGACAACGTAATTAAACCGATTTTGATTAGCCATTCCTCGCATCTGCCGCTGCTGTTAGTAGTGCTGGGTGTATTAGGCGGTGCGTTTGCCTTTGGTTTTATTGGTATTTTTTTAGGGCCAACGCTGCTGGCGGTTGGATTAACACTGATTACACACTGGCTTGCGTTGCAAAATAGAGAGAACAGATAGCGCTTTATGATAGAAACAGATCGCTTAATTGCCCCGGATAGTATCAGTCCGCAGGAGGACGCACTGGAGCGTGCATTACGCCCCAAAATACTGGATGAATATATCGGACAGGAAAAAGCGCGTGCTCAGCTGGAGATTTTCATTAATGCCGCACGAGGCCGCAGTGAAGCATTGGATCATGTGCTTTTGTTTGGCCCGCCGGGTTTAGGTAAAACGACTCTGGCACATATTATTGCCAAGGAAATGGGCGTCAACATGCGCCAGACCTCCGGCCCGGTGCTGGAACGTGCTGGCGACTTAGCTGCATTACTGACCAACCTAGAACCTAATGATGTATTGTTTATCGATGAAATTCATCGTTTATCACCAGTCGTGGAAGAAATTCTCTACCCGGCCATGGAAGATTACCGGCTGGATATCATGATCGGTGAAGGTCCTGCTGCACGCAGTGTGCGTCTGGATCTGCCGCCGTTTACTTTAGTTGGGGCCACCACACGTGCCGGCATGCTGACGAATCCGTTGCGTGACCGTTTTGGTATTGTATCGCGGCTTGAGTTCTATACTTCAGAGGAGCTGGGCCGCATCGTACAGCGCTCTGCCGGTTTGCTGGATGTGGAGATGGCAGGCAGCGGTGCGCTGGAAATCGCCAAGCGTTCACGCGGCACGCCACGTATCGCCAACCGCCTGCTGCGCCGCGTGCGTGACTATGCGCAGGTGAAAGCCGACGGCGTGGTGACAGCCGAGGTCGCAGATGCTGCCCTCAGGATGCTGGATGTAGATAAGCTTGGTTTTGATGTGATGGATAGAAAATTGCTGCTGGCAGTGCTGGAGAAGTTCGGCGGCGGCCCGGTTGGCCTGGATAATCTGGCTGCTGCGATCGGTGAAGAGCGCGATACCATTGAAGATGTGCTGGAGCCGTATCTGATTCAGCAAGGCTATCTGATGCGCACGCCACGTGGCCGTGTTGCTACCAGTCAGTCCTATCAGCATTTTGGTTTAGCGGTACCCACTAGCCTGGCTTCGGGCGAACTTTGGCAGCAGTAGAATTGTATCAATATGCATAGAAATGTTATTTTTAATTGGCCGGTTCGCGTCTATTACGAAGATACTGATGCAGGTGGCGTGGTTTACCATTCCAATTACCTGAACTTTATGGAGCGCGCCAGAACCGAATGGCTGCGTGTTTTAGGCTTTGAGCAGCCGCAGGTCAAGGCAGAGTTGGGTGTCATTATTGTCGTGCATAGCCTTGCAGTTGAATTTAAAGGTCCGGCCTATTTCAACGATATGCTTGAAGTGCAATGCAAACTTACAAAAATCGGGCGCGGCAGCATTGAAATGGAACAGAAAATTATGCGTGAGCATCATGTGCTGATTAAGGCGCAGGTCAAGCTGGCATTTGTGAATGCGGAAATATTCAAACCGCTGGGTATTCCTGCCGATATCAAAGCGGCCATGTTGCCGACATTGGTTGAATAGATATAAACGTTATAAAAAGAGTGTGCTGTAAAAACTAGTGGAGAAATTATGAGCGCAAGCAGTGATATGTCGTTTTTTACTTTGATAGCGGGTGCCAGCCTGCCAGTGCAGCTGGTCATGCTGATTCTGGTCATTACCTCGCTGTTTTCCTGGTGGTATATCTTTATCAAGGTTGCCACGATTAAACGTGCTGAAAAAGATGCCGACCACTTTGAGGAAACGTTCTGGACTGGCGGTGACCTGAATAAGCTGTATGACAGTGTGACTGCCGGGCGCCGAAAACCGCAGGGCATGGCCAGCATTTTTGAAGCCGGCTTCAAGGAATATATCAAGCATAAGCAGCAGGCGCGTATGGAGGTGTCCGATGTCATGGAAGGCGCACGCCGTGCAATGCGCGCCGCCTACAATCGCGAAATGGATGAGATGGATGCGCACCTGCCATTTCTGGCATCCGTAGGCTCCGTGAGTCCGTACATCGGTCTGTTCGGCACGGTGTGGGGCATCATGAATGCGTTCAGGGGTTTATCTAATGTGGCACAGGCAACGCTGACCCAAGTAGCACCCGGCATTGCAGAGGCACTGGTAGCGACTGCCATTGGCTTGTTTGCAGCGATTCCGGCTGTAATTGCCTACAACCGCTTTGCCAGTTCCGTAGACAGGCTTTCTGTGCGCTATGAGAGCTTTATGGAAGAGTTTACCAATATCCTGCAACGTAAATCTTAAGGGCACAACGCAATGTCACGCACTCGTAAACGCCGCATGATGAACCAGATCAATGTAGTGCCCTATATTGATGTGACCTTGGTGCTGCTGGTCATATTTATGGTGACAGCGCCGATGACCAATCCCGGCATAGTGGAATTGCCCGGTGCCGGCCAGGGCCTGAATCAGCCCAAATTGCCGCCGATTGTGGTGACGGTGAAAAAAGACGGTAGTTCGGAGATTGAAGGCAAAACCATGCAGCGCGATGAATTGCTGTCTGCAGTTAAAGTGCAGCTGGGTAAGTCACCGGAGCGTTCAGTCGTGATTGCGGCTGACAAAAGTGTCAAATATGAAGATGTAATCGGTGTCATGGATTTATTGAAGACCAATAAAGTAGATAAAGTCGGTTTGCTGCTGAAGCCGCTTTAAACGTGTGATCAGAATTTATTATGATGTTACGTCAGCGCGAAAATCCAGATTCATTCAAGGCCGGTGTATTTTCCGTATTGGTGCACACCTTGCTGTTGGGTGCGCTGCTGATTTCGTTTAACTGGAAAACTACGCATCCTATCAGTATTGCGCAGGTTGAGTTGTGGGACAGTGTTGCAGTTGAAGTGCATAAGCCCGCGCCTGTGCCTGAGCCTTTACCTGAGCCGATGCCTGTAGAAAAAGAGATTCCAGAACCTGAGCCGGTAGTTGCACCTGAAGAAAAGCCAGAACCAAAAGTGGAAATAGCCATTGAGAAAAAACCGGTCAAGAAAGAGCCGGTAAAAAAAGAACCGCCTAAGCCTGATACAAAAGCAGAGGATGCACGTAAAAAATTGCTGGAGCAAATGCGTCAGGAAGATTTGAAAAACGCGCCAAAAGTTACACCTAAAGCAAATAATGATGCGCTCAAAAAAATGCAGCAGGAGCTTCTGAATGAGGATAAAGCTGCGGGTGAGCAGAGTGCTTCAGCAGCCAAGTCTGCTGCAAGTGCTGGTGTGGTAGATGAGTTTAAAGCGAAAATTCAGGCAAAAATCCGCAGCAACGTCAATAAAACATTGTGCGGTAATGGCAACCCAGAACTGAAATTTGAAATTGGATTAATCCCTACCGGTGAACTGAGTGGTTCGCCCAAGCTCGTCAAATCCAGCGGCAATGCGGCCTGTGACGATGCAGTAGAGCGTGCAATCAGGGCGTCTGAACCATTGCCGTTACCATCGGATGCAAGCTTGTTCTCCCAGTTCAGGAACCTCAAGCTTACATTCAAACCTAATGAAAGTTAATTGAGCAATGATTAGGTAGAGGTTTTTTTTTAAAAATTTTAATTTTAAATTCACTAGTTTGTCATTCCCGCGCAGGCGGGAATCCAGGCAAGGTAAATGATTAAAGTTATTAATAATAGTTACTTAAATTCAAATCTAACTGGATACCGCTTACGCAGGTATGACGATCATTAGCCAATTAACGACAGTCGCACTATTTTTTAGTTTGTGCCAACTGATTCATGAAAGAAAACGTTTATGGATTTTTGCGCTTATTGCAGTAAAATTCATTCACTTTAATCGATGCAAGCCTAAATTCAGTATATGAAAAAAATTCTCAACTTGTTCCGGTCTTTTATCTTTGTTGCCACAGTCGCAGCGTCAAGCGCAGCACATGCTGCCTTGGAAATCGAAATCAGCGGTGGCAGCGCACAGCAGATTCCAATTGCAATCGTACCTTTCGGTCAGGCTGCAACGGCAAGCCAGGATAAAATTGCTGACATCATTGCGGCAGACTTGCGTCGCAGCGGCCTGTTCCGGGTGCTGGAGACTGGTGGTGTAGCGAGCCGGCCAACTGAAATATCGCAGGTAAAGTATGCTGAATGGGCTGTATTGCAGGCACAGGCGATTACAGTCGGCAATGTGACGGTTTTGCCAGGTAACCGCCTTAAAGTGACATTCGGCTTGGCAGATGTGCTCAAGCAAACGCAGCTGGTGACAATGGAGTACAACATTGCGCCCAACCAGTTGAGGTTGACCGCACATAAAATCGCGGATGTGATCTATCAGAAACTGACCGGTGAAGGCCCTATTTTTGCGAGCCGTATTGCCTACATCAACAAAACCAAGAACCGTTATGCACTGCAAGTTGCAGACGCTGATGGCGTAAATGCACAAACCGTGGTTTCTTCGAGTGAGCCGATTATTTCGCCAGCCTGGTCGCCAGACGGCACCAGGATTGCCTACGTGTCGTTTGAGAAAAAGAAACCGATCATCTTTGTGCAGTCGCTAACCACTGGCCAACGCCTGACTCTGGCTAATTTTAAAGGTAACAATAGTGCGCCGACCTGGTCACCGGATGGGACAAAACTGGCAATTGTGCTCAGTCATTCAGCTAACTCGCAGCTATATACGATTAACGCCGATGGTACCGGTTTGAAACAGGTAACCAAGAGCAGTGCGATTGATACGGAGCCTAGCTGGTCACCGGATGGGAAGTGGATTTATTTTACTTCTGACCGCGGCGGGAACCCGCAGATTTATAAAGTGTCTGCATTTGGAGGTGAGGCACAACGTGTGACCTTTAAGGGTGACCACAACCTGAGTCCACATTTTTCACCTGACGGCAAGTCGTTGGTCATGGTGCGCAAGGATGGTGCGAAATACAGTATTGCCTTGCAGGATCTGGCTAGCGGGCAGGTGCAGCTATTGAGCGATGGCGGTCAGGATGAATCACCGAGTTTTGCACCTAATGGTCGTGTGATACTATATGCTACCCGAGTGGGTGGTCGCGGGGCTTTGGCTGCTGTGTCTTCAGACGGGCGTGTCAAGCAGCGCCTGAGTGAATCTGGCGGTGATATACGTGAGCCATCGTGGGGGCCATTACTGAATTAGGCCATTACTGAATTAGAACACACGTTGAAGTAATTCAATGTGGTTAGCTTACTGTTGCAAGACTGCAACTTAATTTGAGGAGAATAAAATGAACAAAAGCATCTTAAACAAAAAGCTCTTGGGTAGCTTGTTAGTGGCGATGGCTTTATCAGCATGTAAGAGTACGCCTATGGTTGATAAGCCAGCGGCTGTAGAAGATAAAAGTCCTAAAGCAGCGACTACTGCGCCAGCTGCGCCTGTAGCAGACAGCGGCGCTGATACTGCCGGTGTTCAAGACACGGCTGTTAGCGGTAATCCTTTGACTGATCCAAACAATATTTTGTCTAAACGCACTGTATATTTCGATTTTGATAAAGACACAGTAAGAGAAGAGTTCCGTCCGCTGATCGAAGCGCATGCAAAATACCTGGCTGAGCACGGCAGTGCAAAAGTCATCCTGCAAGGTAATGCCGATGAGCGCGGTACACGTGAGTACAATCTTTCATTGGGTCAGCGTCGTTCAGTTTCAGTGAAAAAATCATTGAATCTGCTGAGTGCGCAAGATAAGCAGATTGAAACAGTAAGCTACGGCGAAGAGAAAGCCACGCCAAATTGTAAAGATGAAGCTTGTCACCAACTAAACCGTCGCGTAGATATTGTCTACGAGGGCGAGTAATTTGGAATGGTAGACAAGTAATTTAGATAGAATAGATACGATGAAAAAACTGATTCTGGCCAGCCTGTTTTTAACGGCACAATTATTTTCATATAGCAGCCATGCGGCATTGTTTGATGACACCGAGGCGCGTAAGAAGATACTTGAGCTTGAAAAAACCATGCAAAGTCAGAATCAGGCTACTCAGGCTACACTGGCTGAATTGAAAAAAAATCAGCAGGCACTCGAGCAAAGGCTCACTTCTTTAGAGGCAATTGCTAAAAATGGTCTAGTTGACATGCAGGCGCAGGTAGAAGCCCTGAAGCTGGAAAATTCAAGGTTAAAAGGCGATCTGGAACTGGTAACGCATAATCTCGATTTAGCCCAGCAGCGCCAGAAAGATTTATATACGGACACAGATGCCCGTTTACGCAAGCTGGAAAGCAGTGCGGTTCCGGTAACGCCGGCAGCGACAGAGCCAGCGGCTGCCACAAAGGAATCAGAAGAACAGAAACATTTGGAAGCAGCGAATGCTTTATCAAAAGATGGCAAACATAAAGATGCCTTTGCTGCTTATGATAAATTTTTAAAAGACTATCCGAGCAGTGTTTCAGCAGCAGATGCCATGTATGGCTTGGGCTACTCGCAGTTTGCATTAAAGAACTATAAATCAGCAATCGCTACCCAGCAAAAATTACTGGATACGCATCCTGACAGTGCCAAAGCACCTGAAGCAATGATGAATATGGCCAACAGCCAGATTCAGCTCGGTCAGGTGGCGGCTGCCAAGAAAACCTTACGTGAACTGGTGAAAAAGTTTCCTGATAGTGAGGTAACGCCGACGGCGCAAAAACGCCTGAAAGCGCTGGAGTCCATCAGGTAATTGTTAGAAAAAACATTTACTTAGTTAACCTGGGTGTTCACTATGATGTTAACTTGGATTTAGCGTATTACGCCTTTTAAGTTAAAATAGCGCCAATTCAATTGGCGCTATTTTTTTATAGCGTGCATATACGGCGCTATAAAATATCACATGAAACTTAAAATCCACGAAATCTTTTATTCACTGCAGGGCGAGTCCAGTCGCGTCGGCTTGCCTACCGTGTTTGTGCGCCTGACTGGCTGCCCGATGCGCTGTGTGTATTGTGATACTGCTTATGCGTTCAGCGGCGGCAGCAATATGGAGATCAGTGATATTTTGGCCAAGGTTGCGGACTACGGTACAAAATATGTCACAGTGACCGGCGGTGAACCGCTGGCACAAAAAGGCTGTCTGGTGCTGCTTGAGGAGTTGTGCGATCTTGGTTATAGCGTATCGCTTGAAACCGGTGGTGCGATTGATATCAGCCCTGTCGATAAGCGCGTTTCAGTGATTCTTGATGTTAAAACGCCGGATTCCGGTGAAGTTGAAAACAATGTGTGGAGCAATCTGGAACATCTCAAGCAAACCGATGAGGTGAAGTTCGTGCTTTGCAGTCGTGCAGATTACGATTGGGCAAAAGAAATTCTAAATAAACATCATATTGCCGAAAAATGCCCAGTGCTGTTTTCTCCGGTGTACAGCCAGGTTAATCCGACTGAGTTGGCAGGATGGGTATTGCAGGATCAGTTGCCGGTACGTATGCAGGTGCAGTTGCACAAAATATTATGGGGCGAGAAGCCCGGGGTTTGATGCGGTATGAATAGTCAAGTTGAAACGCCCGTAAAGGGCATTGTTGCCGAGAATACGCCATCTCGTAGGGCTGTTGTATTACTCTCGGGCGGGTTGGATTCAGCAACCGTGCTGGCCTATGCGCGTAGTCAAGGGTATGAATGTTATTGCCTGAGTCTGGATTATCACCAGCGCCATATCGCCGAGTTGAATGCGGCTAAGAATATAGCAGCAGTCATGGGGGCGGCAGCGCATAAAACTGCGCAGCTTGATTTGTCACTGTTTGGCGGTTCTGCATTAACAGATGATGCTATCGCGGTGCCGGAAAGTGCCTCGGAAGGTATTCCGGTGACTTATGTGCCGGCACGTAATACGATTATGCTGTCATTGGCTTTGGCCTGGGCTGAAGTATTGGGCGCACAGGATATTTTTATTGGTGTGAATGCGCTGGATTACTCCGGTTACCCGGATTGCCGCGGCGAATACGTTAAAGCATTCCAGAACATGGCAAACCTGGCAACTAAAAGCGCGGTGGAAGGCAAAACCATCACCGTGCATGCGCCGTTGATTGACATGACCAAAGCGCAGATTGTGCAGTTAGGCACGAAATTAGGTGTGGATTACGCCATGACGGTTTCCTGCTATCAGGCGAATAGCCAGGGCGAAGCTTGTGGCGTCTGTGACTCTTGCCGTCTGCGCAGCGAAGGTTTTGCCGCTGCAGGACTGCCTGATCCGACGCACTACAAGCATCGCCTGTAAATGTATTAAAAATCGGTTTTTGGCATAGCTGTATTTGTTCTGTAATTAGTTACAAAAACAAATAGATACATTAATAATAAAATTGATGGATAAATAGCTTGCCAAAAGGTTCGGATATGACGTAAAATCCGCGCCTTTCTGCTTTAAATTATTCAAAAGAGAACAAAGATTATGGTTATTATTCGTTTAGCTCGTGGTGGCGCGAAAAAAACTCCTTTCTACAACGTTGTTGTGGCTGATTCACGTAACCGTCGCGACGGTCGCTTTATTGAGCGCGTTGGTTTCTACAACCCATCTGCCAGCGCTAACGCTGAAGGTTTGCGTATTGATTTGGCTCGTGTTGCTCACTGGCAAAACAATGGCGCACAACTGTCAGAAACAGTTGCACGTCTGGTGAAGTTCCACGCTAAAGGCCCTGAAGCTGCGATCGCTGCTAAAGCTAAAGATGCTGCTAAGGCAGATGCCAAGAAAGCTAAAATTGCTGCTGAAGAAGCTGCTAAAGTGCAAGCTGCTGCTGACGCTGCTAAAGCTGAGGCCGACGCTAAAGCTGCTGAAGAAGCCGCTGCAGCTGCTGCCGCTGCTGAAGAAACTCCAGCTGCTGACGCTTAATGATTTGCTGCCTGGATACATTCAGGCATTGCAAGTGATTAGGCTAAGCCGAATTGAGGTTTAGTTTTGGCAGATAATGCAATGGTAGTCATGGGGCGCGTTGTTGCGCCCTACGGCGTTTATGGCTGGCTGAAAGTACTGCCTGATACCGAGGAAATCGACGGTCTGTTTGACTACGATAACTGGTGGCTGGGCAAAGGTGATGACTGGCGTGAAATGGTTGTAGAAGCAGCCAAAATTCACAATGATGTCATTATCGTCAAACTGCAAGGGATTAATGATCGTGATGCTGCGTTTGCCTGTAAAGGTAAGCAGATTGCAGTGCCAAGATCACAATTGCCGGAACCGGACGAGAATGAATATTACTGGTCTGACCTGATTGGTCTGCATGTTAAAAACCTGCAAGGCGTTGATTTGGGTGTGATTGACGATATTCTTGAAACTGGCGCGAATGATGTGCTGGTAGTGAAGAGTGCGCCGGTTAAGACTGCAGCTTCGGACAAAACCTCAGCTGATAAAGCTGTAAAAGAAAAACCACTGGAAAGGCTGCTGCCTTTTATTGCATCAGTCGTATTGGAAGTGGATTTGAAAGCCAAAACAATGTTAGTGGATTGGGATCCGGATTTTTAACCGGCGCTTTAATCATGGCGTTCAAGTTTGATATCGTAACGTTGTTTCCTGAGATGTTCGATGCCGTTACTAAATATGGCATTAGCAGCAGGGCGTTACAAAAAAATATTTATGCTGTGCAGTATTGGAATCCGCGTGATTACACTACTGACAATCATAAGACTGTGGATGATCGTCCCTATGGTGGCGGCCCTGGCATGGTGATGTTGATTGAGCCGTTGGAAAAGGCAATCAGTGCAGCAAGGGCGATGCAGGCAGATCAGGGCGTAGAGCCTTGGGTGGTGCACGTTTCACCGGCAGGTAAGCCGCTGACGCATGATAAAGTCATGCAGCTAAGCAAGAAATCTGGCTTGTTATTGTTGGCCAGCCGTTATGAAGGTGTAGACCAGCGTCTGATAGATGCTGAGGTGGATGAGGAAATCTCCATCGGCGATTATGTGTTAAGTGGCGGTGAATTGCCTGCCATGGTGTTGATGGATGCGATTATCCGGCAGTTGCCGGGTAGTTTGGGAGACAGTGATTCTGCGATTGAAGATTCATTTGTAGATGGTCTGCTGGATTGCCCGCATTATACAAGGCCGGAAGAATATAAAGGCGTGAAGGTACCTGAAGTGTTGATGTCAGGCAATCATGCAAAGATCAAGCAGTGGCGTTTGAAAATGTCATTGCAAAGAACTCGGGATCGACGTCCCGATTTATTGGCCGCAAGGTCGTTGACGAAAGAAGAAACACGGCTGCTACAGCAGGATTAGATGGCAGGAACAAGTTTCTTCATAATTAAAAGGAACTCTGACGGGTAACCTGAGGAGATAAATAAGATGGCAGATATTATTAAAATGTTAGAGCAGGAAGAAATTGCCCGTTTAGGCAAAACAATTCCTGACTTTGCTCCAGGTGACACTGTAGTGGTAGGCGTAAACGTGGTTGAAGGTAACCGCAAACGTGTACAGGCATACGAAGGTGTAGTGATCGCTAAACGTAACCGTGGTTTGAACTCATCATTCATCGTGCGTAAAATCTCTTCAGGTGAAGGCGTTGAGCGTACATTCCAAACCTACTCACCACTGATCGCTTCAATCGAATTGAAACGTCGCGGTGATGTACGTCGCGCAAAACTGTACTACTTGCGTGAGCGTTCAGGTAAGTCTGCACGTATTAAAGAGAAATTGGTTTCACGTGACAAAGAAGTCATGGCTCCAGCAGAAAGCGCTTAATTTAAAGCGGATGCAGAAAAACCCCAACAGATGCAAATCGTTGGGGTTTTTTGTTGTGCCTGGGATCTCGTTTTTTGGCATTTTGTTTCTTGGCATTTGCGTTATGACAAGTTTGGTTTAACATCCCATCATGAATAATCAGGACGATGCACTCATTCACACTCCATTCGGCGCTGTAGCGATTGCAGCGCATAACGGCCAGCTTGCCATTGAGTTGCTTACAGTAATGCCGGGACATACTCTCGAGATTGCAAAACAATCCGGCAACCCTTTAGTGATGCGTGCCAGCCAGCAGGTTATTGCGTACCTGCTGAATCCTGAGGCACGATTCGATATGCCTGTATCCCAACATGGAACAGCCTTTCAGCAGCGTGTATGGCAGGCGATAGCTGCAATTCCAGTCGGAGAGGTACGTACCTATGGTGAGCTTGCACGCGAAATAGGTTCTGGTCCCAGGGCGGTTGCCAATGCCTGTGGTGCCAATCATCTGCCGTTGGTTGTGCCGTGCCACAGGGTGGTCGCACAGCATGGTCTTGGCGGCTTTATGCAGGGTAAAGAACGTGGGCTGTTAATCAAGCAGTGGCTGCTCAAGCATGAAGGTGTGCATTTGCCAGGAGTGGCTAGTGAGTGAGCAAGACCTTTCTCTGGAGAGTAAGACGGATCTGGATATATTTATAGATCATCTTTGGCTGGAAGATGGGCTGTCAAAAAATACACTGCAAAGTTACCGGCTGGACTTAACGGGTTTTGCGCTTTGGGCACAAGCTCAGCATAAGCCGCTATTAGCGGTTGAGCCGGCTGATATCCAGCAATACCTGGCGGTCAAGTTTCCGCAAAGCAAGCCGCGCAGCATCAGTCGCCTGATTGCCAGCCTGCGGCGATTTTACCGTTACTGCCTGCGTGAAAATAAAATCAGTGCTGATCCCACACTGCAAATAGAGTCCCCCAAACTGCCACGCAGCCTGCCAAAAAGCCTGAATGAAGATGAAGTGCTGGCTTTGCTCAACGCCCCGAATTTAAATGAGCCGGCAGGCTTGCGCGACAGGGCAATGCTGGAGCTGTTATACGCTTGCGGATTGCGGGTTTCTGAGCTGGTGTCTATCAAAACGACAGAAGTCAGCGTCAGTGATAGTGTAGTGCGGGTCACGGGCAAAGGCAGCAAAACAAGATTGGTGCCTATGGGTGAAGAAGCTGCGGACTGGATTGGCCGTTATTTAAAGGAGGCACGGCCTGAAATTTTGCAAAAGCGCTTATGTGATGCCTTGTTTGTGACTAATCGTGGCGAGGCGATGACGCGGCAGGCGTTCTGGTATCTGATCAAGCGTTATGCGTTGTTGGCCGGCATCAGTAAGCATATGTCACCGCATGTGCTGCGTCATGCGTTTGCAACGCATCTATTGAATCATGGCGCGGATTTGCGTGTGGTGCAGATGTTGCTGGGGCATTCAGATATTTCAACGACGCAGATTTATACCCATGTGGCGCGGGAGCGGTTGAAGAAATTGCATTCGGTGCATCATCCGCGAGGATAAGACCCTCGCCCGCAAGCGAGAATCCGGAGACATTTATTCCCTCACCCTTTAAGGGGGAGGGTTGGGGTGGGGGTAAAGTGCAGGAATATTCACCATGTCGGGGGTAGCCCGACAGCTAGTTACTTTCTTTTAACTGCCTGAAAAGAAAGTAACC